>NZ_CAMVPU010000007.1 GCF_947169445.1 uncultured Butyrivibrio sp. | reverse complement strand
GCTTCTTCTTCCTATCGATACAGTTTGCATCGATTCTTTCCCAGATCCTATCGACAATCCTAACATCACAACAACTATTGTTGATGCTGATAAGATCCCTGCTGACAAAGAGGGCGCTGATATCGGACCTCAGACAATTGCTCTTTATTCAGAGGCGGTTAAGACTGCTAAGACTGTAGTTTGGAACGGACCTATGGGTGTATTCGAGAACCCTGTTCTTGCAACAGGTACTAAGGAAGTTGCTAAGGCACTTTCTGAGACAGAGGCTACAACAATCATCGGTGGTGGTGATAGTGCAGCAGCTGTTAACCAGCTTGGATATGCTGACAAGATGAGCCACATCTCAACAGGTGGCGGCGCTTCTCTTGAGTTCCTCGAGGGCAAGAAGCTTCCTGGAGTTTATGCTGCAGACGACAAGTGATAAAGGAGAATAAAAATGGCAAGAAGAAGAATCATCGCCGGAAACTGGAAGATGAACAAGACTCCCAGCGAGGCAGTAGCTCTTTGCGCAGAGCTTAAGGATTTAGTTAAGAACGATGCTGTTGACGTAGTTTACTGCGTTCCGGCTATCGATATCGTACCTGTAGTAGAAGCTGTTAAGGGCACAAACGTACATGTTGGTGCAGAGAACTTTTACATCGTAGATAACGGTGCATTCACAGGTGAGATTTCAGCTCCTATGCTTAAGGATGCTGGTGTAGAGTATATCATTATCGGACACTCAGAGAGAAGAGATATCTTTGGTGAGAACGATATCCTTATCAACCAGAAGGTTAAGAAGGCATTTGCTTCAGGCCTTACACCTATCCTTTGCTGTGGAGAGTCTCTTGCTCTTCGTAAGGCTGATACTTACAAAGAGTGGATCGAGAGACAGATCACATGGGATCTTGATGGCGTAACAGCTGATCAGGTTAAGAAGCTCGTTATCGCTTACGAGCCTATCTGGGCTATCGGAACAGGCGAGACTGCTACAGCAGATCAGGCTGAAGAAGTTTGCGCTCTTATCCGTGAGCTTATTGCTAAGCTTTATGATCAGGCTACAGCTGATGAAGTTCGTATCCAGTACGGCGGATCAATGAATGCCGGCAACGCTGCTGAGCTTCTTTCCAAGCCTAATATCGATGGTGGTCTTATTGGCGGAGCAAGCCTTAAGCCAGATTTCGGCAAGATCGTTAACGCTTAATAAAAATTTAAGATATTGACCTAAAAGGGGACTTTCTCGTGCTATACGCGGGAAGGTTCCCTTTTTTGTGTTGCCTTAAATGTGATAAAATTATTATGTAATAATGTGTGTTTATTACTTGATTTTGATGGCGGATAGATGATCAAAAAACAGTAAAAGAGGGCATAGCTTATGGATGGAAATTCTATACAACTGAATTTATCAGCTATTTACAGTGATACTGGCATGATTGTGAGGTATTTAATGCTTTCGATTGGCTACTTCGGTATATTTAGAAAGTGCGGAGTGAAGAAGAGATGGGCTTTTGTTCCTATCGTGAGGGAATATTATATAAGCCTTTGCTCTGACATGGAGAGAGAAGGCAGAACGTACTCCATAATGGCTGCAATTTACTATGCTCTTGTATTTTTGCTGAAATTTATTACGGATTATCCGAGATTAGTGCTCTTTTTAATGATCCCGGTTGTCGGACTATTAGTTGCCATGACAATTTATAGTGTCAGGATTTATCTTGGACTGATAAAAGTCTTTGGCAGAAGTAAGAAATGGATATGGATGTTCCTGCTTTTTGACGAATTTACAGCTCTCATTTGGGGTTATTCAGACAAATTCGTGCCACAGAAGAAGGTAGTCAGCCTTAAAGGAGTAGAAGGCGCCAAGGAACTGGGACATGATATGGCAGCTATTGAGGATGGCCTTACTGTTAATATCAGAGAGAGAACGGTTTTGGACTTCTTTAAAAAGAAGACTCTTTTAAAAGATATACATATGAGTATTCCTAAGGGGCATATGGTCCTGTTGCTGGGCGGATCAGGCGCCGGGAAGACCACTTACCTGAATGCTCTTACGGGATACGAAAAGGCAAATGCAACTATTAATCTATATAAAAATGATGTGTATAAAGACTATAACAAAATGAAATATGAAATTGGTTTTGTTCCGCAGCAGGATCTTATGCGTGGGACAGATACCGTTTTTATGACTTTGGCGGACGCTGCACTTATGCGTCTTCCTGTTACCATGTCGATTATGGAGAGGGAAAACAGGATAGCCTATGTTCTTGATCAGTTTGGACTTACAGCTGTTCAGAATAATCTTGTTGAAAAGTTGTCCGGTGGACAGAGAAAGCGTTTATCAATAGCTATTGAGTTTATTACTAATCCGGATCTTTTTATCCTGGATGAGCCGGATTCAGGTCTTGACGGGGTAGTTGCAAGAAATCTGTTTGAAAAACTAAGGGAAATCGCTGATGAGGGGAAGATTGTTGTGGTCATCACGCATACGCCTGACCGTGTAATAGATCTTTTTGATGATGTGATAGTACTAGCCAAGGATGCTAGAAGGACTGGCCGTCTTGCTTATTATGGCCCGGTAAAAGAGGCCTATGAATTCTTTGGAAAAGATTCAATGGAGGATATTCTTCTTTCTATCAACCAGAAGGACGAGGGCGGAGAAGGAAGAGCTGATGAGTTCGTTGAAAAATATGTATCGCTGTCGGAAAATGTGGGGTGATAGGCTATGGAAACATATGAGGTAAAGCACAGAGGACGAGTAGCACAAACTTTTATATATTTAGGTAAGCTCTTTAGAATGTTTCTGTTCCAAAATGACTGGAAGGTTCTTCCTATGGCTGCGGTCATAGCCGGTCTTGTGGCTTTTTCTGTTGGAAAGAATCTTTTCATGACCATGGAAGGCACCCTTATGGGGACTTTCGCCTTGTCCTGTATATGCATTTGGAATGGCTTTTTTAACTCAATACAGATGATCTGCAGGGAAAGGGCTATCGTTAAAAGAGAGCATAGATCAGGACTTCATATAAGCTCATACATTGCAGCTCATATGATATATCAGTTTGTGCTGTGCGCTTTACAGGTTGTAATTACGCTGGTTGTATGTTATGTCATGAAGGTGAAAATACCGGATAAAGGCCTGGTGACGCCGTGGCCTGTTCTGGATATTGGTATTACGCTGTTTCTTATCACGTACTGTGCTGATATGCTGGCACTTTTGGTGTCGGCTTTTGCCAGGACTACTACAACTGCTATGACTATCATGCCTTTTCTTCTGATAGTGCAGCTCTTGTTTTCAGGGGCGTTTTTTAACCTGCCGGATGAGGCAATGCCTTTTACATATCTTACCGCCACTAAGTGGGGACTTACTGCGTTATGCGCCCAGGGAGATTATAATTCCCTTCCTATGGTCACAATCTGGAATAGTGCCATAAAGCTTAAGGATGTGGAGGTAGAGGGAGAAAAACCTCTTTTGATGGTGCTGAGAAGTATAGAAGAGAATAATCAGAAAGATGAGCTTTTGATGATGAGCGCACAGCAGAATCAGAATCCTGACTATGCTTTTGATGAGGAAATTGTCTTTAGATGCTGGAGATGGCTTGTGAGCTGGACCATAGTGTATGCTCTTATAGCTACTTTCTTACTGGAATTTATCGACAAGGATAAGAGATAGAGTTGTTACTGGAGCGAGCTGCATGCGAGTGAACAGTAACATAGAGTTTGTGGCAATGCTTTGTACTATCAAGACTATGTGTTATAATTTCTAGGTTGAAAATAAAGCTAGAGAGGACGAGCATTAGCTTGGGCAAAGCATTATGAAAAAGAATAATATTATACTTATTGGTATGCCAGCATCGGGGAAGAGCACAGTTGGAGTAATCCTTGCGAAAATTCTCGGTTACAACTTTGTTGATGCAGATATAGTAATTCAGGAAAAAGAAAACAGAAAGCTTTCAGAGATCATTGAACAGGAAGGCGTTGACGGCTTTATCGACATTGAGAACAGGATCAATGCAGGGATTGAAGTTGAAAAGACTGTTATATCTACCGGCGGAAGTGCTGTTTATGGGAAAGAGGCCATGGACCACTATAAGAATATTGGTAAGATAGTCTATCTTAAGGTGGATATGGACATACTTACCAAGAGACTTAAAAACGCCAAACAGCGCGGCGTGGTAATGAAGGATGGCCAGTCACTGGTTTCTCTTTACAACGAGCGAAGTGTATTGTATGAGAAATATGCGGACGTTACTATCGAAGAGGGAAATAAGACCATAGAGGAAGTTATTGCAGATCTTTTAGCTGCATTGTAATGCATGTGCCTGGATAAAGGAGTATAATAATATTCCTGACTATTTTTCTTTTTATCGGAGGGTTCATGAGCTTTTTTGATGTATTGGATTTTTTGGAAGGTACAACAGATATAGCAGTTTCCATCAGATTGGTAATTGCGACACTTTTTGGAAGCCTTATTGGATGGGAGCGTGTTGTTAAAAGACATAGTGCAGGAATTAAGACCTTTGCGCTGGTGAGTCTTGGTTCAGCGGTGGCAACAGCACTTAATATTTTTCTTGCCATGGAACCGGGGCTGAATGCGGATGTCAGCCGTATTCCTGCCGGAGTTGTAAGTGGCATAGGTTTTTTGGGTGCAGGAACCATTCTTGTTACCGGAAGACAGCAGATCAAGGGACTTACCACAGCGGCCTCCCTTTGGGTTACTGCCTGTATGGGAATGGCAATCGGCGGAGGCTATCTTGTAGTAGGTATTGCCTGCTTTGCACTTATTATGCTGGCTAATGTTGTTCTTATGAACGTCAGCAAGGTTGTTGAGGAATACAGTAAGTATATTTCGATTTATATTGAGGTTGATAAGAGCGGCGGAGTTAAGAAGCTATCTAAGTGGATTACTGAACAGGGCTTCAAGATCAGTAGTGTGGCTAAGAGTAAAGAAAAGACTCTTCAGTCTAATGATGTGGCGCTTATCATAGATGTGGATTTTGATAAGAATCGTTCACATGGTGAATTCGTAGCAGAACTTAATGAGCTGGAATTCGTGAATTATGTGGAAGAGATCTGATTGTCGGAAAAAGAAATAACTAAATAAAATAGTTAAGGGTTGAAACCTGGGATTATCTAGGGTTTCAACCCTTTTTTGTAATAGGAAATTGCTCCGCAAATTTTACATTCCTTTATCCTAAAAGTTCTAACAGCTCTTCCTTTGAAAGAGTAGGATTCTTTAGTGATTCGGAATTTAGGAGTTGGTCCGCCAGCTCTTTTTTCTTGTTCTGAAGTAGGATGATCCTTTCTTCGATAGTGTTCTGCATTATCAGCCTGTAGACAGTTACCACATTCTTTTGACCTATTCTGTGGGCTCTGTCGGTGGCCTGATTCTCTACTGCAATGTTCCACCAATGGTCATAGTGGATAACAATGTCGGCTGCAGTCAGGTTAAGACCTGTTCCGCCGGCCTTTAGAGAGATACAGAATACCGGAATATCATCATCAGCAAAGGCATCTACCATCCTTATACGGTCCTCTTTTTTGGTGGAACCGGTCAAAAGATGATACCCAATTCCTTCGGCAGCAAGGAGCTTTGTCAGACGTTCTAACATTGAAGTGAACTGCGAAAACAGAAGTACCTTGTGGCCACTTTCCGCAGCACTTTTTATCATCTCTATGCAAAGGTCAGCCTTGGCGCTGCCTCCCTCGTAGTTGTCATAGATAAGCCCCGGATCGCAGCACAACTGACGGAGCCTTGTAAGCTCTGACAGAATCATTATTCTGTCTTTTTTGAATTCTTCTTCGGATTTGGAATCCACCATAAGTTTAATGCGCTGAAGGTGGGCTTTGTAGAGCTCTTCCTGCTTCCTAAGCATAGGCGCATAGAGGTTTTCTTCAAGCTTATCCGGAAGCTCAGTAAGAACATCTTTCTTAAGGCGACGCAGGATAAATGGAGATATCATTTTCTTTAGTCTGTTAAAGGCATCCTCATCGCCGTCCAAGATGGCAGGAGATTCAATAGATTCCTTAAAATGCTTATAAGTAAAAAGATATCCCGGCATGCAGTAGTCGAAAATACTCCACAGCTCACTTAACCGGTTTTCGATTGGAGTTCCGGTAAGAGCAATCTTAAATGATGCCTTGATGCTCTTTGCAGCCTTGGAAACCTGTGTCGTGGGATTCTTTATAAACTGAGCTTCGTCAATTATCTGACAGTCAAAGGAAAGATATTTATATAGGTCAATATCTCTCCTAAGAAGGTCATAAGAGGTTATGATAACATCTGCTTTACTTTTCTGTGCGTCTGATAAAACAAGTGTCCTTTCAGCTTTGGAACCAATAGCCAGTACGCAGGATAATTCAGGTGTGAAATGCGTGATTTCATGTTGCCAGTTATATACTAGTGATGCCGGGCATACCACTAGCGAACAGCCATTTTGTACGCCTTTCTCCGCTGCTTCTTCCTTGATACTAAGAAGGAGAGAGAGTACCTGCAGTGTTTTTCCAAGACCCATATCATCTGCCAGTATTCCGCCAAAGCAGTTGTGCCGGAGTGTTCTAAGCCACAAAAAACCATCTTTCTGGTAATCCCTAAGAACCTTATCAAGCGAGTTTGGGACGTTGTATAGCTTATCTTTGGTTGTGGCATAGGAACTAACCAGAGAAACAAATTCCTCTGCCTTTTTTATGAAAACACCTTCATCGGATTCACCAAGTCTGGAAATCTCATTCAAAAATAACGCTCTGTATTTAGGAACAGAAATATGTCCGGCACTTATATCCTTTGAAGTAAGGCCAAGGCCTTCTCCAAGGGTAAAGAGTAAATCCATATCCTTTGTTTTTAAATCGATAACATCTCCGGATTTAAGCCTGAAATAGCGTTTTTTCCTCTTGTATCTTCCAAGGATATCATTTAGTTCAGAAATACTTATGTCGGTCGGAACAATTGATAGCTCTAGAAGATCTGAAACAACTGAAACACCCATATTTACCTTGGGAGCTGCTATTATGTTTACTGATTTGATGGCATCGGATAAGTAAACCTGACCGTATCTGCTTATAGTAGGGATGTCATTGGCTATAAAGGAAAACAGCTTGTCATCATCGCCTAAATCAGCTTTAAGAAGTAATAGTCCGCTTTCGGTATCAAGGCTGTCAAAGTGGTTACTGACGGTTTTTACAACCAGACTTTCCTGGCGATAATTGCGCTTTATGTCAGCGTCTAAGGTAACTTCTTTTGTGATGGGCTTTTCATCAAAAAGCCGAACTGTAATCTCATCCCCATCCCCTGAAGTATAAGTTGCCTGAATATCGCAAGTTATTGTGACTAAATCTGGCATATCAATGTATATTTTAAATTTCGGAACATCAGGTAAATACCTGGCAGGATAGAACCCGTCATTGCTGATGTTAAAGTATTCTTCCAGAATAGGGTACAAGCCGGAAGAAAAGAGTGAGAGATCCTTGTTTGAGATAAAAAGTTCATTCTCGGTTCTTCTGGTGGAGAGAAATTTTAAAAACGGAATAATTTCTTCACAGTCTTTCCTTGGAATGACATGGATTTTTCTTCGGCGCTCGAAATAGATGTTTGAATATCCTTCAAACATGGTAAAAGAGCTGGAATCAAAAGTTACTCCATTGTCATTTTTTTCGATATGAAAGTCAATAGGAGGAAAAACAGGAACTATCTCTACGTATCGCTCCTCATTGTACCGGGCTCTGAAATCGGTATTAAGAAAATACAGACCATCTAAAGCTGCAAAGAACTCATCAATCTCATGGCCGGATAGCTCGAGTTGTTTACTGTGTCCTTTTTTGTAGGAATAGGGATTGGTACTGGAATAGGAGGAGTAACTGTCAGAAGATTGTTTGCTTCTGAAATAGTCCTTAAGAAAACCTATAATCTTAACAGCACTTTCGGAAAATGCAGACAGGTCGTGGGTAAACTCAAGGTGCTTGCCATAGCTTACGATCTCGTTGGCTTCAAGGGCCACAAGAAGTTCGGCAATATCCTTAAGAACATAACTAAAACCATTAATGCCAGAAGATATGTTAAATGAAACAATTAATTTATCACGATTTAGGGTAGCATGAGGTTCCAAATTGACAAAGGAAGCCTTCTTATACAGTAGATGGCTGCCGATTTCCGGAGCATATTCGTTCAAAAGCTTCTTGGTTTCGAATGAAGTATAATGGAACTGTTTCTGGACATCAGAAATAAACCGTCTGCCTGAGGCGGTTATAAATCCATTTTTTGAATTGTCATTGTTATTGTTACCCATTCTTCTATTATACACAAATATTTGCAAAATTATCAGATAATTACTCAAATAGATATTATCAAGCATCAAGTTCTCACGAAATGCGCAGCTTAGTGCGCATTTCTGTCTGAACAGTAACATCAATTAACCATACATGTACCATTGACACCTAAAATTGGTTTTTGTAAAATAATAACGCACGATTTTTATTTTATTGGGGTATATCAAAGATTCGGGAGGGAGAAATGTCTAGAAAGGCAACAATCACACAGAAAGAAATAATCAATGCAGCATTTAAGATAACCAAGAAGGAAGGCTTTGAACAGATTACATCCAGAAAGCTTGCTGCAGCTGCAGGATGCTCAACACAGCCTATTTTCCGTATTTATGAAAATATGGATGGCCTTAAGAAAGACGTTTATGATAAGGCAGCTGCCTACTATGAGGATTACTATAATGAGTTCAATAAGTCTCACGATATTCCGTTTGTAGATCTGGGACTTGCATATATAGGTTTCGCCCAGAAGTATCCACATTTATTCAGACTTCTTTTTATTACCCAGCAGGACGGAGATTCCAGAAGCATGTATGACCTTGTTAATGGCTCCAACGAAAATGTGGTCAAAGAGGTCAATAAGGCTGCTGCAAAGGGAGTTCCAAATGCACAGCAGCTGTTTATGCAGATGTGGGTATTTATCCATGGTGCGGGCTGTATGGCTGTAACCGGTGATTATGATCTTGATGAGGTTTCTTCTGTAGCACTTCTTGAGTCAGCTTACAAGGCATTTAGTATGGGCTGATGTGAGGAGTCTCTATGAAATTCGAAGAGAATGTTGATGTAATTACCAGAATTAATGAGTGCTATTCCCGAATGAGTAAGGGCAAGAAATCTATTGCTACTTACATTTGTGATCATTATGAACAGGCTGTTTTTATGACAGCGGCAGAGCTTGGCAAGATTGTGGGAATAAGTGAATCTACAGTAGTAAGATTTGCCATGAGCCTTGGATATGATGGATATCCTGCCTTTCAGAAGGCGTTATCAGTATGGGTCAGCGATAAGTTTGGCTCAGTGGAAAAGGTTGGAAGGAAATTTGGCAAAAGTAGTGAAGGAGAAATTCTTTCTGCTATACTACAGTCGGATATTTCTAACATTGAACATACGATTAACAACATTGATGTAGCTGCTTTTAAAACTGCGGTTGATATAATCCTGAAAGCCAGAACGGTTTATATTGTCGGGATCAGATCCTGTGAGCCATTAGCTGATTTTTTACATTTTTACCTCAATATCATCAGAGGCAATAATGTTCTTATCAGGACTACCAGCGTCAGTGAGATGTTCGAGCAGATGATCAGAATTAGTGACAGGGATTGTATAATCGGAATCAGTTTTCCGAGATATTCCATGAGAACTCTTAAGTGTATGGAGTTTGCCAATGACAGAAATGCCAAGGTTATCACGATTACAGATTCTGTCCATTCACCTATGAACCTGTATTCTTCCTGTAATCTTCTGGCCAAAAGTGAGATGGCGTCAATCGTTGATTCACTTGTTGCGCCGCTGAGCGTTATCAATGCGCTTGTTGTTGCGCTTTGCATGAGAAACCCAAAAGAGGTTCAGGCTGATCTTAAGATGCTGGAAGAAGCTTGGGGCAACTATCAGGTCTATATGAATGATGAGATAGACTTTGCCTCAGATGCACCTATGATAGCGTATCCTCTTTCAAAAAATAAGGAAAATATTGGATGAAGAAAATAGCAGTAATCGGCTGCGGCGCAGCCGGAATGATGGCGGCGCTTGCTGCTGCACAGGGCAGCGGAAGCGTCACTATTTTTGAAAAGAATGAAAAGCCCGGAAAAAAGATATATATTACGGGAAAAGGCAGATGTAATGTTACAAATGCCTGCGATGTTAATGACTTTTTTGGATTTGTAAAAAGAAATCCGAAGTTTTTGTATAGCGCGGTATACGATTTTGATAACAGGGCAGTTATGGATTTTTTTGAAAACAATGGCTGCCATCTTAAGGTGGAGAGAGGTGACAGAGTTTTCCCTGTTTCCGATCATTCATCTGATATAATTAATACGTTGTACAGAGCGGTCCAGAAGGCAGGTGTTAATGTGCTTTTTGGTACAGAAATTCTTTCCGTAGAAGCTATGGGAGGAAGAGTAAGTGCAGTTACCTATAGCAGCAAGGATGACCCTATTACCAGAGAGGAATTTGACAGCGTCATCATCTGTACTGGCGGCATGTCATATCCCAGCACAGGTTCAACAGGTGATGGATATAAGTTTGCAAGAAACCTTGGTCACACAATAGTTGAACCGAGGCCTTCACTGGTTCCTTTTGAGACCAAAGAGGACTGGTGCAGGCAGCTTCAGGGATTATCCCTTCGGAATGTGGGACTTAAGCTGTTCCTCGACGATGCGCAGGATTCGAAGGCTTCTTCTGAAAAAGACGGTAAGCCATCTAAGGGGAAGAAAAAGAAAGATAAGCCTGTTTATGAGGGCTTTGGAGAAATGCTTTTTACACATTTCGGAGTGAGCGGTCCACTTGTTCTTACTGCCAGCTGTCATTATGAAAAAGAGAAAAAAGGCAGACTTCTTCTTGATCTTAAGCCTGCGCTTTCTGAAGAACAGCTTGATATGAGAGTTCTTAGGGACTTTGAGGAGGGACTTAACAAATCCTTTAAGAATATTCTTGGAGGTCTTTTCCCATCCAAGCTGATACCAGTAATGGTGGAACTTTCCGGCATTGATCCGGAGAAAAAGGTAAATGAGATTACAAGAGAGGAAAGAAGTGCTTTTGTAAAGCTTATTAAGAACGTACCCATGACCATAACCGGGACCAGAAGCTTTAATGAAGCAATAATCACCAGGGGCGGAGTCAGTGTAAAGGAGATAAATCCTTCCACTATGGAATCCAAACTTGTGCAGGGACTTTATTTTGCTGGAGAAGTGATCGATGTGGATACGGAGACCGGAGGCTTCAACCTTCAGGTTGCCTGGTCTACAGGGCACTTGGCAGGAGTATCCCAAGAACAGAGCGCTATGTGAGGTTTTTTCCTAGTGAGAATCCCACAGCAGAGCACTTGACGAGGTATATAATATTTTTGAGGAGAAAAGAAAAATGGGAAATATTGCAATAGATGGACCTGCAGGTGCAGGCAAGAGTACAATCGCTAAAATGGTTGCCAAGGAGCTTGGTTTTGTTTATGTTGACACAGGAGCTATGTACAGAGCAATGGCTCTTTTCATGATAAATAGTGGCGTAAGTGCCGATGATAGCGCTAAGATCAGCGAAACCTGCAAGGATGCTGATATCACTATCAAGTATGAGAATAATGAGCAGGTTGTATATTTAAACGGCGAAAATGTTAATGGCAAGATCAGAACCGAGGAAGTTGGCAATATGGCCTCTGCCAGCAGTGTAAACGGCGACGTTAGGAAAAAACTTGTGGAGCTTCAGCAAAAGCTTGCGAAAACCACAGATGTTGTAATGGATGGCCGTGATATCGGTACTGTAGTGCTTCCTGATGCAAAGCTCAAGGTTTATCTTACTGCAAGCTCTAAGGTACGCGCTGAGAGAAGATACAAGGAGCTGACTGCAAAGGGCGTAGAGTGCGATATAAACGTTATCGAGCAGGATATCATCGACAGAGACTACAGAGATATGCACAGAGAAAATTCACCTCTTATGCAGGCGCAGGATGCTATACTGGTAGATTCATCAGACATGACAATTCAGGAAGTGGCAGAGAAAATCATTGAACTGTACAGAAATAAATGAGGAGGAACCTGGTTTGGAAGTAGTTTTAGCTGAACATGCCGGATTTTGCTTTGGCGTTACAAAAGCGGTGGATACCGTTTACGAACAGATAGAGAAGGGCACAGCAGGTAATATCTATACCTATGGACCGATTATCCATAATGACACTGTGGTTTCAGATCTTGAGAAAAAAGGCGTCAGGGTAATTGAGAATACCGAGGAACTTAAAAAGCTGATCGCAGATAAAAAAAATTCTGATAATGCCAATGGCACTATCGTGATAAGATCTCATGGAGTTCCGAGAGAGGTTCAGGAGCTGATTGAGGCTACAGGTTTCGAAGTAATCGATGCTACCTGTCCTTTTGTTAAAAGAATCCATAAGGTGGTTGCTGCAGAGAGCAAAAATGGCAGCAGTATCATTGTTGTTGGAAGTGCCAACCATCCGGAGGTGGAAGGTATTGTCAGCTATGTGGAGGGTACTGTAAATGTGATAGACAGCCCTGAAAGTGCCCAGAAATTTGAGGGTGACAGGGAACTAAATTACACATTAGTGTCCCAGACTACTTTTAACAAGAAGAAATTTCAAGAAACCGTTGAAATCTTAAAAAATAACGGTTACAATATTAATATTGTGAATACTATATGTAATGCGACCGATGAACGTCAGACAGAAGCAGAGGAAATTGCATCCAGAGCTGATGTCATGATTGTGATTGGAGACGCTCACAGTTCTAATTCCAAGAAGCTTTACGAGATATGTAAAGAGAAATGTGAGAATACATATTTTATTCAAACCCTCGAGGACTTACATCTTAATTTGACGGAGAATGTACAGCTCGTGGGAATCACTGCCGGGGCATCGACCCCAAAGAACATTATCGAGGAGGTTCAGAATTATGTCAGAACAAACTTTTGAACAGATGCTTAACGAGTCGTTCAAAACAATTCACACAGGGGAGGTTGTAGAGGGAACTGTTATTGACGTTAAGCCTGACGAGATAATCCTCAACATTGGCTACAAGTCCGATGGTGTTCTTACAAAGAGCGAATACAGCAACGATAACAGTATTGATCTTACAACTGCCGTTAAGGTTGGCGATACAATGGACGTTAAGGTCCTTAAGACCAACGATGCAGATGGTCAGGTTATCCTTTCATACAAGAGACTTGCCCTTGACAGAGGCAATAAGAGAATTGAGGAAGCTTTCAATAACAAGGAAGTTCTTACAGCTAAGGTTGTTCAGGTACTTGAGGGTGGCCTTACGGTTGTTGTTGATGAAGTTAGAATCTTCATCCCAGCAAGCCTTGTATCTGATAGCTATGAGAAGGATCTTTCCAAGTATCAGGATCAGGAAATTCAGTTTGTAGTAACTGAGTACAATCCTAAGAGAAGAAGATACATTGGTAACAGAAAGATGCTCGTTTCAGCTGAGAAGGCTGAGGCTGCTAAGAAGCTTTTCGATACTATCAAGGCTGGCGATGTTGTTGATGGTGTTGTTAAGAATGTTACAGATTTCGGTGCATTCATCGACCTTGGCGGAGCAGATGGTCTCCTTCATATTTCTGAGATGAGCTGGGGACGTGTTGAGAGCCCTAAGAAAGTATTCAAGATTGGTGATACAGTTAAGGTTCTTGTTAAGTCTATCGACGGCAGCAAGATTGCTCTTTCAAGAAAATTTGATGATGAGAATCCTTGGAAGGATGCAACACAGAAGTATGCAGTTGGCAACGTAGTAAAGGGTAAGGTTGCCAGAATGACAGATTTTGGTGCTTTCGTTGAGCTTGAGCCTGGCATTGATGCACTTCTTCATGTATCACAGATTGCTAAGGAGCATGTTGAGAAGCCAGCTGATGTACTTAAGGTTGGTCAGGAAGTAGAAGCTAAGATCGTTGATTTCAACGAGGATGAGAAGAAGATTTCTCTTTCAATCAAGGCTATGTTTGCTCCTGAGAAGGAAGAGGACGCTGAGCAGGAGTCCGGTGATGTTGTATCAGTTGACATCGACAAGGTAATTGCTGAGCAGAACGAAGAGAACTAATAAAGATAACTATCCGCGACCGGTGATTTATTCACCGGTCGTTTTTACGTTATTCTATTTATAATTATTTAATTTTACATACACATTTTCCTCCTTTAAAATATAAGTGTGGCTTTTTAGCCTATGTAATGTTGTGATTTAATATATGAACTATAAAGATAGAGTAGGAGGAAAGTGCTTAAATGGAATACGATTACGAGTGGTTTAAAAAGGGCGTCTATGACCTGACCAAGATTGATCTTAATGCTTACAAAGAAAAGCAGATGAAGAGACGTATTGATACCCTGATAGGAAAGTATGAAGTTAAGGGTTATGATGGATTCCTTGCTCTTATCAAAAAAGACAGAGAGGCATTGGACTCTTTTGTAACATATCTTACAATCAATGTTTCGGAGTTCTTTAGAAATAAGGATCAGTGGAACCTTATGGACAAGGAAATGGTTCCGGAGCTGATGAATAAATTTGGTAAGAACCTGAAAATCTGGAGTGCTGCATGTTCTACAGGAGATGAGCCTTATACAATTGTTATGATGCTGTCCAAGCATATTCCACTTAATCAGATCAACGTTTATGCAACGGACCTTGATGCAGTAGTTCTTGCAAAGGCTAAGGCTGCGGTTTATGACAAGAAGGAAGTTGCAGGCGTTCCTGATGAGTTTAAGAAGAAATACTTCACAGAGACTGAAGATGGAAGAATGAAGGTTTCCAGTGAGATCACATCAAGAGTTACCTTCAAGCAGGCTGATCTGTTAAGAGACCCATATCCCAAGGATTGCCACCTGATCGTTTGCCGAAACGTTCTTATCTACTTTACTGAGGAAGCTAAGGATGAGGTTTTCAGAAAGTATTACGCTAACCTTAAGCCCGGCGGAATTCTTTTCATCGGAAGTACAGAGCAGATAGTTAATTATAAGGATATTGGATTTGTTCGTAAGAATTCTTTCTACTACGAAAAACCTATGTAACTAAAAATGAGCCCCTTGAGAGCAAACGCTTTCAAGGGGCTTTTACTGTACTATGATTTGTTATAATTCCAAGATGTGTGCTATGACATGAGAAGCATAAAGGCTCATGGCAAAGCGGCTCTTTTTAATGTTTTCGTTAAGGTCAAAGAAGAAGCGTTTGTCGTGATAATCTTCCTTGAAAAATGGAGAGAAGACCAGATCCCATTCAAGCAAATACTGGCCGGCCTTTTTGGTGTAACAGTTCTCCGGAGTGGCCTTTTCTCTGTAGGCTTTATCTACGAAGCTGGATATTGATTTGTGAATGGCCATATCTTCCTTTGGAAGGTAGTAATAATCCTTGTAATTGGAGTAAAAGAACTTGAGCTCAGTCTCATATAGCGGAACTCGAAGTGTGGCTTCCTTACCTATGATCTTGAAATAGCAGTTATCAAGATTGCCGCTAAGGGAGGATGGAAGCGCAAAGGGAAGTGAGAGTTTCATGAATACTTCCTGTTTGGAGGTCCCATCATAGTCCTTATAATAATTTGCCTGTACCTTTTTGGCTCTTACAGGCAAAATGTAATCATATTCATCGTCATTTACTTCTTCGTCTGTTCTGATGGATGTCTTGGGCAGATTCCTGAACATATTGAAGAATTCGTGATAACGAAGCATGGGAAGGAGAGAAAACATCCCTTTTACATCTTCACAGTTGTGGAGCAAAAGAAGTCTTAGTTTCTCGGGATCTCTGTCTTCAACAAATTCCTTGTATATCGGGATCAGCTTGCCACCGTCATATTTATCTTCTCTGTCGATACCAAGATACAGTTCAATAGTCTTTTGCTTGCAGTCGGGAAGGCCAAGCTGCAGCTTGTAGGGGGAAATCATCTTGTATATATCAAAGCTTCTTAAGGCATCCAGAGATTCTTCTAAACCATATTTTGCAAATTTGTCTTTAAGAAATGGAATGTCAAAGCGATTGCCATTGAAATGAACTACGCATTTGAAGTCGATTATGAGCTTTTGGAAGTTTTCCAGAATCTCTTTTTCATGGTCAGGAGATTCAGCCATAAACTGGACAACATGCCAGGTGCCGCTCTGAAAGAAAGAAACCCCAATAAGGTAAAGATCGGAGGATTTGGAAGAAAGACCTGTGGTCTCAATGTCCAGAAAAAGAATCTCCTCCTGCCTGCAGCCAAAACCAATGTGCAGGGAATTTGCAATATCATCCTCCGGAAGTCTGAATTCCTCGCTTGTTTTTATCATTCTTAAGCTCCCCTTTTTGAAAAAATGATAACAAAATAATTATAGCAAAAGGTAAAGAAATAATCTTTATAAAAATAATTTTATGAGTTCTTTTCTCATAAATAAAAAACGAATAAAAATTTCGAATAAATTGTAATATTAATGTACAAATTTACACACAAAAATGCATGTATATATTTAATTTTTGCATAAAAATGGGTATACTTAATATGTTGGGGAACATCTTCTCAAAAGTTCTTTTGAGATAAGTTTTCAAATAATAATTGAAAGAAGGGTAGGAAATGGCTAGAGGTACGTTCGCGGGCGGAATCCATCCATATGAAGGCAAGGAATTGTCTAAGGATAAGCCCATAAAATCAGTGCTGCCAAAAGGGGATCTGGTATATCCATTATCCCAGCACATCGGTGCGCCTGCAAAACCAGTTGTTGCTGTAGGTGACCATGTTCTTACTGGTCAGAAAATAGCAGAGGCAGGCGGATTTGTGTCAGCAAACATTTTTGCTACAGTATCAGGAACAGTTAAGGCAATCGAAAAGAGGCGCTTATGTACGGGAGCGCTTTGTGACAGCATCATTGTTGAAAATGATGGTCAGTATGAGGAAGTGGAATTTAAGCCACTTAAGCCTTATGAGGAGATGACTCCTGAGGACAAGATTGCTGCAGTGCGCGAGGCAGGCGTAGTTGGTATGGGAGGCGCAGGATTCCCTACCGCTGTTAAGTTTTCTCCTAAAGAGCCTGAAAAAATTGATTACGTTATAGCTAACTGTTCAGAGTGTGAGCCATATCTTACTTCTGACTATAGACGTATGGTTGAGGAACCTGAACTTTTACTTGAGGGCCTTAAGATTGCAGTCAGTATTTTCCCTAATGCGAGAGGAATTCTTGCCATTGAGGATAATAAGCCTGATTGTATTGCCAAGTTCAGGGAACTGACACAGAACGAGGACAAGATCAGCGTTAAGCCTGTTAAGACCAAGTATCCAGAGGGCGCAGAGAGAATGCTTATCTATGCTTGCACAGGAAGAGAGATCAATTCTTCCATGCTTCCGGCTGATGCCGGCTGCATCGTAGATAATGTAGATACTTTGTGTGCTGTTTGCAGAGCGGTTAAAGAGGGAAGACCTCTGATGGAGAGAATTGTAACCATCACCGGTGACTGCATAGTTGATCCAAGAAACTATAAAGTTAGAATAGGCACCAATTATCGTGAGCTTGTAGAGGATGCAGGCGGATTTGTTACAGAACCTGCCAAGATTATCTCGGGTGGCCCTATGATGGGATTTGCCATCTTTGATCTTGATGTACCTACTACCAAAACTGCATCAGCCATTACTGCATTTACAAAAGATGCTGTATCTGAAATGGAACCTAGCGCATGTATCAACTGCGCAAGGTGTGTGGAGGCATGCCCTGAAAGACTTATTCCCAAGAATCTTGCAGATGCTGTTGAGCACAATGACGAGAAGGCATTCCTTAACATGTATGGAATGGAATGTTGTGAATGCGGTTGCTGTAGCTATATCTGCCCGGCCAGACGTCAGCTTACTCAGCTGATCAAGGGTATGAGAAAAATACAGCTTGGTAAGAGGAAAAAGTAGGGGAGGAGAACATAAGATGAGTGAGCTTAGAAGAGTGTCATCCAATCCGCATGTGAGATCCAAGACCACCACAACTAACATAATGATGTGGGTTCTTATCGCTCTTTTGCCTGCAACTGGCTTTGGTATCTACAATTTCGGAGTAAGTGCACTAATTATTGTTTTGTTATCTGTGGCTTCCTGCGTGCTTTCTGAGTTTATTTATGAGAAGGCGCTGCATAAGCCTGTTACTATAGGAGACCTTTCAGCGGTTGTTACAGGTCTTTTGCTGGGACTTAACCTGCCATCCACAGTGCCGTGGTGGATTCCGATCCTGGGCGGTGTGTTTGCAATCATAATGGTTAAGCAGCTCTTTGGCGGCCTTGGACAGAACTTCATGAATCCGGCCCTTGGCGGAAGGTGCTTTCTGGTAATTTCTTTTCCGGCTATCATGACCAACTTTGTAACAGATACCTATACAGGTGCTACACCACTTGCAAACTTAAAAAACGGTGTCGAAGTAAATGTTATGGACATGCTGATCGGTAAAACTGGTGGTACCATCGGTGAGACATCAATGCTTTGCATTGCAATCGGAGGAATGATCCTGTTTGCAGTAGGTATTATTGATTATGTTATTCCGTTTACCTACATTATCACCTTTGTTTTGTTCGTAGCTTTATTTGGAGGCTATGGCTTTAACTGGTCATATATTTCCGCACACCTTGCAGGCGGCGGACTTATGCTTGGTGCATTCTTTATGGCTACTGATTATGTAACTTGTCCTATTACGACAAAGGGCAGGTTTGTATACGGAATTATTCTTGGCCTTTTGACCGGCATCTTCCGTATATTTGGAGCAAATGCAGAGGGTGTATCTTATGCGATTGTTATCAGTAACCTTCTTGTTCCACTAATCGAGAAATTTACAATTCCAAGAGCATTTGGAATCAAGAGATCAGCAAAGAAGGAGGCGAAGAAAGCATGAATGATACAAAAAGCATGATAAAAAACGCCCTTATTCTTTTTGCTATTACGCTTGTGGCAGGTGTACTTCTTGGACTGGTTTATCAGGTTACAAAAGACCCGATTGCTTACCAGGAGAAGCTTGCACAGGATAAGGCTAATCAGTCAGTTTTTGCAGCTGCTCAGACTTTTGAAGATGCAGATATAAATGAGACATATTCTCTGGAAGCGTCAACTCAACATCCTGGAGTAACAATTGAGAGTGTAAAAAAAGCTCTTGATGCATCAGGAACAGTTCTTGGATATGTTATTCAGGTTAAGTCAAAGGGCTATGGTGATTTTATTGAATATACTGTAGGAATAACAAATGAGGGTAATGTTAATGGTATCTCAATCATAAAGATAGCAGAGACTCCCGGACTTGGTATGAATGCGGAAAAGGTAATCGTTCCACAGTTTAAAGACAAGACAGCGCAGCAGTTTTCTGTAGTAAAGAATGGACAGCTGACAGATTCAACTACTCAGATAGAAGCAATTTCCGGAGCTACTATCACTTCAAGAGCAGTGACCGAAGGTGTTAACGCGGCTGTTACATATTTTGACAATGCATTGAAAGGAGGTCAGTGATGAGCACAGAAGCAAAAAAAGGCGCTTTGGGCTTTAAGCAGAATACTCCGGCAGAAAGATTTTTTAACGGTCTTGTTGTAGAAAACCCTACGCTTGTACTTATGATTGGTATGTGTCCTACCCTGGCTGTTACTTCATCAGCTATAAACGGCCTTGGAATGGGACTTGCAACAACCTTTGTTTTGGCACTTAGTAATGCTGTTATATCAGCACTTAGAAAGACAATTCCTTCAACAGTACGTATTCCGTCATTTATTGTTGTAATTGCTTCTTTCGTTACTTTGGTAGAACTTCTTATGAAAGCTTATCTTCCGGCTCTTAACAACGCTCTTGGAGTTTATATTCCGCTTATCGTTGTTAACTGCATTATTTTCGGAAGAGCTGAAGCTTATGCAAGTAAGCATGGTATTGTTCCTTCATTCTTTGATGGTATAGGAATGGGAATAGGATTTACCTGTGCGATTACAGTTATTGGTCTTATCCGTGAATTTATCGGTGGCGGCACAGCCTTCGATGTTCAGATCCTTGGAGAAGGAACAGTGGTTCCTGGACCGGTTGGCGCATTTTTGTCAGGTTATCAGCCTATCAGTATCTTTATCCAGCAGGCTGGCGCGTTCTTTGTACTGGCATTTTTGATTGCCATAATGAATAAGATAAAAGCCAATATGGAAGCTAAGGGAAAAGATACTTCCAAATTTGGACAGGGATGCTGCAGCAGTGCAGAAGAAGCAGCTGCTGACAAGATTATGGCTGATAAAGCCGGAAAGGGGGCTGAATAATTATGGAAACAATACTTAGCTTAGTTGGACTAATGATATCAGCCTCATTGGTCAATAACGTAGTACTTAGCCAGTTCCTTGGACTTTGCCCTTTCCTTGGAGTATCCAAGAAAACTGATACTGCTCTTGGTATGGGCGGTGCCTGTATTTTCGTTATTACTCTGGCATCACTTGTTTGTAGTATTATTTACAAGTTTATCTTAAGTCCGCTTGATCTTTCTTACCTTAAGACAATTGTATTTATCCTTGTTATTGCCATGCTGGTTCAGTTTGTTGAGATGATCCTGAAAAAGTACATCGTATCTTTGTATCAGGCACTTGGCGTATATCTGCCTCTTATCACAACTAACTGTGCAGTACTTGGTGTAGCACTTAACAATGTTACTGATGGTTATACCATTTTGGAGAGCGTGATCTGTGGTTTTGCTACAGCTGTAGGATTCACAATTGCTATTGTTATCCTGGCTGGACTTCGTGAAAAAATGGAATATAACGATATTCCGAAGCCTTTCAAGGGAATGCCACTGGTTCTTTTAACTTCAGGTCTTATGGCTATCGCATTTACAGGATTTTCTGCACTCAAGTAAGGGTATAGAAATTCGAGGATAAAGCAAAATAAGGAGATGAATTATGATCGGTGGAATAATCATTGCGACTTGCGTCGTTGCCGGTGTTGGAATAGTAATTGGAATAATTCTTGGCATCGCAGACATGAAGTTGCATGTGGATGTAGATGAAAAGGAAGCTGCGATTTTGGAAGTGCTTCCTGGCAATAACTGTGGTGGTTGCGGTTATCCGGGATGTTCCGGGTGTGCAGCAGCTATTTCAAAGGGTGAGGCAGCAGTTAATCAGTGTCCTGTAGGAGGAGCTCCTGTTGCAGCAGCTATTTCCGAGATAATGGGCGTTGAAGCCGGCGATTCTAAGAGAATGGTTGCATTTGTTCATTGCGGCGGTGACTGTGAAAAGGCACAGCAGCAGTATGAGTACAACGGAGTAGCTGATTGTCGTCTTCAGACACAGGCACCGGGCGGTGGTTCCAAGACCTGCGGATATGGGTGCCTTGGCGGCGGAAGCTGTGTATCTGTTTGTCAGTTTGATGCTATTCATGTAGTTAATGGAATTGCAGTAGTTGATAAGGAGGCTTGTAAAGCCTGCGGCAAATGTATCGATATTTGCCCGCGTCACCTTATTGATCTTATTCCTTACGATGCACAGGAATCAGTTGCCTGCAAATCTCAGGATATGGGTAAAGCTGTTAACGGATACTGCAAGGTTGGATGTATTGCCTGCCACATCTGCGAGAAGAATTGTCCTGCAGGGGCAATTGTTGTTGAGAATAACGTGGCTCACATTGATCAGGATAAGTGCACACACTGTGGAACCTGCGTTGAGAAGTGCCCGAAGAAGGCAATTAAGGCAGTTTGATAATAATTATTATATGAGCTAGGTTAATACAGACCTCTTCTACTTTATGTGATATAGTAGAAGAGGTCTTTTTAATAGGAAAATCTTATTATATAAAACGCTCCGCTATGGATGTGACATATTAGAATTGGAGTTTTGGACTTTGGAAAGAAAACTTGTTGGGAAAAATGATCTGATATTGATAGGAGTTTTGCTTGCCTGTTTTGCGGTTATTGCAGCAGCGCTGTTTTTTACCAAAAAAGAAGGAAAACAGGTTGTTGTCAGTGTTGATAGCAAAGTGGTGGCAATGTTTCCTCTTGATAAGGATATAGAATACGAAATAGAGGGATATGATGGGGGTAAGAACGTTCTGATCGTAAAGGACAGCGTAGCTTATATGTCTGAAGCATCATGTCCTGACAAGCTGTGTATGCATATGGGGAAGATAAATCAGGTGGGGCAGTCGGTTATATGTCTCCCCAATAGAGTTGTGGTAGAAATAAAGGGTGATTCTTCCGAAAGCGAATATGATGCGGTGTCATAAAATATCCCGATGTTAATGGTTTAAAACATGTCAGAAGGTCCGGAAGCTGACAAAAAGCGAGAGGAATTTGGAGTTGTATGAAAACTGAGAAGATATCTTTATATGGAGTACTTATTGCGCTTGCTCTTATACTAAGCTATGTAGAATCTCAGATTCCTGCATTTGTTGCGATTCCCGGAATGAAGCTTGGACTTACCAATATTGTTGTGCTTACAGCTCTTTTTCTTTTGGGAGAAAAGAGTGCAATGATGATCAATATTTTCAGGATCATTGTGGTTTCGATTCTTTTTGGAAATGCTATGAGCTTTGCTTTTTCTATTGTTGGGGGAATGCTTAGCACTTTGGTTATGATTGTTCTTAAAAGATCCGGTAAATTTAAGATCATCGGAATAAGTGCTGCCGGTGGAATAACCCATAATATCGGACAGATTATTACAGCAATCGTGCTTTTGGGAACCAAGGCTATTGCCTGGTATCTTCCTATATTGTGGATTTCAGGTATAAGCAGCGGCATTTTAATCGGTATCATAGGCGGCGCTGTATGTAGCAGGCTGGATAAAACAAAAGTGGAATAAGCGCGCAAATTCGTTGCTGGAGCGAGCAATCAGTAACAAGTTCACAGAAAAGACACACAAATTTCGAAAAAACTTCTTGCTTTTTTCTTTGACTTCTGTATAATGAATTTTCGTCAACATTCAGTTGGCAGATAATCACGAGAATTCTCTCGCTGATTTTTCCAAAAACAAATTATATAGTAACGCGAATTGATGGCAGAACTATAGATTTTCCTGGCTCTTTTTCTGCATCTTTTTGCGCAAAAAAACAAGGAAAGGAAAGTTTAATGAAGTTGTTTAAAGGAAAAGAAAAAGGTAATAATTCTATCAAGGATCTTCTGAAAAAGCTGAAGAGACATGATACCAAGGTGGTTGCTGTGGCAGTAGTAATTGCGCTTATATTGAGTGGAGGGCTCATATATCTTAGTACGCCAATTGTTGCTAACAGTGCGACTGAAGAATTTTTGTTAAATGAAAAGGAGACTAGTAAGGAAACATCGGATAAGCTGGCTGAAATCCGTGAATACCTTACTGAGCTTGATAAAACCGTTACCAATAACCAGAAAAGCTTAAGAGAGCTTGATGAGAAGACAAACAGTACTACAACTACTGATACGATAAATAGCAGCAGTGAAAAGCTCCATACGCAGTCTAAAGAGATAAAGTCTGACACTCAGAAGATTATTCTTGAGACAGAGAAAATCACGAGCACAATCAACGATAAGGTATCAGAGCTTGATAATAAGCTTGAGGATGTCCACAAGAATATAGATTCAACAATAACAAGGATCGATGAATTCAAGTCTTTTGTTGATTCTGAGAACAATAAAAATATGGACAAAGTAACAAAGCGCTTTGAGAGTGTGGACAGTGATCTGGAGCAGATCATGAAGGATTATGATGATGCTCAGAAGAAGACAAAAGAACTCTTTAGTGCTCTGGAAAAGCTGATCAAGGAAGATGATGAGAAGCTTGAGAAAAATATTGATGAGAGATATCTTGCTTTGTATGATCAGCTAACTGCAATGAGTGATGATATGGCAGCTAATCATTCTGTAGTGATGGAAACCTATAGAAATGATATGGCAGAGCTGAATAGCACATTCAATTCTTTGTTTGCAAGTCTTACAGAAGATATGAAGAAGAGCTTTGGTGCTACGGATGAGAATATCAATAATAAGTTCCTGGCAACAAATGAGAATATTAGCAATAGATTTGATTCTACAGATGAAAACATGGCTAATAGTTTTGCGGACTCCAAGAAAAACATCGATGAGAAATTCGATGCATCAAATAAGAATACTAATGAGAAATTTGAGGCGTCAAACAAGAATATCGATGAGAAATATGAGTCAACGAATAAGAATATCAATGAGAATTTCAAATCCACAAATGAGAGTATGAACAGCAGGTTTGATTCTTCTGATGATAATCTGAACAAGCGTCTGGATTCTACAAATAAAAATATGGTCAATAGCTTTGCGGACTCCAAGAAAAATATTGATGAGAAATTCGATGCTACAAACAAGAGCATTAGTGAGAATTTTAATTCTACAAACGAGAACGTAAACAACAGGCTTGACGCTACAAACAAGAATATCGATGAGAATTTCAAATCTACAAATGAGAGTATGAATAGCAGGTTTGATGCTACAGATGAGAATATGAATAAGCGCATGGATTCAACAAATGAAAACATGGTTAATAGCTTTGCAGATTCCAAGAAAAACATAGATGATAAATTTGATGCGTCAAACAAAAATATTAATGAGAAATTTGAGACATCAAATAAGAATATTGATGATAAATTCAATGCTTCCAATTCCAATGCCAACAAGCAGTTTGATGCCTTGAATAAGGACATCAGTGGAAAGATCGAAACTGCCAATAATAATATAGTCAAAAAGATTGAGAATTCTGATAAAAGCATTTTCGAGAAGATTGACAAAAATACTGGCACAATAAGCGGAAAGATTGATGCTACAAATGATAATGTAAATAAGAAATTCAATACTACAAATGATAATATGAAAAACGGCTTTGCTGAAGCCAACAAAAATGTTAATAATGTTAACACAAAGTTAAATGACGTGAATAAGTCAGTTAATGATAAGATTGCATCATCTAATGCAGATATTAACAAAAACATGGCTTCGGTCAATAAAGATGTTAATAACAAATTTGACTCTGTAAATAACAATGTTAATACCAAAATGGATTCCATGAGCAGTAAGCTCGATACTGTAAACAACACAGTTAATAATAAGTTTGAAACAATCAATAATCTGATGGGAAATGATATCGGTAATCTTAGAAGCTATGTTGAGACTAGCTTAACCGGTATTGATAAAAAGCTTGATCAGGTTTTTCAGCGTGTGAATAGTGCAAAAGGTAAGCTGGCATCCGCATTATTCACTAAAGGCGTAAGCATTTCTCCGGATGCCAGTTTTGATGAATTTTACCAGGCTATTTTAGATGTTCCGACATCTATTGAGATTCAGAATGTACCGGGAACAATAACTTATGAAAGACATTATCACAAGGATGGGCATGGCAATGTCGTTGGAGCAAGTTATGTAAGCCCGGATGATAAAGGAGGCTGCTACGAAACTCCGGTTTATCATGTGCATACAAGTGACTGCGTGGATTCCTATGAGGTATATGTTTATTCATATGATAAAAACGTTCAGACTCTTGATGTTTCACAAAATGTCAATGGACTACAGTATTACAACTATCACTGTAATAACTGTGGATCAAATTTTGAAGGAACCAACCCAGAGCACTGGGAATTTACCAGAGATCGTAGTGAAATAGACAGGATAGGAGGACATTACCTTAGAACGGAATATCCAAGTACGCTCATCTGCGGTAAGACTGAGAATTCTTTTGACGGCTATGCGCCTTCCTGCGGCTATAATCACGGACAGATTCTTTCAGCCCGCATCGATTACTCCGGAAACACCAATATGGTTAATCAGTCTCTCGTGGTAAGATCTAATGCTTTGTCCAAGGACAGAATACAGCAGCTTATGGATTTTGACTTTGATGGATGTACCTTTGGTGGAGTATGCGAGGATACTTCATTACAGAAAACTACAAATTTACAGAATAAAATGAAAGATGGGTTAGAAATCCTGGAAAGTGCTGAATGGGATGATGACAAGGAATCAAACGAAAATGACTTGCTCCGGGATGAAGATGAAATTCTGGATGGAAATCTGGAGTTGATAGAGCATGTTAGTGATAATGATGAAGCTTCCAGACTTGATTCGGGAAGCGGCGAATGTTCAAGTATTCCGGATCTGGAGCATGATGGAGACAATGCTGATAGACAGAACGATGAAGCTGAAGATATCGATACAAGTGATGAATCTGCAGAAAAATGTTGCTCTGTTGATGGAAAAGAACAGGAAGTAAATGCTGACGAGTTACTGGAGGGAACTGCAAGCGAGTGAGTATTGTTACTGTTCAGACAGAAATGCGCACTGTGCTGCGCATTTCGTTAGAAAGTGATTCAGTATAAACATGGCTGAAAATTACACTAATTTGCATTTTTCCATTGCGTGCTATACAATGTAGTTTGTTGTAGTGCATATAGCACAGTTTTGTGCAGAATGGAGTGTAATAATGACAAAAATTGATATTATTTCAGGATTTCTTGGTGCAGGAAAGACTACTCTCATCAAGAAACTTTTAAAAGAAGCGCTTAATGGAACAAAGGTTGTTCTCATCGAAAATGAGTTTGGTGAGATTGGTATTGATGGAGGCTTTCTTAAGGAGGCCGGCATTGAGATAACAGAGATGAATTCCGGATGTATCTGCTGTTCACTTGTTGGAGACTTTGAGACTTCACTTAAGCAGGTTATGGATCAGTATGAACCTGAGCGTATCCTTATTGAGCCTTCAGGCGTAGGAAAGCTTTCTGATGTTATGAGAGCAATACAGAATATTGCAGAGGGTTCAGCTTCTATGGAGCTCAACAGTGCAGTTACTGTTGTAGATGTTTCTAAGGCTAAGGTTTACATAAAGAACTTTGGTGAGTTCTTTATCAACCAGATTGAGAACGCAGGAACCATCATTCTTACAAGAACAGATAAGGCTGATCAGAAGAAGATAGAAGAGGCTGTTGAGCTTATTCGTCAGCATAATTCCAAGGCTACTGTAATCACTACTCCTCTTGATCAGATCACAGGAAAAGAGATACTTGATACTTTTGAAGGTAACAATGACCTTGAGGCAGAGCTTCTTAAACAGGTAATGGAGGAAGAAGAGCATCACCATCATCATCACCATCATGGAAGCCATAAGACTGTAGCAGAGGATGGCTCTGTTGTTTACAGTGCACATCACGATGATGACGATGAAGATGAGTGCGAGTGTCACCATCATCACCATGATGAGGATGAGGAACATGAGTGCTGCCATCACCATCACGACCATGGTGAAGATGAGCACGAGCACGAGCACGAGCATCATCACCACCATGACCACGATGAGGACGAGCACGAACACGAGCATCACCATCATCATGACCATGATCATGCGGCACACGATGTATTTACAAGCTGGGGCATGGAGACACCTCTTAAGTACACCAAGGATGAGATTGAGAAGATGCTTGGCCAGTTAGAGGATGAAGAGAAATTCGGAATCGTTCTTCGTACAAAGGGCGTAGTTCCTACTGCTGATGGAAAGTGGATTGAATTTGATTATGTTCCCGGTGAAGCAGATGTAAGAGATGGAGCTGCAGATGTTACCGGTAAGTTCTGCGTTATAGGCTCAGAGCTTAAGGAAGAAAATCTTGAGAAACTGTTCCGCAGACTTTGATTAGAAAGATATGATTAGGAGAGCAAAATTGAAACCGGTTTATATTATTAATGGATTTTTGGATAGTGGAAAGACAGATTTTTTCCGCTATACAATTGCACAGCCATATTTTAGAACAAAGGGTAAGACGCTTCTTATTGTCTGCGAAGATGGTGAAAATGATTACGAGGAGAAGCTTCTAAAGTCTACCAATACAGTTGTAGAGCGAATTGAAGAGGAAGAAGATTTCAATCCTGACGCTCTTGTTGCACTAGACGCCAAGTATAATCCTGAGAGAATTCTCGTGGAATACAATGGAATGTGGAATTTCAAGAATTTAAGACTTCCTATAATGTGGAAGCTTGAACAGCAGATTACAGTTATTGATGCATCAAGCTTTGAGTTGTATTTCAATAACATGAAATCTCTTTTGGCTGAACAGATTAGAAATTCTGATCTTATTCTGTTTAACAGATGTGATGGAATTGAAGATCTTGCTTCATATAAGAGAAATGTTAAGGCAATTAATCAGAAGGCAGACATCATTTTCGAGGATAAGGACGGAGAAGTTGATGTTACGCTGGATGAGGATCTTCCTTTTGACCTTAATGCTGATCCTATCGAGCTTAATAACTATGGCTACGGAATGTTCTATCTTGATGCCCTTGATCATGTTGAGAGATATGAAGGCAAAAATGTGAAATTCAAGGGAATGGTACTTAAGCCGGAAGAGTTCCCTGAAAACAGATTTGTTCCTGGAAGAATGGCTATGACCTGCTGTGCGCAGGATATGCAGTTTTTGGGATTTGCCTGCGAGTTTGATGGAACCAGGGATCTGGTAGAAAAGGACTGGGTGCTGGTAACAGCTAAGGTTGTAAAAGAGTATGTTGCAGAATATCAGGGAGAGGGACCTGTGCTTAAGGCAATATCTGTTGAGAAGACAACCGCTCCTGAAAATCAGGTAATTGATTTCTCAAATCCGGAGCAGTAAATACTATCATTCTGAATTATGTCATTATGAAACCCGCAGCTAGTGCGGGTTTCTGACTATATATTCAAAAATATATTATTAAAAACATTTGTTGGGGGTTAATGAATGTTTAATTATATTCCTTCCCAGTGGCTATTTCTGTTTTATTTTTACAGTTTTTTCGGATGGTGCTGGGAATCAGCTTATGTATCATTTCTTAAGAAAAGACCAGTGAACAGAGGATTCATGAGGGGGCCTTTTTTGCCGTTGTATGGAAGCGGTGGAATAATGATGCTGTTGGTGTCAAAACCTTATTATGATAACGTGCTTTTGGTTTACATAGCCGGATGCATAGGGGCAACAGCTTTGGAATTCATCACGGGAATAGTGATGGAATCTCTGTTTAAAGTAAGGTACTGGGATTATTCTCATAAGAAGATTAATTTCAGGGGTTATATCAGCCTGGAATCATCTCTTTTCTGGGGAGTCTGCACTGTTGTGTTCACGCATTATCTGCAGCTTCCGATTGAGAAGCTTCTTCTCTCGATACCTTATAATGTCATCTCGATTACGACAATTGTGCTTACAATTTATTTCTGCTGCGATTTCATGATTGCCTTTAAGACAGCTCTTGAACTTCGTGATGTTCTTATTTACATGGAGAAGGCCAAGAATGAGATGCGCAGGATGCAAAAGCGCCTTGACGTAATTGTTGCGTTCCAGGGTGAAGCAGTCAGAGAGGGCCTGGGCTCTAAGGTTGAAGGTCTTAGTGATAAGGTGGGAGAGATTGGATCCGGACTTGGAGATATGGCTTCTGCAGTTGGAAACGGTATCAGCACCAGAATGGATGTACTTAGCAGTGCGCTGGATAAGTCCTTTGGCGTTGTTAAGGAGAAGATATCACTTAATCCTTCCGAGTATGTTGAAAGTGTAAAAGACGAAGTTGCTGAGCTTTATACCAAGTATCGCATCATTATGGATAAGGTTGCGCCTCATCCGGTTCGAAACTTTTTTGAGTGGTACAAAGACAGAACAATCATGGGAAACCCTACTATGTATTCCGAGAAATTTAAGCTCAGTCTTGAAGAGGTAAAAGAGAAAGCTTCAAGGTTCAGAAATGGTCACAGAGAAAATTGAGAATATGATTTAGTATTTAGTATTTAGTATAAAGAAAAAACCTCGTGTCGGTGAGAAGACACGAGGTTTTGTTAGTATCATTATATATTGAGTTAAGATTAAGCCATCTTGTTTACAGCCTGAGCAAGACGAGAAACCTTTCTTGAAGCTGTGTTCTTCTTGAATACGCCCTTTGACTCAGCCTTGTCGATAGCAGATGTAGCAGCAAGAAGTGCCTTAGCAGCCTCTTCCTTGTTACCAGCTTCGATAGCTGAACGAACCTTCTTAATCTCTGTCTTAACTGCTGACTTGATCATAGTGTTTCTAGCAGCCTTCTTCTCGTTAACTAAAATTCTCTTCTTGGCGGATTTAATATTAGCCATAATTACCTCCGATATAATCACTAATTGTTATAAAATCATGTTCGTGTGCGCATTAAGCCGGACACGGACAGTTAATGCCACATACTCATAACATTTTAGAGTAAAAACTATATACTGTCAATAGATTTTTGATTACTTACATGTTATTATAATACAGATATTATTCACTTCAATAATAAATTCCTGCTATTTTGGATTTTTTATTGGTGAAGAAATTGATGTTTTTTATGGAAGAGGTAGTGTACGTGAATCAGGATAGAATTAGAAATTTTTGTATAGTTGCACATATAGATCATGGTAAATCAACGCTTGCAGACAGAATGATCGAGAAGACAGGCGTACTGACCAGCAGAGAAATGCAGAATCAGGTTCTTGATAATATGGACATTGAGCGTGAGAGAGGCATTACCATCAAATCTCAGGCAGTCAGGATGATTTATAAGGCGAGTGACGGCAATGAATATACCTTCAATATGATCGATACTCCGGGTCATGTGGACTTTGGATATGAGGTTTCAAGATCACTGGCAGCATGTGATGGCGCCATTTTGGTCGTTGATGCAACTCAGGGAGTTGAAGCTCAGACACTGGCCAATGTTTATATGGCACTTGACCATGATCTTGATGTATTTCCGGTAATCAATAAAATTGACCTTCCAAGTGCTCAGCCTCAGGAGGTTAAGGATGAGATCGAGGATGTTATCGGTATCGAAGCCCAGGACGCTCCACTAATATCTGCTAAAAATGGTATTGGCATAGAAGATGTTTTGGAAGCAGTTGTTAAGAAGATACCGGCTCCGACAGGGAATCCTGACAGCCCTTTGAAGGCGCTCATATTCGATAGTATCTATGATTCCTACAGGGGCGTTATTGTTTTTGTCAGGGTTCGCGATGGCGTGATCAAAAAAGGCATGAAGGTTAAATTCATGGCTACTGATTCTGAGGCAGAAGTAGTAGAGGTTGGCTATTTTGGACCAGGCCGATTTATTGCCAGTGATATATTATCTGCCGGCGATGTTGGATATTTTACTGCATCTATCAAGAATATTCAGGATACAAGAGTTGGTGATACCGTTACAGATGTGGGCAATCCTTGCGATGAGGCGCTTCCGGGATACAAGAAGGTAATGCCTATGGTATATTGCGGTCTTTATCCGGCTGATTCTGCTCATTATTCTGACCTTAGGGATGCACTTGAGAAACTTCAGCTTAACGATGCATCACTCTTTTACGAACCAGAGACTTCACAGGCTTTGGGCTTTGGATTCAGAGCAGGATTTTTGGGACTTCTTCATCTTGAAGTTATTCAGGAGAGACTTGAAAGAGAGTATGACCTTAATCTTGTTACGACGGCTCCATCTGTTGTTTACAAGGTTCATAAAACTGACGGTACCTGCTTTAATCTGACTAATCCGACCAATCTTCCAGATCCTTCGGAAATTGATTATATGGAGGAACCGATAGTAAATGGCGAGATCATGGTGACTACTGATTATGTAGGCGCTATTATGCAGCTTTGCCAGGAGAGAAGAGGTAAGTACCTTAGTACTGATTACATAGAGCAGACAAGAGCTATTCTCAAATATGAATTACCTCTTAATGAGATTATTTATGATTTCTTTGACGCGCTCAAGTCAAGGTCAAGGGGTTATGCATCCTTTGATTATGAGCTTAAGGGCTACGAGAAGTCTGACCTTGTTAAGCTTGATATTCTTATTAACAGAGAAGAGGTGGACGCCCTTTCATTTATCGTTCACAAGGACGGCGCTTATGAAAGAGGCCGTAAAATGTGCGAGAAGCTCAAGGATGAGATCCCGAGACATATGTTTGAGATTCCTATCCAGGCATCTGTTGGAGGCAAGGTTATTGCCAGAGAAACTGTCAAGGCATATAGAAAAGATGTTTTGGCTAAATGCTACGGTGGTGATATCACTCGTAAGAAGAAGCTCCTTGAGAAGCAAAAAGAGGGAAAGAAAAAGATGCGCCAGATTGGAAATGTTGAGGTTCCACAGGCAGCTTTCCTTAGTGTGCTGAAGCTTGATAATACCGACTGATGTGTAAGTAGGTATGATATCTTGAATGCTCCATTTAAGATATCATATGTACGATTGATTATTGAGAATATATGAGTTTTGATGAAGTAAAAAAGCTATCAATATATGTTCATGTTCCTTTTTGCGTAAAAAAGTGTCTTTATTGCGATTTTTTATCATTTAAAGCAAACGAAAAGAGCGTTGAAGAGTATTTTTCTGCAATAAATTGTGAAATAATCTTATCATCAAAGGAGTATAAGGATTACAAAGTTCAGAGTATCTTCTTTGGTGGTGGAACGCCCTCCTATGTGGATGCGGGACTTATTTGCGATACCCTTTCGGCTATAAAAGAGTATTTTACAGTGAGTGATGATGCTGAGATCAGCTTAGAGGTGAATCCTGCGTCAGCTATTATGGATAAACTAAGGGCTTACAAAGCGGCTGGATTTAACCGTATCAGTATCGGAGCCCAGTCCTTAAATGATGAGGAACTTAAGAAACTAGGGCGTGTCCATGATAGCAGGATGTTCTTTGAGACCTTTGAAAATGCCAGGAAGGCAGGCTTTGCTAATATAAATGTTGACGTGATGAGCGCTTTGCCTGATCAGAGCTTTGATTCTTATATGGCAACCTTGTCTAAGGTGGTGAATTTAAGACCTGAACACATTTCTGCTTATAGCCTTATCATTGAGGAAGGTACGCCTTTTTATGATATGGATCTGAATCTGCCGGATGAAGAGCTGGATAGACAGATGTATCATGAGACCAAGAGGTTTCTTGCGGCAAATGGATATCACAGATATGAGATATCTAATTATGCGTTAAGCGCAGAGGATGGCAGTAATGAAGGCAGCAAAGAGACTAATAGGAGCCTAGATGAAGAGGCTGCTTATGAAAAGTATGAGTGCTTTCATAACAAGGTCTACTGGAAACGCGGAAATTACCTTGGTCTTGGTCTTGGCGCTTCCAGCATGGTAGAAAATACCAGATGGAAAAATACATCTGAAATAGATAGGTATAAAGAGATCCTTTCAAAAACTGATCTTGAAGCTTTAAGAGAGGATGAGCAGATCCTGTCTGAAAAAGAATGTATGGAAGAATTCATGTTCCTGGGACTTCGGCTTACAAAAGGTGTAAAAATCTCTGCTTTTAAAGAACAGTTTGGACACGAAATAGATGAGATTTATGGTAAAATAATTGAACAGTATATTGGCTGTGGGCTGCTTGAGAAATCCGGCGGATATCTTTATCTGACCGAAAAGGGCCTTGATGTCAGCAATACTGTTATGGCAGATTTTTTGCTGGATTAAGATTATAAAGAATTATGATGAAATAAATAGGGCGAAGATCGATAGGAAGCATCGACTTTTGCCCTATAAATGTCTTTTTTACATGGAGGAATATATGGCAGAAACACTTAAAAAACGAAGTGAAGTACCGGAGGAATTAAAGTGGGATACTTCCAGGATTTTTTCATCCGAGGAAGAGTGCTTACAGGCTCTTCACGAAGCTGCTGATTTAAGTCTTGAAATTGAAAAGAAATATAAAGGTAAGTTATCGAGCGGCGAGATGATCAATAAGTGTCTCGAAGAGTATGAGACATTTTTGAAGAACGTAGATTATGTATCATCCTATACTTCGCTGAACGTATCTGTTGATTACACAGATTCTGAAGCTCAGAGATTGGATTCTATAGCTACCAACGAGTACATGGAAGCATATAGCAGGCTTTCTTTTATCGAGAGTGAGATTTCAGATGCTCCTGAAAGCGTTTTGAAAGAGGCGCTTGAAAGTGCGACTATCGCCAAAAACTATTTGAAAGATATCCTCAGGGACAAGCCTCACAGACAGAGTGCAGAGACCGAGGCTGCAATGGTGGCTCTTAGTGAGACCTTTAGGGCGCCCTACAGAATGTATGAGCAGACCAAACTTGCTGACATGAAATTTCCTGATTTTGAGGTGGATGGACTGTCCTATCCGCTTGGCTATTCTCTTTTTGAAGATAACTATGAGTATGAAAAAGATACTAAGGTGCGCAGGGCAGCTTTCGAAGCATTTTCCAACAAGCTTCGTGATTATATGTACACGACTGCTGCGGAATATGGAACTATGGTCCGCACAGAAAAGATTCTTTCCAGGCTTGCAAAACATGAGAGCGTGTTTGATTATCTTTTGTTTGGCCAGAAGGTGAGAAGGGACATGTACGATCGCCAGATTGATCTGATCATGGAGAAACTGGCGCCTCATATGAGAAAGTATGCAAGACTTCTTAAAAAGGCCAATAACCTTGATAAGATGACCTATGCTGATCTGAAGATTACTTTAGATCCTGAGTATGATCCTAAGGTTACTATAGAAGAGTCTAAAAAATACATTCTTGATGGTCTTTCCATTATGGGAGAGGAATATCAGGAAATGTTAAAAGAGGCTTATGAGAAGAGATGGATAGACTTTGCTCAGAATATCGGTAAGTCTACCGGCGGTTTTTGCTCAAGCCCATACAGAAAGGGATCATTTATTCTTTTGTCCTGGAATGAGCGTATGAGTGATGTCTTTACACTGGCACATGAACTGGGGCATGCAGGTCATTTCAGAGCCTGCGGCGATGCTCAGAATTATTATGATAATAACGTTTCAACATATGTGGTTGAGGCTCCATCTACCATTAATGAGCTTTTGATGGCAGAATATCTAAAGGAAAACAGCAAGGATGATAAGAGATTCCTTCGTTGGGTTCTTGCATCACAGATTTCTAATACTTATTATCACAATTTTGTAACACACCTTCTGGAGGCTGCTTATCAGAGAGAGGTTTACAAGCTGGTAGATCAGGGAGAGGCAGTTCCTGCTGAGAAGCTTAACGAGATATTCAGAGGAGTTCTCGAGAAGTTCTGGGGTGATGAGGTTGAACTTGTGGAAGGCTGTGAGCTTACCTGGATGAGACAGCCTCACTATTACATGGGACTTTATTCCTACTGCTATAGCGCGAGCCTTACAATTGCAACACAGGTGATGAAGAGAATTCGAAAAGAGGGAGCACCTGCTGTTGAGGACTGGAAGAAGACTCTTGCTGCCGGCAGTACTGTTGATCCTATTGAATTTGCCAAGATGGCAGGTGTTGATATTACTACAGATGCCGCTCTTCTTGATACTATCGATTACATCGGTGGCATTATTGATGAGATTGAAAAGCTTATGGACTGACGATAATGAAAAGTCAGGAATAATACTGTAAGAAATGGAAGATAAAGATGATGAATTACAATTTTTTTGCGCTTATATCCAGAATGAAATATATCGACAGATGGGCGCTTATGAGAAATACAAGGCAGGAGAATCTGTGCGAGCATTCTATGGAAGTTGCTATGATCGCTCATGCTCTTTGCACTATCGCCAATGTCAGATACGGTAAGAATCTTGATGCCAATAAGGCTGCACTTATTGGACTTTATCACGATGCATCAGAGATAATTACCGGAGATATGCCTACACCGGTGAAGTACTTTAATTCTGATCTAAAGCATGCATATAAGGAGGTTGAGGCAATTGCTGACAGCAAACTTCTTGAGAAGCTTCCGGATGATATGCGCCCTGTTTATGAGGAAATATTTGTGTCAGATGGTACCAAAGAAGATATCTACATCAGAAAGCTGGTTAAGGCAGCAGATAAGCTTTCAGCACTTATAAAGTGTATCAGTGAATTAAACGTAGGAAATACAGAGTTCAGAACTGCAAAAGAGAGCACCGGCAAGCAGATAAGAAGCCTTTATAATGAACTTCCTGAGGTTCTTGATTTTGTAAATGAGTTTTTATCCTCCTATGGCAATACGCTGGACGAGCTCACATAATTTGATTTTTTACCCTTTTGGTCTCATAATTGTATATATGAATAATCGATAATAATATAGCACATTTACGAAGAAGGGTAGAGAGTACATGTCAACTATTGAAGATATCTTAAGAGAAGCCAAGGATAAGGGTGCGTCTGATGTTCATGTGACAGTTGGACTTCCGCCTAAGATGCGAATCAATGGCAAACTGATCCAGATGGATAATTTCAAAAAGATGCTTCCACCGGATACACTTGCTATTGCTCAGGAGATAATGTCCGAGAAGCAGTTTCAAAAGCTTGATGAAAACGGACAGATGGATATGTCTTTTTCTATTCCCGGAGTTGGCAGATACAGACTAAATGTGTTTAAACAAAGAGGCTCTGTTGCCATGGCATTTCGTGTGGTTGCTTCCGAGATTCCATCTGCCGATAGCCTTGGAATTCCTGAAGGTGTTACGGAGCTTTACCAAAAGAAAAGAGGGCTTGTGCTTGTTACCGGTCCCACCGGTAGTGGTAAATCTACTACACTGGCATCTATAATAAGCACTATCAACAATAACAGGGAAGCCCATGTTATCACCCTGGAGGACCCTATTGAGTTTACCTATCAGCATAAGATGTCGATTGTTAACCAAAGGGAAATCGGTACTGACTCCAATTCCTATGCAAATGCGCTAAGGGCTGCTCTTCGTGAGGATCCTGATGTTATTCTGGTAGGAGAGATGAGAGACCTTGAGACTATAGGAACTGCGATAACGGCAGCAGAGACGGGGCATCTGGTTCTTTCAACTGTACATACCATAGGTGCCAGCAATACAGTGGACAGATTGATCGACGTATTTCCATCTCATCAGCAGCAACAGATCAGAATCCAGCTGGCAAGCGTTTTGGAGGCTATTGTATCACAGCAGCTGATTCCTGCCAGTGACGGAGTTTCCAGAGTGGCGGCTTTTGAGGTTCTTCATGTAAACAGTGCGGTTAGAAACCTTATTCGAGAGGGTAAATCCCATCAGCTTCTGACAGTTATGCAGACGAACCGTAAGCTTGGAATGGTTTCAATGGATGACGCTATTTTGGAACTGTATAGGAGCCAGAAGATATCAAGAGAAATGGCAATTCAGTTTGCCCAGGATCAGGATACAATGCAGATGAAAATGCTTAGATGAGAATATTATCTCGAAACCTGATTTCTCTAAACAAAAACGAAACAAAAAATTGTTTTCTTCATAAAGTCTAAATAATTTCTTAAGAAAAACGCAAAGATTTTTTTATCGGCCTGCTATATAATTAGCAGGTCGATTTTTTCGATATTGTCTGTGTGTAAAATCTAATATTTTCAGAGGGCTTTTTCGGCCCACTTATCATTTTTGAAAAAGAAAGAGGTATTTATGTTTAGTTCCATTGTTTCAGGGGCTGTTCATGGCATTTCGTCATACCTAATGCAGGTTGAAGTGGATGTTTCGGACGGCTTGCCCGGATTTAATATGGTTGGATTTATGAGCGGCGAAGTAAAGGAGTCGGGAGACCGCGTCAGAGTGGCACTCAAGAATATTGGATTTCGGATCCCGGCTTCAAAGATAACTATCAATTTATCGCCTGCAGATATCAAGAAAGAAGGCGTTGTGGTGGATCTGCCTGTGGCTATCGGAATCCTGACAGCTATGGGAGAAATTAAGGAGGAGAGCCTTAGAAACGTACTGATTTTGGGAGAACTGGGCCTGGACGGCGAAGTAAAGCATATTAATGGCACTTTACCCATAGTTATTAAAGCAAAAGAATCAGGCTTTCGGACAGTTCTTTTACCCAAAGCCAATGCAAGAGAAGGTGCGGTAATAGAAGGGATAAAAGTGGTTGGCGTGGAATCACTGCAGGAGGCTGTTGCGTATCTTACAGCCAAAACGGATGAAAGAGACTTGCTTATCCCGCCTACCAAAGTAGATATAAATGAGTTGTTTAGAAAGTGTGAGTATGATGACGTCAATCTGGATTTTGCTGATATAAATGGTCAGGCGGCAGTCAAAAGAGCTGTGGAGATAGCGGCAGCAGGCTTTCATCATCTTCTTGTGGTGGGGCCTCCGGGATCAGGCAAAAGTATGGTGGCTAAGAGAATGCCGACAATTCTGCCTCCACTTTCTTTAAAAGAGAGCCTTGAGGTCTCAACTATTTATTCGGTGGCAGGGATGCTTGGCGAAAATGATACGCTGATAACCAAAAGACCATTCATTAGTCCACATCATCTGATTACCGAGACAGCGCTTACAGGTGGAGGAAATATCCCAAGACCCGGTGCCATTTCTCTGGCACACAGAGGAATTCTTTTTCTGGATGAGATGCCGGAGTTTCCAAGATCGAAGCTGGATCTCCTTAGGCAGCCAATTGAGGATAGGAAGGTAAATATTGTAAGAAACAGAGGGAAATTTACTTACCCTTCCGATTTTCAGCTTGTAGGGGCGCTGAATCCTTGCCCCTGCGGGTATTATCCTGACAGGAACAGGTGCAAGTGCTCTGATAATGAGATAAGGAGGTATCTTGGTCATATTTCGGGACCTATCCTGGACCGAATAGATATCTGCGTAGAGGCACCGAGAGTAGATATTGCGGATCTGACCGAGAAGACAAAGAGGGTTAATGAATCCAGCAAGACCATAAGAGAGCGGGTTCTGAAAGCACGCAGAATCCAGGAAAAGAGATTTGAAGGCACGGATATTCGCTTTAACTCCGAAATGACACCAAGTGACATAAAGAAATTCTGCCACCTTGGCATGAGGGAAGAGAACTTTTTGGAACAGGCCTTTTGTACTATGGAGCTTAGTGCCAGAGCCTATCACAAAATACTTAGAGTTGCCAGGACAATTGCTGATATAGACGGAAGTGAAGAGATAAAAGAAATCCATCTTATGGAGGCTGTGGGATATCGAATGACTGATGGAAAATACTGGCATCAGCACGAGGAGTAAGAAAATAAAAGAAAGGAATGCCTGGTGCTAAATTGATCACCAGGACAAGAGTTTAACTAGTGACAGAAAATAATACATTGACAGAAAATGCTTATGCACACTGGCTTTTTAATGTTCCGGGACTTGGAAACAGAGGAATAGATAAGATCCTTAGTGGCGGCATGAGCTGCAAAGAAATATATGATGCAGATTCCAGAGAATTTAAGGGAATGCTTTATCCAAAGCAGATAAAGAGCCTTGAGGATTCAAAGAGGAACTGGGATTTTGAAATTGAGAGTAAGAAGCTTAAAGATAAGGGAATCATGTTTGTTCCAAGAACTGACAGACTTTTCCCTGAAAAGCTAAAGAGTATTCCGGATGCGCCCTTTGCGCTTTATGTAAAGGGAAAGCTCCCTGATCAGGGTAAACCTTCGGTAGCGATTATTGGGGCCAGAATGTGTTCGGAGTATGGCAGATTCATGGCCAGAAACTTTGGGAGAGGGCTTGCTCTTGCGGGAGTTCAGGTTATAAGCGGAATGGCCAGAGGAATTGATGGGATTAGTCAAAAGGCGGCCCTTGAAGCCGGTGGAACATCCTTTGGCATAGTTGGAAGCGGAGTTGACGTTGTTTATCCGGAAGAAAACATGGATGTATATAAAGAGCTGGTACTAAATGGTGGCGTTATCTCTGAGTTTCCACCCGGAACTGTTCCAAAAGCAAACTTTTTTCCGATGCGGAATCGTATCATAAGCGGCCTTGCGGATGTGGTTCTTGTAATCGAAGCAAGGGAAAAATCCGGAACCCAGATCACCGTTGATACAGCGCTTGAACAGGGAAGAGAAGTTTTGGCTGTTCCGGGACGCGTTACCGACAGATTAAGTGATGGGTGCAATCTTCTGATCAGTCAGGGAGCGGGTGTTGCACTATCGGTAAGTGATGTTCTGGAAAGGCTGCAGGTTGCCTTGGATGATACGTACAAGGCTGTTAAGAATGGCTATGTTAACGACCGGGAAGCAGAAGAAGATGACCTGGGAAGCGAAAATGAGGGAGAAAAGAACCAGGGTAAAAAGCTTTTGGGACAGATTCTTGATTCGATTGATATTATTCCTGTTTCGTCCTCACAGATTATGGAAAAGCTGGAAAGCAGCGGGATTAGTATTTCGGTTCCACAACTGATGAGCGCTCTGATGGAACTAACCTATGCCGGTAAGATAATTCAGGAAGGCGTGTATTTTAGAAGAAGATTATAGGCCAGAGTGTTACCGCTTGCGCAAAACGTTACCGGAAACGTAACCGAAAACGTTACCGGAGAAAAAGTCAATGTGCACAGTGCATAAAAACGCAAACGTTTTATCGTAAAAAGTGCTTAATTGACAAAAAAATGCACAAAGCATAAACTTTTTTATAGAACAACCGATTGCGCGATGCGCAACCGAAAAATGGAACATTTCATTTATTATTATGGAGGAATCTAGAAATGAAAAAGAAATTGGTATCTGTTTTATTAACAGCCGCTATGGGTGCAACATTACTTGCAGGATGCGGCGAGGGAGCAGCAGAGACAGCTCAGGAGACAGCTGAGACTGTTACTGAGACAGCCCAGGAGACAGCCCAGGAGACAGCTGAGACTGTTGCAGAGACAGTTCAGGAGACAGCAGAAGCAGTTGCTGATGTTGATGCTTCAACTTATGCAGGCAAAGAGGTTAAGGTTTGGGTTGCTGAGAACGTAGTTGATTTTACAAATGAGCAGATTGGCAACTTCAAGACACAGTATCCTCAGTATGCTGATGTTAACTTCACAGTAGAGGCAGTTGGTGAAGGCGATGCAGCTGGTAACATGATCACAGACGTAACAGCAGGTGCTGACATATTCGGATTCGCACAGGATCAGCTTACAAGACTTGTTACAGCAGGTGCTCTTGAGGAAGTAAATCCTGATTACCTTTCAGCTGTTGAGAGCGCAAACTCAGCAGGCGTTGTTGAAGCTGGTAAGGTTGGTAACACACTTTATGCTTATCCTATGACAGCTGATAACGGATATTTCCTTTACTACGACAAGAGCGTTGTTACAGATCCTTCTACTCTTGAAGGCATCATCGAGCAGTGCGAAGCAGCTGGCAAGAACTTCTACATGGATATGACAGGTTGGTATCAGGTAGCATTCTTCTTCGGAACAGGCTGCAAACTTACATATGATACAGACGATCAGGGTAACTTCACAAAGTGTAACGTTGACTATGCATCAGATAAGGGTCTTGTAGCTCTTAAGGAGATGATCGAGGTTGCTTCTTCATCAGCTTACCAGGCTGGTTCTTCAGCTGGCGATGCTGTTAACTATGCAGCTATCATCGATGGAACATGGGATGCTGGAACAGTTAAGGAGGTTCTTGGTGACAACTATGCATGTGCTAAGCTTCCTACATTCACAGGTTCAGACGGAAACACATATCAGCTCAGCGGTTTCAACGGATGCAAGCTTCTTGGTGTTAAGCCTCAGGAAGATGCAGACAAGCTTCAGATCTGTGATGATCTTGCTTACTTCCTTACAAACGAAGAAGTTCAGCTTGCAAGATTCAACGCAGTTGAGTGGGGCCCTTCAAACATCAATGCACAGGCATCTGATGCAGTTAAGGCTAACGAAGCTCTTTCAGCTCTTGCAGAGCAGTTCGCTTTCACAATTCCTCAGGGTAACTATCCTGGTGACTACTGGTCACGTGCAGAGTCTCTTGCAGGCGATGTAAAGGATTCTTTCCAGAAGGCATCTGATGAGGATCTTACAAAGGCACTTGAGGCTTACCAGGCTGACCTTGAGTCTTACGCAAAATAATAGATTATACAGGGCACTTTCTGCCAAACTGTATATGACACATTGAATTAAGTACTTGATGTTCTTCCGGCAGAGGTCTGATAACTTTGCCGGAAGAATTATTGTAAAGAAAAAACTTGGAGGAAGCAGGTATGGCTAATACTAAAGATGGCCAGAAAAAGAAAAGTGCGGTAGCTAATTATTTCGGCATTCTCGGGAATGACCTGAAAGAAATTGGTCTGACCTTTAAAGAAGGTGATTTTAAGACCAGATTATCATTTTTGATTTTCGGATTTGGGTCACTACTTCGTGGATTATGGCTTAGAGGACTGACTTTGCTTGGTGTAGAGGCAGGACTATTATATTTTATTTTTACGTTTGGATGGCAGTATTTATCCAAATTGGGGACACTGGGAACTGTAGCTACGAGCAAGCAGGGCAGAAAAACTGTTTATGGAGATAACAGCTTTTTAATCCTACTTTTTGGCCTTCTTGCTTTATTTGCTGTTATTGCCTTTATTGCTGTTTGGAGAATAAATGTAAGAGTAAACCGCAATGAACAGCTTATTTTAAAGAGCGGAAGAAAGCTTCCTACTAATGGAGATGATTTTAAATCTCTTTTCGATTCCAATTTTGACAAGACACTTATGGCACTTCCTGTAACAGGTGTGTTCGTATTTACTGTTTTGCCGATTGTATTCATGATTTGCGTAGCGTTTACCAATTATGACGCCAATCATCAGCCACCTTCAAATCTTTTTACCTGGGTAGGAATTGATAACTTCAAGGATCTGTTCTCTTTTGGTTCAGCAGGGTTCGGAAGCACATTCGTTACAGTTCTTATCTGGACATTGGTTTGGGCATTTTTTGCAACATTCATCGATTATTTTCTTGGTATTGCAGTTGCGATGCTTATTAACAAGAAGGGTATAAAATTTAAAAAGCTCTGGAGAACAGTTCTTGTTATGACAATCGCTGTACCACAGTTTGTTTCACTTCTTTATGTATCCAAGCTCTTTGCAAATGACGGACTTATTAACGGATACCTTTTAAAGTGGGGCGTTATTGATCAGGCTATTCAGTTCTGGGTAAACCCGACACTTGCCAAGATCACAATCATTGTAGTAAACATCTGGATTGGTATTCCTTACATGATGCTTATTGCAACCGGACTTCTTATGAATATTCCTGAAGATCTCTATGAGAGTGCCAGAATTGACGGAGCAACTCCATGGCAGATGTTCGTTCATATCACAATGCCTTATATGCTGTTTGTAACAGGACCATTCCTTCTTACACAGTATACAGGAAACCTTAATAACTTTAACGTTATATTCCTTCTGACTCAGGGACAGCCCAAGACTGGTAACCTTGTAGGAGGAGCCGGACGTACAGATCTTCTTATTACCTGGCTGTACAAGATGACAATTAATGACACCAACTACCGTATGGCTGCTGTTATCGGTATCATGGTATTTATTGTTACTGCGGGAATAAGCCTTGTTGTTTATAACTTATTACCATCAGTTAAAGATGAGGAGGGCTTCCAATAATGGCTAATACAAATCCTGGTTCTATGAAAAGAAAAAGAGCAGTAGGAAATACTGTTACTTATATTTTATTGATACTCATAAGCCTTATTTGGCTGTTTCCATATTTCGGACTTTTGATGTCCAGCTTTAGATCTTTTGACCCGGCTGTAGAATATGGCGGTGTTACAGATTATATTATTCCTCACAAGTTTTCTCTTGATAACTACAAGTTCCTGTTTGATGGTGGAACCAACTATGTGAGATGGTATATTAACACACTGATAATTTCAGTTTTTGTTTCACTATTCAATACTTGTATCGTATTGTGCGTAAGCTATGCACTTTCACGTATGCGTTTTAAGGGAAGAACTCTTCTTATGAGATTTTGGCTGGTTCTTGGAATGTTCCCGGGATTCCTTACAATGATCTGTCTGTACTTCCTGCTTAAACAGATGGGGCTTACACAGGCAGGTGCTGTTCCTGGACTTATCCTTGTTTCAGTTGCCAGCTCAGGAATGGGCTACTATGTATGTAAGGGCTACTTTGATACAATTCCTAAGGCGCTGGATGAAGCAGCCAGAATTGATGGTGCTTCCCGTGCAAGGATTTTCTTTACAATGATCATTCCTATGGCTAAGCCAATCATTATTTATACAGCGCTCGTAGCATTTATGGGACCATGGTGTGATTATGTATTTGCTTCATATATTGCATTTGGTCATGATGCAAGTTACAATGTAGCGGTTGCCATGCAGAGATGGATGGTTGTAGGAGACTATCAGGGTTACTACACCAGATTCTGCGCAGGCGGTATAGTGGTAGCAGTTCCGGTTACACTTCTGTTCATGTTCCTCCAGAAGTACTATGTAGAAGGTGTTACTGGTGGTGCAGTAAAGGGCTGATACCCGGAATATAAAAGTATTGGGGTTATACAATGTCTGACGAGAAAATCACCATAGATGACGTGGCCAAAGCTCTTGGTATTTCCAAGACTACGGTATCCAGAGCAATCTCCGGAAAAGGTAGGATTGGAAATGATACCAAAGCTAAGGTTATGGAATTTATAGAAAAACATAATTATCGGCCCAATGTTATGGCCAGAGCTCTGGCCCAGCAGAGGACATTTAATATTGGCGTAGTGTGGCCTGATGATTATAATGCAGTGGATCTTCCTTTTTTTCAGAGATGCATGATAGGCATGAGTGAGGTTACATCGGATTACGGCTATGATATCGTTGTATCGCTTATAGCCGGAGATGATATCACTGGTCTTAGAAGAATCGTGGAGAATCACAAGGTTGATGGAGTGATCCTTACCAGAACAATGGTAAATGATATTCCGGCAGCGTATCTCAAGGAATCCGGAATCCCCTTTGTGGCTGTTGGCAGTAGTGATGATCCGGATATTATTACGGTAGACAATGACAATTTTGATGCCTGTAAGGAACTGACTTCAGTTCTTTTAGCAAAAGGCCTCAGAAAACTGGCGCTGATAGGGGGATCCACCAATCACATTATCACGAGAACACGTTATCAGGGCTTTGCAGCAGCTTTTGAAGACTTGAGGCTTTCTGTTGACCAGAATCTTGTTTGTCTGGATGTGGACAGCAATGTTAAGGTTGGTAGCATTATAAAAGAACTTCTTAGAAAAAATATCGATGGAATCATCTGCATGGATGACAATATTGCAGGAGAAGCAATTGCAAGATGCAGGGATGAGCATATTTTGATTCCGCAGGATATTAAGATAGCATCTTTTTATAACAGTTCTCTTCTTGAGAGCATGGTTCCTTCTGTTACGTCTCTTAACTTTAATGACAGAAATCTGGGAGCAGTTGCAGCCAGGACTCTATTGGGGCTTATTGATGGCGAAAACGTACATAATCAGATGCTTAAGAACTACGAAGTAATATTAAAAGAAAGCACTAAATGATTATTGTGGGCGGCGATACATGGAAGATGGATATGGAGAGTGTATCACCGCCCATTAATTGTAAACAGGTAATTACGATTTGCTTATTTAACGAGGAGAAAAGTTATGAATATAACATCAGGGTCTGAGGTAGGATTTGATAATGTCAGCCTTATAGTAGATGGAAAAAGATGGTTTCCAATGATGGGAGAGATGCATTTTAGCAGATATCCCAAGAAAAACTGGGAAGAAGAACTTTGCAAGATGAAAGCCGGTGGCATAGATATTGTATCTTTATATGTCATCTGGATCCATCATGAAGAAATAAAGGGTGAGTTTGATTTTACAGGTGACAGATGCCTTAGAGACTTCCTTGAAACCGTGAAAAAAGTCGGAATGTACAGTATCTTAAGGATTGGCCCCTGGGCTCATGGCGAAGCAAGAAACGGAGGCTTCCCGGACTGGCTTTTGGAGGATGCTAAGAAGGAAAACTACGAAGTCAGGACCAATGCTCCTTTGTACCTTTCACATGTTAGGAATTTTTATGAAAAGACCTATGAACAGGCCAAGGGATACTTTCTTAAAGATGGCGGTCCTGTAATAGGAATCCAGATTGAAAATGAATATGGTCACTGCGGCGGCAAGAATGGCGAAGAGGGCGAGGAGCATATGCGCACTCTTTTGAAAATGGCAAAAGAAATAGGCTTTGTTACACCGATTTATACTGCAACAGGCTGGGGCGGTGCCGTGACAGGCGGTATGCTTCCTGTTATGGGAGGATACTGTGAAGCTCCATGGGATCCAAGATTTACTGAGATTGAACCAAGCGGTAATTACATTTTTACCAGAGAAAGAAATGATCACAACATTGGCTCTGATCACGGACTTGGAGTCGGCATTACTTTTGACATGGATAAGTTCCCTTTCCTTACAGCTGAGCTTGGCGGCGGCGTACAGGTGACTCATCACAGAAGACCTATTGCCACTGGACTTGATACTGCAGCTATGACTATGGTTAAGATGGGAAGTGGCGCAAATCTCCTTGGCTACTATATGTATCATGGAGGAACCAATCCAAAGGGCAAGCTCACTACACTTCAGGAGAGCACAGCTACCGGATATCCTAATGACCTTCCTGAGTATGCTTATGATTTTAATGCTCCTCTCCGCGAGTTTGGACAGATGGAGGATACCTATAAGGAAGTAAGGCTTCTTTCAAGCTTTGTCCATGATTTTGGAAGTGATATGTGTGATATGCCTTATACGGAGCAACCGGGAAATCCTTTAAAACCTGACAATTTTACGGATTTAAGGAGTGCAGTAAGATATAAGACAAAGAAAAACTCAAAAGGGCAGGAATATGCAAGCGGCTATCTTTTTGTGAACAATTATCAGAGAAGATATGAGATGACCCTTCATAAGGATGTGGAATTAACTGCCTATGCAGAGGATAAGAAGACTAGGCTTGCTACCTTTGCAAAAAGAGATATAGAAGATGGTGATTTCTTCTTTTACCCATTTAACATGGAAATTGGGGAGCGGGCTCTTTTGACAATTGATGCAACCCCTGTATGTGTCATCAAAAATTTTGATGATAATGATCACGATGCGTATGTTTTCTACACAGACAGGGATAGAGAAGTGTCAATGGATGTAACCGGTGATGTCTGTGGCAATAAGATTATTGTGTTAAACAGGGAAGAAGCGGTTCGCTCATCGAAGGTTACCATAGATGGAAAAGAGTATCTTTTGATATCCGCCGCACAGCCAATAACTACTCCTGAAGGCAGAGTTAAGCTTTTGTATGATACTGATCTTGATTCGAAGCTTGTTTTCAGATCCTATCCTGAGCTTAAGAAGGAGAATCCTACCTTTGAATGCAGAAAAACGGCTGATATGAGCCCGGAATTTACCACATCCGATGCATTTGCAATCTATGAGAGCAAAGATGTCTATAGAAACACCGGCAAAATCAGCTTTGAAAAAATATCTGAAGCAGAAGACCTTGTAAAATACAGCATTAATGTATCTGACATGTCAGCTGATGCTGATGAGGTCTATATGTATGTGGATTTCGAGGGTGATATTGCCAGAATCTATACTGATGGAGATATAGCTACAGATACCTTCTACACAGGACAGCTCTGGGAAATTGGTCTTAAGAGATATGCGCAGACTGATTTTAAAGGAGAAATAACTATCACTCCGCTTTATGAAAAGTACAGGCAGTGCATGTATTTGCAGCAGTGGCCTGAAATGGAAGACGGAAAAGTCTGCAGAATAAATGACATAAAACTAAGCACACAATTTGGTATATTAATTTCATAATTTGCCGTATAATAGTGTTATCGAAACTTTGCGCTTTGATAACACTATTTCTTTTTTGCTTTAAATGACAGGGGAAAGACATGTCTGATAGTGATATGACTATGACCTATTCCGCAATCGTAAGGGATAAAGATAATAAAAAGGTAGTTCATGTAGAATTTAAAAGAAATGGCAAAGATGGTCCGCAGATAGCTAAGGGACTTTTGCCTGACTGTACTATCATCAGTCATAATGGTTATTCTACAGAGGAAATTGCTTCTTTGGAGGAGTATTTACGGGGGAATTTGGATTTTTTAATGGAGAAAGCTAAGGTGATCAGTAATCCGCTTAAATGGCTTTGACAGGAGCTGGAGGATAGCGCATGCAGTATAATTACTACTTTGACATTTGCGCTTTATGTATAATATTTACGATAGCTGTGACTTCTTTGGCTAGAAGGTCGGTTCCGGCCTATAGACAAAGAGCTTATGGCATGCTTATAGTTGCTATTTTTACCGCAACCGTAGCCGAGCGTGTTGAAACTTTTTTCCAGATGCGTCCGTTCCTGGGGGAAGTCTGGTTCCCTTATGCTGAAAAATTAGCCGGTTCGGTGTATTTTCTTGCTCATCTTTTATCTGCCACTTATTACCTGTGTTATGTAATGGCAATTCTTGATATCTATATTGACTTCAGACAGTTAAAAAGTTTTCTTTTGACGGCGGCTCCATATATGATTGGCGCCATATTGGTTATCATTAACTGGTTCCATCCTATTATGTTCTACTATTCTGAGGATGGTCTTTATCACAGAATGGATCTAATAGCTATATATTACGTTCTGGCGGGATATTATCTTTTTGCCGCTGTTTTCCTTATGTACAGATATAATAAGCTGATCAATTTAAGGACCAGGACAATTGTTGCTTCCTATGTGGTTCTTGTTCTTGTGGGAATTACGTTGCAGTATTTTTACCCGACTCTTCTTATCGAGAATTTCTTCAATACAGTAAGTGCCACAATGGTATATATAACTTTGCAAAATCCCAGTGAAATGGTGGATCAGAGCCTTAACATGCTCAATAGAAAGGCTTTTCTTGAAGGACTTGATATGAAGATAAAAAGAAAAAGTGCCCATTGCACAATTTTTGTGACAATCAATAATATTGGTGCACTGAGCGAAGAAATAGGATATGCGCAGGCTCAGCTTGTGCTTAAAAGTATTGCAAAATTCCTTAAAAATGTTGGAATGAGAGAGTTTAAGCTCCCAAGCTATGCGTACCGCTATTCGGACTATGTATTTGCAGTAACGGTTCATTCCCAGGATGAAGAGAAACAAAAACAGCTTATTGAACGCATTGCCCAAAGATTAAAGGAGCCCTGGAATTGTTCGGGAATGGTGATAAAGATAGATGGCCACTGCTTTATGGTCAGATATCCGCAGAACTATACAAATGCTGCGGAACTTATGAACAAGCTGGACATTATTAATGAAGATATATCTGATAACAACAATGTTATCGTGGATATAGACAGTGTGGAGTTTAAAGAGCTAAGAAAAGCCAGAGATTTCGATCTTATGGCTAAGATTAGTCTGGATAAAAAGACTGCAGTCATAAAGTATCAGCCTGTTCTTTCAAAAAAGTACAGGATTAATTACAGTGCAGATGTTATATGTTTTCCTGTAGATGAAAATGGTAATGAAATTGATATCAGAAAACATATTCCTGATGTGAAGATAACGACGACACTTATGGACACAGATGAGTTTGTGTACAGAAGGGCCTGCAGGGCGATGTCTTTTTGGAATGCGGGTGATAAACAGGGTAAATACCGTGCTGTTGTTGGACTTTCCCAGGGCGAGATTTCCAAGACAGATTTTGTCAGAAGGATCAAGAAAATCCTTAGGGAAGAAAAAGCTGAAAGCTCATGGATAAGCATGAAGCTGACAGAGACAACCCTTACAACCATGAGTAAAGTTGCTGAGCACAATTTAAGGCTTATGGGAGAAATGAACAGCTATATCATTGTGGATAAATTTGGAAGCGGCTATGGAGATCTGGACAGAATTCTGTCTCTTCCGGTGCTTCAGGTAAATCTCGATATATCTGTTATCAGAATGGCTATTGAGTCTGAAAAAATGCGGCTTGTAGCAGAAGGAATAGTAAATCTTTTCCATGATGTCAGCATTTTTGTCGGAGCATCTGATATAGAAAACGAAAAGGACAAAGAAATGGCAGAGGAACTTGGCTGTGATTATCTGATTGGAGATTATATGTGCAAACCTATGCAGGACAGTTCCTACGTAAGATTCATCGATGCTTATTTTGAGGAAGGATGATTTATGGAACTTCTTACTAGCCCTCAATCTTATGATATATGTTTTTCAGTGGCATCTCTCGTACTTATTTGTGTTACACTTTTTATTCATTTGTCGGAAGATAAGTACTACAGTAAGCAGGGGCATATTTTTGGTGCCCTTGTTATTGATGCGCTTTTACTGAATATCATGGGGCTTTTCCATGCTCTTTATCTTTATAATGAGTTCATGCATGACTTAATAGGCTATAACAACAATTGCTATATTGTTCTTGCTGAAAAAATGCTTACATATCTTATTCCATATTTATCTATAACCTACTTGATGAGTATTTTTCAGATTGAGCCTGATGGCCCTCTAAGAAAGGCGATTCTTATTATTCCGACGATGTATTCGGTTTTCTTTTACCCGATAGGTTATTTCACTGGATTTTTCTTTTATTTCGATGAAGTTGGTAAGCTTGTGTATAATTATCCTCAGGCTGCAACAGTCAATATCGGTGTTGATCTTTATTATGCTTTTGCTACATATCTTTTGCTTAAGTACACCAAGACAATTAGTAGTGAAAAAGCATCTGCTCTTTGGGTTTATTATTTCCTGATGATGGTGGGAGTGCCCATCAGGATTGTTACCAAGTCCAGTTCGATATTTGAATTTAGTGTATCTTTAACGCTTTTATTGTGTGTTTACACCTTCCAGAATCCAAGCGAATTTGTGGACCGTCTTACGGGAACCTCCACCAGAAATGCACTGAATTTCACCATTTCTACTAACCTTTTGCAAAAAAGAGAGTTTACTCTTTTCGGAATCCATATAGACAGGTTTAATGCGATATTAGGGGAAAAATCTTCTGAAGTTGCAGCGGCGATGGTAAGTCAGGTCACTGAGTATTTAAAGGGACTTAGCCCGGACAAAGTTGTCTTTTACCCAAATATGGAGGATTTCATCCTGATATTTCAGGGTGTAACGCCGGATGAAGTTGTTATAGAAAGAACTGCAGAGCAGATCAGGAAGCGCTTTAAGGACACCTGGACTATTCTAGATGAGGAAATAAAGCTTTATGAAAGTCCCTATGCAATCGGCTTTCCTGATGAAGTGGGCAGTCTTGAACGCTATAACGAGGTTCGCGGCGTATTAGACAAGGCGATAGGTAAGCAGGGAAAAGATATGCTCCGTATGGCTGATCTGAATCTCAAGATAGTGGAGCATGACAAAAAAATAGATAGTATTGTTAAACACGCTCTGGATGATGGCCTTTTAGAGGTTTATTATCAGCCTATTTATTCACCTTCCACAGGCAGATTTTCCTCCTGTGAAGCACTTCTCAGGCTAAAAGATCCGCAGCTTGGCTTTATTTCGCCAGCAATCCTGATGCCTATTGCTGAGAGAAACGGAACAATCCTCTCTATAGACAGATTTGTTATAGAAAGCGTCTGCGAGATGTTCCAGGAAACAGATGTCCGCAGGCATGGACTTGATTATGTGGAGCTGAATCTCTCTGTCGTTGACTGCATCCAGACTAATCTGTATGACAATGTTATGAATATGCTAAGTAAATATCAGGTTAAGCCAAGTGAGATAAACTTTGAGATAACAGAAACTTATGAACAGGGCATTACTTCTGTTATGGATGAGAATATTACCAAGCTCACTGAGGCCGGAATAGCTTTCTCGATGGATGATTTCGGAACGGGCTATTCCAATCTGGTGAGGATAGCCACAACTCCTGTGGATTTATTTAAACTGGATAAGAGTATCATACAGTCTGCCTTTGAATCAGAAACTTCCTATATGGTAATGATCAATCTGATCAAGATCATAAAGGCATTGAAAAAAGAAATTGTGGCTGAGGGCGTTGAAACCGGAGAACAGGCAAGACAGCTCATTAAGCTTGGCTGTGACCATATTCAGGGCTTCTTTTACGCAAGACCAATGCCAAGGGATCAGTTTTTGCAGTTTCTGAGGGACCATAATGGATAATGTTGCAAAGATGAATGGGGCAGTGTAATATATTTTTTTAGAAAAATTAGTTAGGATGGTAATTTATGGCACTTATAAAGAAACCTGTTACAGGAATGAAAGATATTCTCCCATCAGAAATGCAGCTGAGGGATTATTGTATAGGCATTATCAAAAAGACCTATGCTGAGTTTGGCTTTACTTCAATTGAGACACCTGCAGTAGAGTCTCTTGCTAATTTGAACAGTAAGCAGGGCGGTGAAAATGAGAAGCTTATTTTCAAAGTTATGAAAAGAGGCGAGAAGCTTAATTTAGAGACTGCTAAAGAGGAAAATGATCTTACAGATTCAGGCCTTCGTTATGACCTTACTGTTCCTCTTGTTCGTTTTTATGCAAATCACGCAAATGAGCTTCCATCTCCATTTAAGGCACTTCAGATGGGCAACGTATGGAGAGCTGACAGACCTCAGAAGGGTAGATATCGTCAGTTCATGCAGTGCGATATTGATATTCTGGGTGAGCCCTCTAATCTTGCAGAGATAGAGCTGATCCTGGCTACTACCACAACACTTGGAAGACTTGGCTTTAGCGATTTCAAGATCCGTATTAATGATAGGAGACTTCTTAAGGCTATGGCTGCCTACAGCGGATTCCCTGAGGAAGAGTATGATAATGTATTCATAACTCTGGACAAGATGGATAAGATCGGCATTGATGGTGTATCGGAAGAACTTGTTAAACAGGGCTTTGCTTCTGAGTGCGTTGATAAATATCTGGATCTTTTCAGAAAGGCAGAGGGAAAAGACAGCCTTGAAGGAATTAAGGTTATAGCTGATCTTCTTGGAGATTTCCTTGATAAGGAAGTAAGAGAAAATTTAGATGAGATCATTGGAAGCGTAGATGCTACAAAGACAGCTAAGTTCGAAATGACTTTTGATCCTACTCTTGTAAGAGGAATGAGCTATTATACAGGAACCATCTTTGAAGTATCAATGCCTCAGTACGGCGGAAGCTGCGGCGGTGGCGGAAGATATGACAAGATGGTAGGCAAGTTCCTTGGACAGGATACACCTGCGTGCGGCTTCTCAATTGGTTTTGAGCGTATCATCATGATCATGATGGATGAGGGCTTCAAGATTCCGGGTGAAAGTGATAAGGCTGCCTTCCTTATAGAAAAGGGAATTAAAGGGCAGAGACTCGCTGAGATTATCTCTGTGGCTCAGAAGGAGAGATTAGAAGGCAAGAGCATTCTTGTTGTCAGAATGGCCAAGAATAAGAAGTTCCAGAAGCAGCAGCTTTCTGAGCAGGGATACGAGGATATCAGAGAATTCTATGAAAATCCTCTTAATTGATAGGTTTTCATTAAAAAATGCGTAGTTTAGGGGATGGTTATGTGTGAAAATATAATAAAACATAACCAGATTGGGGGAAGAACTATGATTAGAAAAGGCTTTAAAATGAAGTTATATCCGGGGATGGAGAAGGAGTATGAGAAAAGACACAACGAGTTGTGGCCTGAAATGCAGCAGATGATCCACGAGCATGGCGGACACAACTACAGTATTTATCTTGATCCTGAAACCCTTGTCTTATACGGATATATCGAAATAGAAGATGAGGAGTTATGGGCTAAGAGTGCTGATACAGCTATTAATCGCAAGTGGTGGGATTTCATGGCTGATATCATGGAGACCAATCCGGATAACAGTCCGGTGGCAGTAGATCTGCACCCTGTGTTCCATTTAGATTAATTGGTAATGAAGTATTCTACTGTTATTTTTGATTTAGACGGCACCTTATTAAATACGCTTGAAGATCTGTGCGATAGTGTGAACTATGCTCTTTCGCAGTATAAAATGCCAAAGAGGACTCTTGAAGAGGTTAGACATTTTGTAGGAAATGGCGTTGAGAAACTTATGGAGAGAGCGGTTCCTGATGGAAAAGACAATCCTTTGTTTGAGGATGCTTTTTCTTGTTTCAAGGAATACTATCTTATTCATTGCAATGACAAGACTGGTCCCTATCCTCACATCATGGAGCTTTTGAAGGCGCTTAAAGATCAGAATGTTAAGATGGCCATTGTATCCAATAAATATGATGCTGCGGTAAAAGAACTGAATAATATGTATTTTGGTGATTACGTAACCGTGGCAATTGGAGAATCCGCCGGCGTTCGCAAAAAGCCGGCTCCTGATACTGTAGAAGCTGCCATAAAAGAACTTGGAGTTTCCAAAGAAGAATGTGTATATGTAGGTGATTCTGAAGTTGATCACCAAACTGCTTTAAACAGCGGTCTTAGATGTATCTCATGCCTTTGGGGCTTTAGAACAAAAGATGAACTTTTAAAGGCCGGGGCTGGGGAGAACATTTTTGTCACAGACCCTATGGAGATTATTGGAGTTATAGAATAACTCAGGAGGACAGAATTGAATATTCACTTAGTCAGGCTGATAGTACTTTTGGTGCTTGTTCTTCTTTCCGGATTTTTTTCATCAGCTGAGACAGCCTTTATGACTGTCAACAGGGTTAAAATGAAGGCTCTTGCTGATGACGGAAATAAGAGAGCAGCCTTGGTTCTTGGCATTTGCGAAGATACCCAGAAGATGCTATCAGCGATCTTGATTGGAAATAACATAGTAAACTTAAGTGCTTCAGCACTTATGACGGTTTTTGTGACAGATCTGTGGGGGAGTTTTGCCGTAGGAATTGGTACCGGAGTTCTTACTTTGGTAGTTCTGATAGTGGGAGAAATCCTTCCCAAGACCATAGCAACTGCCTATTCCGAGAATATGTCACTGATGTATGCAAGGACAGTTCTTTTTATTATCGCAGTTACAAAGCCTCTTAGCTTTATTATCAATGGAATCGCTTCAGGACTTCTTAAACTCATGAGGATAGATGTTCAGAGCAGGCAGACCATGACTGAAAATGAGCTTAAGACCTATGTTGATGTCAGCCATGAGGATGGCGTAATCGAGTCCGGCGAGAAAGAAATTATTTACAATGTCTTCGATTTCAGTGATGCGGTTGCCAAGGATATCATGATTCCGAGGATAGATATGTCCTGTGTGAGCTCTGATGCTGATTACAGTGAAGTTATGAGAACCTTCAAGGAAGATATGTACACCAGAATTCCTGTATTTGAAGGAAATGAGCAGGACAATATAATCGGACTTATTAACGTCAAGGATCTGATACTGATTAAAGATAAAGAGAATTTCAAGATCACTGATTACATTAGAAAAGCATATTATACCTATGAGTATAAAAAGACTGCAGATCTTTTGATGGAAATGAGGGAAAAATCCCAAAACGTTGCTTTTGTCTTATCTGAGTACGGAACAACGGTTGGAATGATAACTCTTGAGGATCTTCTTGAAGAAATCGTCGGCGAGATCAGAGATGAGTATGATTCTGATGAGGATGAGCTTATCAAGGATCTTGGCGATAACAAATATCTTGTTGAAGGTAATATGAAGCTGGATGACATAAATGATGCTCTCGGAACGGATTTCGATTCTGAGGATTATGACTCTATCGGCGGACTTATGATCGAGAATCTGGACAGACTTCCAAGATATGGCGAAATGGTTACTCTGGATAATGGCATAACGCTTACGGCCAGAGCAATAAAGAGAAACAGAATTACCAAGGTTCTTCTGACAGGAGTTGTTAATAATTCCAAAAATGAGGAAAAAACCAAGGCGGATGCTAAAGAGCAGAAAGCTCTTTAATATTTTTTTGAAATATGTTATACTTTAGGACGAAAAACTCGAAATGTGGTGTTAACCAGGTATTTCAAGTAGGAGGCAATTATGAAACATGTAAAGTCATTAGTTACAAGAAATCTTAAGGAATCAATGAAGAAGGGCGGATGTGGCGAGTGCCAGACATCATGCCAGTCTGCTTGCAAGACTTCCTGCACAGTAGGAAATCAGAGCTGCGAACAGCTTAGCAAGTAAGATTATCATTACCGGTTACAGATATTCCGGGAAAAATATGATTATCCCGGAAACATGATTTGATCATGTCGGGCAGCGACTTTGTCGCTGCCTATGTTTTTGCGGGCAATTCGAAACGGATGTATTGGTGTATGAGAATGCACTTTTGCATCCCTGAATCCGGTATTGTATATATTCTTGGACATAATTTCAGAAACACGCATTTACTGCGGGTTTCGTGAGAAAGTGATTCAGGATTCAGTATTGATATAGTAGTTTAGAAATAGGAGTTTTTATGATTCACGCTTATAAGAACAATGGCTACAACATCGTTCTGGACGTTAACAGCGGTTCAGTACATGTGGTGGATGACGTTGTTTTCGACCTTGTAGAGGTTATAGAAAATAGACTTAGCAGCAAGTATGGTACAGCTGCAGCAAAAGAAGATAATGATGGAGTGGATGAGAAGGAAGTAGAGGCTCTTTACAGTGATGTTCTTTCTACCACAGATATCAGCAAGAAATATTCTAATGAAGATATAAGAGAAGCAATTGAAGAGCTTCTTGAGCTTAGAGCAGGTGAAGTTCTTTATACTGATGATGTATATGAGAACTATGTAGATGATTTCCAAAGCAGAGAGACAGTAGTTAAGGCTCTTTGTCTTAATATAGCTCATGACTGCAACTTGAGATGTAAGTACTGTTTTGCAGATGAGGGCGAATATCATGGAAGACGCGCTCTTATGAGCGAAGAGGTTGGTAAGGCAGCCCTGGATTTCCTTGTGAAGAACTCAGGAAACAGAAGAAATCTTGAAGTTGATTTCTTTGGCGGCGAACCTCTTATGAACTGGGAAGTAGTCAAGAAGATAGTTGAGTACGGAAGATCCATTGAGAAAGAACACAACAAGAATTTCCGTTTCACTATTACTACAAACGGAACTCTTTTAACTGACGAGATCCTTGAATATGTTAATAAAGAAATGGGCAATATTGTCCTTTCTATCGATGGACGAAAAGAAGTTAATGATGCTATGCGTCCTAGAAAGGGCGGTCAGGGCTGCTATGATGACATAGTACCTAAATTCCAGAAGGTTGCAGAAAGCCGTCATCAGCTGAGGTACTTTGTGAGAGGAACCTTCACACATAATAATTTGGACTTTTCTGAGGATGTTAAGCATTTGGCAGACCTCGGCTTTAAGCAGATTTCAGTTGAGCCTGTTGTAGCTAAGCCTGAAGACTGGTATGCCCTTAAGGATGAAGATATTCCTAAGCTCTGTGAGGAATATGATAAGCTTGCTAAATTCTATATAGAGAGACATAAAGAGGGAAGAGGCTTTAATTTCTTCCACTTCAATATAGATCTCGAAGGCGGCCCTTGTGTTGCCAAGAGACTTTCCGGCTGCGGCTCAGGATGTGAATACGTTGGAGTTACTCCATGGGGTGACATTTATCCTTGTCATCAGTTCGTTGGTAATGAAGATTTCATCATGGGTAACGTATATGATGGAATTACAAGAGAAGACATTCGGGAAATGTTCAAAAAGAGTAATGTGTATTCCAGACCTGAGTGCGAGAAATGCTTTGCCAGATATTATTGTAGCGGTGGCTGTGCAGCCAATGCCTACAATTTTAATGGAAATATCAACACAACATATAAGCACGGATGTGAGCTACAGAAAAAGCGCATAGAGTGTGCTATTATGATTAAAGCGGCTTTGGCCGAAGAAGGTTAACGGAGGATTTTTAGTATGAAACGCGTAAAATCAATCATTGCGCTGATTCTTATGCTGTTACTCCTTGGGGGTCTTGGATATTCAGCAGTTTACGGACTCGGTGCAGACAAGTCAGGTTCATTATCAAGCATTAATCTTGGACTTGATCTTGCAGGTGGTGTCAGCATCACATATGAAGTAGTAGGTGATGAGACTCCTGATAAGGAAGACATGGCTGATACAATTTACAAGCTTCAGCAGCGTGTCGACCAGTATAGTACAGAATCTTTAGTATATCAGGAAGGTTCTAACAGAATTAACATCGAGATTCCCGGTGTATCAGATGCCAATGCTATTCTTGAAGAGCTTGGCCAGCCTGGTAATCTTTATTTCATAGCTGAGACTGATTCTGAAGGAAATGCCAACTATGAGTACAAGCTTGATTCTACTTATGGTCTTTTCTATACATATGAGCTTAATAAGACTATTGAAGAACTTCAGGCAGAAGGCTCAATTGTTCTTTCCGGATCAGATGTTGCCAATGCACAGGCTGTATATCAGCAGGATTCATACGGCGGAAATGAGCCTGTAGTTTCTCTTGAGTTTTCAGAAGCCGGAGCAGCTGCTTTTGCAGAAGCTACTACCAAGGCTTATTCTAATGGCGAGAGCATTGCTATTTACTATGATGGACAGTTTATCAGTGTTCCAAAGGTTCAGGCCGCTATTACAGATGGTAAGGCAGTTATCACAGGTATGTCAGATTATGAGAACGCATCTAACCTTGCTTCCATGATCCGTATCGGTGGACTTAAGCTTCAGCTTAATGAACTTCGTTCTAATGTAGTAGGTGCTCAGCTTGGTTCAGATGCTATCAGAACATCACTTATTGCTGCAGCAGTTGGCTTTGGACTTATCGCTGTATTTATGATCGTATTCTTCAGAATACTTGGCCTTTCAGCTACAATAGCACTTGGCTTCTACTGCACACTTATGGTATTCATGCTTTCTGCATTTGACCAGACACTTACACTTCCTGGTATTGCAGGTATCATCCTTTCAATTGGTATGGCAGTTGATGCTAACGTTCTTGTATTCTCCAGAATCAGAGAAGAGATTGCAGGAGGTAAGGATGTAGATGCTGCTAGAAAGGCCGGATATAACAAGGCTCTTTCATCCATCATCGATGGTAACGTTACAACATTTATTGTTGCTTTCTGGCTCTACATTTTAGGAACAGGTTCAATTAAGGGATTTGCAATTACTCTTATGTTTGGTATTGTTCTTTCAATGTTTACAGCACTTGTTATTACAAGGGTAATTACTTCAATCCTCTATGGAATCGGCCTTCAGAACCCAGCACTCTATGGAAGAGCTAAGACACCTGTTAAATTTGACTTTGTTGGTAAGAGAAAAATGTTCTATGGCATTTCCTGTGCGATTGTTATCGCAGGTTTGGTGGCTATGGGCGTTAACAGTGCTCAGGGTAAGGGAGCTTTCAACTACAGTCTTGACTTTGTAGGCGGTACATCAACAACAGTTACATTTGATGAGACTAAGGGACTTGCTGAGCTTGAGAGCACAGTTGCTGAGGACATCAAGAAAGCTGCTGGAATCAACCAGATTCAGATTCAGACAGTTTCAGGAACTACACAGGTTATCTTCAAGACTTCTACTCTTGATGTTCAGCAGAGGGAAGCAGTTGAGGATGTTCTTGTAAATAACTACGGAGTATCTGCTGATCACATTGCTGCTGAAACAATCAGTTCAGTAATCAGTACTGAGATGAGAGGCGACGCTGTAATAGCTCTTCTTGTTTCACTTGTATGTATGCTTATCTACATCTGGATCAGATTCAAGGATATCAAGTTTGGTGCTGCAGCTATCATCGCTCTTGCACATGATGCACTTATTGTTATTGTATCTTACGCATTTACAAGATATGCCGTTGGTAATACTTTCATTGCAGTAGTACTTACAATCATAGGTTACTCAATCAATGATACAATCGTTACTTTCGATCGTATTCGTGAGAATCTTGGTCTTGCTACTAACAAGAAAGAGTATGCAGAGCTTGTTAATGGCAGTGTAGCACAGACTGTAACACGAAGCTTGTTCACATCAGCTACAACATTCTTTACAGTACTTGCACTGTTCATCTTCGGTGTTGCTGACATTAAGGCATTTGCACTTCCACTTATGGTTGGTGTTATCTGCGGTACATATTCTTCAATCTTTATTGCATCACCTATGTGGTATGATCTGAAGACTAAGTTCAAGACACTTTTTGCTAAAAAAGCTGCTTGATAAATAATCAGAAATGATATTATTTTTGAGCCTGTTTCTTAATAGAAACAGGCTCTTTTTAACTTATTTCTTATATTGTATAATATGGCAGTGCGCTTAGTAATTTACTGCAGATATTACAAGGCACTGCGCATTTTTAGATATTTTAGATTGGGGAATTATATGTCAAAATGGATGATAGCAAATAAGAAGGCTGATTTTGATAGGATAGCTGAGGAATTCGGCATTAGAAATATTACAGCCAGACTTATTGCAAACAGGCTTATTAGTTGTAGGGAGAGGGAAGCATTGGAATGTTCTGATGAAGCGGTCAGAGCTTATCTTGAGAAGAGCGTTAGTATTATGCACGATCCGATGAAAATGGCTGATATGGAAAAGGGTGCCCGCATTATACTTGATAAGATACAGGAAGGGGCGCATATCAGAGTAATCGGTGACTATGACGTGGACGGTATTTGTTCTTCCTTTATACTTGTTTCTGGATTAAGACTTCTAGGAGGAAATGTTGACTGCGTTCTTCCTGACAGAGTGAAGGACGGCTATGGACTTAGCATTAAACTGGTGGATGACGCATTTGATGCAGGCATAGATACAATTGTTACCTGTGATAATGGAATAGCTGCATATGAGCAGATAGCACATGCCAAGGAAAAGGGCATGACTGTTGTAGTAACAGACCACCATGAGGTACCCTTTGAGGTTTCTGTAGAAAATGGTGAGAAGGTTGAAATCCTTCCGCCGGCTGACGCTGTAATTGATCCAAAGAGAATGGATGGTGAGTATCCGTTTGCGGAGATATGCGGTGCAGTTGTGGCTTACAAATTTCTTCAGGCTGCTCATGCCTTGACAGGAACTTTAGAGGAAAAGTGGGACGATTTCTTTGAAGAAATGCTTGTCTTTGCAGGTATCGCTACAGTATGCGATGTTATGGAGCTTAAGGACGAGAACAGAGTGATTGTAAGTAAATCACTTGAACTCATTTCTTCAACAACTAATAAGGGACTGAAGGCTCTTATACATGTGAACAGCCTGGATGAAAACAGTATTTCATGTTATCACTATGGCTTTGTTATAGGACCTTGTTTAAATGCAACCGGAAGACTTGATCTGGCAACAAGAGCACTTTCTCTTTTCTTTGAGGAAGATGTTAATGAGGCTGCAAGGATTGCCTCTGAGCTTAAGAACCTCAATGATAGCCGCAAGGATATGACTAAGCTTGGGGTAGATGAGGCAGTTAAATTTGTGGAAGAGGAAAGCGCCAAAAACGGCCTTCCAAAAGTTCTGGTGATATACCTTCCACAGGTACATGAATCAATTGCGGGAATAATAGCAGGCAAGATCAAGGAAAAATATTATCGTCCTACTTTTGTGCTTACCAAGGCTATTGATGGAGGCGCAAAGGGCTCAGGAAGATCTATTGAAAAATACGATATGTATGAAGAAATGTCTGCCTGCAAAGATCTGTTCAGTAAATTTGGCGGACACAAGATGGCTGCCGGCTTATCCATTCCGGAGGAAAAAATTGATGAGATGAGAGACAGGCTTAATGAAGCATGTAATCTGTCAGGAGACGATTTTGTTCCTGTCCTTCATGTGGATATGGTCATGCCTCTTAAATATGCGGATATGGATCTGGTCCGTGAATTTGATAAGCTTGAACCCTTTGGAAATGGTAATACCAAGCCAATATTTGCGCAAAGAGATGTAGCTCTTTTATCCGGCAGGGTAATGGGCAAGAATCGTAACTGCGGGAAGTACAGAATATCCGATGATAGCGGCAAAATATATGATATGATTTTCTTTGGAGATATGGAAAAGTGGCATAGCTTCCTTGCTGATAAATTCGGACAGGATAGCGTAGATGAAATGTATCTGGGTAATACAGATGGGAATATGAAGATAAATATTGCCTATTATCCCAATATAAACAGCTATCAGGGAAGAGAAAGTCTTCAATTTATTATGAATGACTACTGTTGAAACAAAAAAATCCCCATAAACCACAAAAACACACGCGAAGCGTGTGTCTGCGGTTTCTTATGAGGGGGAGATAGTGAGTGAACGAATCACTCACTTCTTGATTATTATATTATCAAAAAAATGTGAATAAAATGTGAAAAAAATCTAAAAATTAGAATTAATTGAAATTAGTTAATTGTTAACTTAAATTAATTAAATTTTAACCATATATTATATTAAATGGGAGGAAAAAATATGAAACTTTCCAAATTATTAGAAGGATTTGAGGCAAAGGTAACTGCCGGTAACAGCGAGGTTTTGATTGACCCTGAGACTATTGAGGTATCAGAGGTTGTTAATGACAACAGGAAGATATCAGAAGGCTCTTTATTTATCTGCATCAGTGGTGCAAATTTTGACGGCCATTCCTGTGCTATGGATGCTGCAACGAAAAAGGCAGCAGCAATAGTAGTTGAGAAGGAAGTTGAGCTTCCGGAAGGCTGTGATATGGCAGTTGTCAGAGTTGAGAATACCAGATATGCTATGGCTTTTATTTCTGCAGCATATTTTGATCATCCTGCAAGCAAGCTTAAGACAATTGGTATTACAGGCACAAAGGGAAAAACAACTACAACCTATCTTATCAGGAACATGCTTGAAAATGCCGGACATAAGGTCGGTCTTATCGGTACCATTGAGGTTATCATTGGTGATGAGCATATACATGCAGAGAATACTACTCCTGAGTCATTTACACTTCAGGAATATATGGCCAGAATGGTTGAGGCAGGCTGCGACAGCGTAGTTATGGAGGTTTCATCTCAGGGACTTATGCTTCACAGAACACAGGGCTTCACATTTGATATAGGTATTTTCACAAATATCGAAGCTGACCATATCGGACCTAATGAGCATAAGGATTTTGAAGACTATATGCACTGTAAGGGACTTCTTTTCAAGCAGTGTAAGATAGGTATCTGTAATGGCGATGACATTCATACAGATGATATCCTTGAAGGACATACCTGCAAGGCTTATACCTATGGCTTTGGCGAAGGGCTTGATCTTAGAGCTATCAATCTTGCTTATATCCGTAAGCCGGGCGAGCTTGGTGTATTTTTTGATACAGAAGGTCTCATTAATATGCATGCCGAGATCAGAACTCCGGGAAAATTTAGTGTTTACAACGCACTTTGCGCTATAGCAGTAGCTCAGGAACTTGGCTGCACACCAGAGGAGATTGCACCTGCGTTAAAAGAGGCCAAGGTTAAGGGCAGAATTGAGATGGTAAAGGTTTCCGATGAATTCACTCTTATGATTGACTATGCGCATAATGCAATGGCGCTTAAGAGCCTTCTTACAACGCTTCGTGATTATCATCCAAACAGACTTATCAGTGTCTTTGGCTGCGGCGGCAACAGAAGTAAGCTTCGCAGATTCGAGATGGGTGAGGTAAGCGGTAAGTATTCAGATTTCACTATTATCACTTCTGACAACCCTCGTTTTGAGGAGCCTGAGGCAATCATGGATGATATTGAAACAGGAATGAAGAAGACTGATGGCAAGTATATTAAGATTACAGACAGAAAAGAAGCCATCAGATATGCGATAGAGCATGGCGAGCAGGGAGATATCATTGTTCTTGCCGGTAAGGGCCATGAAGACTACCAGGAAATAAAAGGCGTCAAGTATCCTATGGATGAGCGTGTTATTATCCAGGAGATTCTTGAAGAGATGAAATAACCAGCCATTGGGGACGGCTCTCTTTGGCATTAAATGTAACATTTATGACATGGATATTGAAAGAATTGGGTTGAGCTTAAATGACAACATGCGAGTATGCCAACATAATAATAGATATATCCCACGAGAAGGTGGATCGACTGTTCCAGTATAGGATTCCGGAGAGGTTAAAAGGCCTGATAGATATAGGAAGTCCCGTGGAAGTGCCCTTTGGAAGAGGAGATACTGTCAGAAAAGGGTATGTACTGGAACTGACGGATGAGGCTAACTGGGATCCTTCTAAGATAAAAGAAGTAATATCTGTTCCCAAGGATAACCTTTGTGCTGAGGAAATATCTATTAAGCTGGCAGCATGGATGAAAAAATACTACGGCTCCACCATGATTGCTGCACTTAAGACTGTGCTTCCTTCAACAAAGAAGGAGGCGCGGCGTGTTCATAAGTATGTTTCTCTTCGGATGAACTTAAGAGAGGCTACAGAGTATTACCATGAATGCGTCAGCAAGAAACAGAAGGCCAGAGAGAGGATAATGGCAGAGCTTCTTGCTACACCTGATGATAGGATTCCCTATGAGCTTATTACAGGTAAGCTCCATGTGACTGCGGCTACCATAAAGGCCCTTGCAGATAAGGGAATTATCAGGGTTGAGGAAGAGGAGTACTTCAGAAAGCCGGTTGCCGGAGATTCTTCGAGATATGGAGCTAAGGTTTTAAGTCAGGAACAGCAGGAAATAGTTGATTCTTTTACAAAAGACTATGATGCAGGCAAAAGAGATACTTATCTTATCCATGGTATTACCGGAAGTGGTAAGACAGAAGTATATATTGCGCTTATTGATGAGATAATAAAGCGTGGCAAGCAGGCGATAGTGCTTATTCCGGAAATAGCACTTACTTATCAGACTCTGATGAGGTTTTACAGGCACTTTGGGGACAGAGTTTCGGTTATGAATTCTTCTCTTTCAGCGGGAGAGAAGTTTGATCAGATGGAAAGAGCCAGAACCGGTGATATAGACATTATTATCGGACCAAGATCAGCTCTTTTTACCCCGTTTCCTAATACCGGAATCATTATAATTGATGAGGAGCATGAGTCTACCTATAAAAGTGAGACTATGCCCAAATACCATGCCAGGGAAGCTGCGATAGAACTTTCAAAGCTCGTTCCGGATGGAGCAAGTGTTGTTTTGGGTTCGGCTACACCTTCTTTGGAATCATATTACAGAGCACAAAATGGCCAGTACCATTTATTTGAGTTAAAGAGAAGGCTGACGGGAGGAACTCTTCCTTCCGTAGATATAGCGGATCTTAGAGAGGAACTTAGGACCGGAAATCGATCTATTTTTTCCAGAAGATTGCAGGAATTAATGGAGGATAGGCTTTCTAAGGGCGAGCAGGCAATGCTGTTTATCAATAGAAGAGGCTATGCCGGTTTTGTGTCCTGCAGATCCTGTGGACATGTCTTTAAATGCCCACATTGTGATGTCTCTTTATCAGAACACAGAGGCGGAAGGCTGGTATGCCATTACTGCGGCTATGAAGAGCCTATGAGAAAAATATGCCCGAAGTGCTCTTCCAAATATGTTTCATCCTTTAGAGCAGGAACGCAGCAGATTGAAGATGAGGTAAAAAAGTTCTGGCCATCTGCTAAAGTCCTTAGAATGGATGCGGATACAACGAGGACCAAGGGAAGCTATGACAGGATTTTGTCTGCTTTTGCTGCAAAAGAGGCAGATGTTTTAGTGGGAACACAGATGATAGTAAAGGGGCATGATTTCCCTGATGTTACTCTTGTGGGAATTCTGGCAGCAGATATGTCACTCTATGCCAGTGATTATAGGGCAAGTGAGCGAACCTTCCAGCTGCTTACCCAGGCGGCAGGAAGAGCAGGAAGAGGGCTAAAGCCCGGGAATGTGGTGATTCAGACTTATGAACCTGAACATTACAGCATTCAGACAGCTTCACGCCAGGACTATGAAGCATTTTATGAAGAAGAAATTGCTTATCGTGATCTTCTTCGCTACCCGCCGATATCCCATATGATGTCGGTGCAGATATTGAGCGCGGATGAGGATGAGGGCATGCAATTTGCCAACAGACTGCGTGCTATGATGGAGCTAAGCAAGAAGGAAGGGGCAGTATTCATAGGTCCCGCATCAGCTTCTATTGGCAAAATTAATGATGTTTACCGCATGGCAGTCTATGTTAAAATGGATGACTATGAGGGACTTGTGGCTTATAAAGATATGCTTGAAAAAACAATCAGAGGCTTAGAAGATGCCGGTCAAATGAAACGCATTTCGGTACAATTTGATTTTGACCCCGTCAATGGGTTTTAAACTGTTCACTCCTGTCTGAACAGTAACTTAAACTTCACAGATTTGCTTCATATGTTATACTATTAAAAAGTAAAAGGTTCACTTTAAATGCACAATGAGGAGAATATAATGGCAATCAGAACTATCAGAGAATACGGTGATGATGTCCTTGCCAAGAACTGCAAGGAAGTTAAGGAAATCACCCCCAGAATAAAAGAGCTTGTGGAAGACATGTTTGAAACAATGTACGATGCTAACGGCGTTGGACTTGCTGCACCACAGGTTGGAATACTTAAGAGAATTTTCGTAATTGACTGCACCGGTGAGGATCCATTAGTGTTTATCAATCCTGAGATACTTGAGACCAGCGGTGAGCAGACAGGATATGAGGGATGCCTTTCTATCCCAGGAAAATCCGGTGTTGTAACAAGATCTAACTATGTTAAGGCTAAGGCAATGGACCTTGATGGCAATGAATTTGTTATCGAGGGCGAAGAGCTTCTTGCCAGAGCTATCCTGCATGAAAATGACCATTTGAATGGACATATGTATGTTGAGAAGGTTGAAGGCGACCTTGTGGATAATGAAGAGCTCATGTCTGATCAGGAAGATTAATGGGCGGCATAACGGTAAATGTAAAAATGCGTTGTACGGACCGCTAGTGTTCGTACAACGCATTTTTACAATTCCCATTAGGCCTCGCGCCCCATTTTTCTCTCACGCTTATTTTCATACATCAGCATATCTGCGCGTTGCATAATTTTCTGAACAATAATATCATTGGTGGGATCATAGATGGCAAAGCCTCTTGACAGCCATACCTGTTCCCAAGGCTCTTTTGCTGATGCATTTATCTCATCAATAACTATATCCAAACGTCCCAAAAGGAAATCCTTGTTATTGAAATCTTCATTTTTTAGAATTATAAAGAATTCATCACCGCCGACTCTGTAAATAGGACTTCTTTTAAATACGTCACTGATAGTTCGGCAGGCTTTTTTCAAGTAGATATCGCCTTTATCATGTCCGTATTCATCGTTGATACGCTTTAGACCGTCACAGTCAAATTCTCCCAGGGCAAAATTCGGGTCCACAGATCCGTTGTTGATCTGTTCCTGAAGTTCCTCAATTGCCAGTAAGAAGGCACCTTTATTCCTTACATGAGTAAGTGAATCAATAAATGCCTGCTCATTCAGGGTGTTGATATGTGCTTTCATATTTCCTGAAAGTTTTTTGAATGACTTTGTGAGCCTTCCAATTTCATCATCCATATTGTATGGCAGGTCAACATCGAAGTTCCCTTTGTCTATTTGCTCTGCGGCTTCAGTGAGCTGCTCAAGTGGCTTTGTTATTAATCCCAAAGTAAGAACCAAAAAGACGCCTGCTGCAATCATTGCTATTACAGCTGATATAAGAATGTTAATAATAAGTCCACGCCATTCCCCCTGAGTTTCGCTTATCGGGACTGTGATGTTAAGGTACATGCCATTACTAAGAGGCAGCCAGACAGCTTCTTTAAGCACACCATCATAGACGTACTGCGCAGAAGAACTCTCGGCTTTGTTGCTGTAGGGCATTTGTTTTGTAATACCCTCAGGAAGATTTGCTACATCAATGTATGGATGATAGAAAAGTGTCCCATCAGAATCACTAAGGAAAGCATAGCCGTTATCATAGAATTTAATACTGTCAACTTCTTTGGCCATTGCAGAATAGTCGATTTCAATTCCAATCACGCCGATAAACGCACCCTTATAATAGATCGGCGCATCATAGGAAATTACCTTTACATCCAGGTTGTCTGTTACATAGGGAGGAAGCCAGATGGACTTTCCTTCAAACTTTGGAACAGTGAACCACACCAGCTTCGATGTGTCATTTACATCATAAAGCGTGATATCAGTAACTTCATGTTCAACAAAGCCTGTGCCATCAAGATTTGTATACCAAAAGCCCTTCTCTGTTGATGAAACGGAAGGATCAATGCGGTAATAGTACGTCAAAACTCCATCTGTATGGGAAATAACAAAATCAAAATACTCGCGGACATTTTCCATATGCTCTTTAAACTCTGCATCCCCAAGGCCCTTAATGTCATCTTCGACGAAGGTGGTGATATTGTTAACTGAGCTTTGAACGCTGTCAAAATAATAATTCAAACTATACTGCCCATTTTCGCACAGCATAAGAAGCAGCTGATCTGACTTGCGGCTTGCAGTATTACGTATGAAAATTGCGCTGAGCAGTGTGATGACCAATATTACTGCAAATATCACAAATAGCATTGTGACGGTAAGCTTTGTCCTTAGTGAACGCATTAGGGCACCTCTTTTGAATATACTAATCCCATATTATAGATACTATGATAGACTATGAATCTAAAATTGATGTTAAGCAGGTATAAATAATTATTGAACACAAAAGAATTTTGCACTACGGAATCAGTTACTGGAGCGAGCTGCATGCGAGTGAACAGTAACGTGAATTATCCTCTGTAATCAGGCGCAAGGCGCAATTATGTACAAAGAAGCTCTAAAATGATAAACTGATATGTAGTGCATTATCAGTTTGGTGTTTGAAAAAATGCATTATGTTCATTTTAAGGAGATAGAGAATCAGCATGAAGATAGTATTTATGGGCACTCCCGATTTTGCCAGAGCTGCCCTTGAGAAAATCATAGAGGTGGGACACGAAGTACTTTTGGTAGTGACTCAGCCGGATAAGCCGAAGGGTAGAAGCGGTGAGCTTCAGGTTTCAGAGGTTAAAGAATGCGCTCTGGAGCACAATATTCCTGTTTTTCAGCCGGTTAGGATTAAGCTTCCGGAGAATGTTGCTGAGCTTAAGAAGTACGATGCAGATATTTATGTAGTTGCTGCCTTTGGACAGATCCTGTCGCAGGAAATCCTTGATATTCCAAGGCTTGGCTGTGTTAACATCCACGCATCGCTTCTTCCTGAGTACAGAGGAGCAGCGCCTATCCAGCAGGCAATACTTGATGGAAAAGAGGAAACTGGTGTTACCATCATGCAGATGGCAGCAGGCATGGACACAGGAGATATTCTGGTACAGAGAACCTTGCCAATTGCTGACGATGAGACTGGTGGAGGTTTGTTTGACAAGTTATCTGATCTTGGAGCTAAGACTATTGTTGAGGCACTCCCGATGATTGAAAAGGGCGAACTTACTCCTGTTCCACAGGATGAGGAGAAAGCCACAAAATGCGGCAAGCTCAGCAAGGATATGGGCAGAATTGATTTTTCCAAGGATGCAGGGACAATCAGAAATCTTGTAAGAGGCTTAAATCCATGGCCTTCAGCCTTTACTTCTTTTAACAAAAAGACCTTTAAAATATGGAATGTTAAGGTGCTTGGGAAGCCGGAATACAATCAGCTGATAAAAGAAGTTTCTGATGGGAAAGATGATGTCAGAGCAAATGCTATAAACAATGGCAGTTTTGGTACAATAATGGCTGTATTCAAGGATTCCTTTGTGATGCTTACAGGAGATGGATTCCTTCAGGTTACCGAGGTTCAGCTTGAAGGCAAGAAGAGAATGGCAGTAAAGGATTTCCTTCTTGGATATAAGCTTGAAGTTGGTACAAAACTTGGAGAATAAGGCAGAAGCTATTACGAGAATTGTTGGCAAAGCTAATTTTGCAATAAAACAGTAGCATTGTAGGAAATATTTATGGTTAATATAAGAGAAGTAATACTTAATATACTTATAGAATATGACAGGGATGGCAGCAGAAAGCCATCCCTTTTAAAGGACGCTCTGGAAAAATATGACTATCTTGAAACCAGGGATAAATCCTTTATAAAGAGGGTAGTCGACGGATGTCTTGAGAGAAACATTCAGATTGATTACATTATTGATTCTTTTTCCAAGACTCCGGTAAGCAAGATGCAGCCATTTATCAGAAGTCTTATGAGAATGAGCACCTATCAGATAATGTTTATGGATGCTGTTCCCGACAGTGCCGCCTGTAACGAGGCTGTGAAGCTTGCAGGAAGGCACAAGTTTACAGGACTTAAGGGCTTTGTAAATGGAGTACTTAGAAATATATCCCGTAACAAGGATAAAATAGCTTACCCGGATAAAGAAAAGGACGGCGGAATAGAGTATCTGTCTGTGTTTTATTCCATGCCAAAGTGGCTCTGCAAGATGTGGCTTTCGGATTATGGCTTTGAGAAGACAGAGAGCATGCTTGAGTTCTTTTTATCTCCAAGACCTACAACGGTCAGGGTTACCAGGAATCTTCCGGGAAGCGTTACTACCAAGGAACTGATGGAAAAGCTGTCAGGAGCTGGAGTTGTAGTTCGTGAAAATGAACTGCTTCCCTATGCACTTGAGCTTGAAAAAACAGATAATATCAGGCATTTGCCCGGATTTAAGGAAGGCGAATTTATAGTGCAGGATGTTAGCTCCATGCTGGTGGTTGAGGTGGCAGACCCACAGAACCGTCAGACAGTTGTAGATGTGTGTGCTGCTCCCGGCGGAAAGAGCATGCATGCTGCCGAGAGAGTTTATCCTGATGGCAAGGTTTTTTCTAGGGATGTGTCAGACAGAAAATGTCAGCTTCTGGAAGAAAATGCACAGAGACTAGGGCTAAGTAATGTTGATATCAAGGTTCATGATGCTAAGATTCATGATGAAGAATTAAAGGGGCAGGCGGACATTCTTTTACTGGATCTTCCTTGTTCCGGACTTGGAATCCTTGGACGTAAAAATGACATTAAGCATAATGTAAAAAAAGCAGGCCTTGAGGAACTGTCAAGGCTCCAGTGGGAAATCATCAAATCATCCTGGGATTACGTCAAGGTGGGAGGAAGTCTTATTTATTCCACTTGTACGGTCAATAAGGGTGAAAATGAAGAAATGGTCAAGAGAATTTGCAACGAGCTTCCTTTTGTTACGGAAGACATTTCAAATAAGCTTCCAAAGGCACTTTCGGAAAAAGGGAAAAATGGCTATATTCAGCTGATTCCGGGTGAATTTGGAACGGACGGATTTTTTATCGCCAAGCTAAAAAGAGTTTAAGAATCGGGTGATAAACGTAGAATAGGTTTGTTCTTTTGACTATTAGTTACATTAGAAATTGAGGAATTAAGAAATTGGATTATATTCAGAGTACAAATGGCAAAATTGATATAAAGTCACTTACCCTTGATGAGTTGTCGGCTCTTGTCAAGGAAATGGGCGAGCCGGCCTTTAGGGCAAAACAGCTATATGAATGGATGCATGTTAAAAAGGCGAGAAATTATGAGGAGATGACCAACATTTCCAAGGCACTTAAAGAAAAGTGTGCTGAAAAGTTTGACTATACATCTCTTCAAAGTGTCACGGTTCAGGAATCAAAGCTTGATGATACCAGGAAATTTCTTTTTGCTCTCTCAGATGGGAACATGATCGAGAGCGTTTTCATGAAGTACAAGTTTGGTGTCAGCGTATGTATTTCTTCCCAGGTGGGATGCCGTATGGGCTGCAAGTTCTGCGCATCAACCCTGGATGGTGTGGTAAGAAATCTTCTTCCTTCGGAAATGCTGGATCAGATTTATGCTATTTCCAGGATTACCGGGGAGAAAGTTGGCAGAGTTGTTGTAATGGGTAGCGGCGAACCGCTTGATAATTACGATAATATCCTTAGATTTATCAGGCTTCTTACTGATGAAAACGGCCTTAACATGAGCCAGAGAAACCTTACAGTTTCTACCTGCGGAATTGTTCCTAATATCAGGAAGCTGGCAGATGAGAAGCTTGCAATTAATCTGGCACTTTCTCTTCATGCATCCAACAATGACAAGCGTAAAGCTCTCATGCCCATAGCCAATCAGTATGAGATACATGAGGTTTTGGATGCCTGCAAATACTATTTTGAGCAGACGAAAAGACAGCTTACTTTTGAGTATTCTCTTGTGGCAGGCGTCAATGATACTGATGAAGATGCCAAAGAACTTACGGATTTGTTATCGGGATTTAATTGTGTTGTAAATCTGATTCCCGTAAATCCTATCAAAGAGAGAGATTTTAAGCCCACAGACCGCACTAAAGCTAATGCTTTCAAAAATAAACTTGAAAAAAGCCGAATAAATGTTACTATAAGAAGAGAAATGGGCAGGGATATTGATGGAGCCTGCGGACAGTTAAGAAGGCGCCATTTAGAGGAAAAATAGGTTTCCTGCTTATTTTGTGTTGATTAAAAAGAAATGTTGGAGGAAAGCTTCCTTGCTAAAGACTTTTTCCGTTACGGATATTGGAAAAAAGAGAAAACTAAATCAGGATTATGTCTTTTCTTCAGACAGAAAGATTGGAAATCTATCCAATGTATTTATTGTGGCTGATGGAATGGGTGGTCATAATGCAGGGGATTATGCATCCAGATTTACAGTAGATACTATGGTAGAGGAAATTGAGAAGTCTTTTGAACAAAATCCTGTCAAGATTTTGGACAAGGCTATCAAGATCGCCAATACTAAGCTAAGACAGAAGGCTGCCGAGGATCCGAAGCTCTTTGGAATGGGTACTACAGTGGTAGCATGCACAGTTTTAGGGCGATATTTACAGGTTGCCAATGTTGGTGATTCAAGATTATATGTCATTAATGACAATAGTATTTCCCAGATTACAAGAGATCATTCGCTTGTTGAGGAAATGGTCAGAATGGGCGGTATCGACAGAGAGACTGCCAGACATTCCCTTGACAAGAATATTATAACAAGGGCCATCGGTGCGGATGAGACCGTGGACGTTGATTTTTTTAATGTGGAATTGAACAAGGGGGATATAGTTCTCATGTGTTCTGACGGGCTTACCAATATGCTTGAAGACGAAGAGATTCGTATGATTGTAAGCGGTCAGAGAGATATTATTGAGAAAGCGCAAAAGCTTGTAGTAGCGGCTAATAACAATGGGGGGAAGGATAACATTGCTGTTATTCTTATTGAGCCGTTTGCTGGAGAAGTATCACATGACGGAGGACTAAATGATTAAGTTAGGAATGGTTATCGGGGATCGCTATGAAGTGCTTGAGAAAATAGGCACTGGCGGTATGTCCGATGTATATAAAGCAAAAGATCATAAGCTGAATCGCCTGGTGGCTGTTAAGGTGCTCAAACAGGAATTTTCCGAAAACGAGAATTTTGTTTCCAAGTTCCGTGTAGAGGCCCAGTCCACAGCAGGACTCATGCATCCTAATATCGTAAATGTTTACGATGTAGGTGATGAGGATGGTATCAACTATATTGTTATGGAACTTGTTGATGGTATCACGCTTAAGAAATATATTGAGAAGAAATCAAGACTTTCCGTAAAAGAAGCTGTCAGTATAGCAATTCAGGTGGCTATGGGTCTTGAGGCTGCTCATAATAACAATATTATCCACAGAGATATCAAGCCACAGAATATTATGATATCTAAAGAGGGTAAGGTTAAGGTTACTGACTTTGGTATAGCCAAGGCTGCTACCAGCAATACTATCACCTCAAATGTTATGGGCTCTGTTCATTACACATCACCTGAACAGGCAAGAGGCGGATACAGCGATGCCAAGAGTGATATCTACTCACTTGGTATTACATTGTTTGAAATGCTTACAGGACGAGTACCTTTTAATGGTGATACTACTGTAGCAATTGCGATTAAGCATATTCAGGAGGATTTACCTACTCCTGCAGATTATAACGATGATATTCCGATAAGCGTTGAGAAGATTGTTTTGAAGTGCTGCCAGAAGAGTCCTGATAGAAGATATCAGTCTGCAGCTGAGCTTATCGCTGATTTGAAGAAGTCTCTTATTACACCTGACAAGGATTTTGTTTCACTTGTGGATCCCGATGAAGAAGGTGCTACAAGAGTGGCTTCTGATGAAGAAGTTTCTTCCGTAAAAAATGGAAGTGGCAGAATGTCAGATACTGAGCAGATGAGGCTCAAGGATGACGTTATGCGTGAATATGAAAAAGATGATCGTTACGACGATTATGATCATGATAGAAAGAGAAGTAGTAAGCGTTCCTATGACGAGGACGATGACTTCTATGAGTACGACAGGAACAGATACCGCAAGCAGCCGACTACAACAGGCAGTATGGAGAAGATTACTATAGCCATGGCCATTGTATTGGCAGTGCTTATAGGTTTTATGGGACTTCTTCTTGTTGGAAGAAGACTTGGCATTTTCGGAAGTGCTGAGGCATCAGCTGAGGCGTCGAATGCTGTATCTGTTGAAAGTTCTGCCAAGGGCACTTCTGAGTCAGCAGAAGGTATAATTATTCCTGATGTCAGTGGCAAATCCTATGCAGAAGCCGTAGCTTCTCTTAATGAAAAAGGCTTTAAGGTAGAAAAGGGCGAAGATGCTTCCAGCTCTTTAGCCAAAGATATGGTTTCATATACCAAGCCGGCAGCAGGAAACAGAGCTGCAAGCGGCTCAACCATAAATGTATATGTAAGTACCGGAGCAAACGCTACAGCGTCAAGTGCAACTGCAGAAGTTTCTGTAGCCAAGTCCGAGGGACAGGTTACAGTTCCGAATGTAATCGGTCTTTCTTCAGAGGATGCGGTTATCACGCTTGTGGAGGCAGGTCTTAATGCCGGAACAGTTGTAGAGACCAGCAATGAGGATCCTAATCTTACCGGACTTATTTGTGCGCAGAGTATTGCCTATGGCACATCAGTTTCCGAGGGAACCACCATCAATATGGAATTGTCCACAGGACCGGCTCGTGTGACATACAGCTATACTTCAGATATTTCTGCTCCTACAGAGGGTGAGAATTATACTGCCGGACTTTCAGTTCATGTGACACTGGTTACATCCGATGGTACAACGCTCCTTAATACAACAACATCTGATTTTCCTATTCAGATGAATTCCAAGGGAATTACTTCACCCACAGGAACACTTACATTTGTGTACACAGCAACTTCACCTACTACAACCAATCCTGAGACAGGAGAGACTATAGCAGGTGTTACCAAAGAGATAACAGTTACCAGAGCGGTAACATTTACGCAGGAGAACTAATCACCCTATGAAGGGAAAAATCCTAAAGGGAATTGCCGGATTCTATTACGTTGAGACCTTTGATTCCAAAGTTTATGAATGTAAGGCGAAAGGCATATTCCGTAAGTCAAATTTAAAACCGCTGGTGGGCGATAATGTGGAAATTGACATTATCGACGAGGAAAAGAAATTGGGAAACATCACTGATGTATTCCCAAGAAAAAATCAGCTACTTAGACCGCCTGTCGCCAATGTGGATCAGGCGGTTATTTTGTTTGCAATTGTAAAGCCCAATCCCAGCTACAATCTGTTGGACCGCTTTCTTATCATGATGCGTCAGCAAAATCTTCCTGTTATCATCTGCTTTAATAAACAGGATATTGCTACCAAAGAGGAGCAGCAGGAGCTTTATGATGCCTATGAGAAGTGCGGCTATAAGGTCCTTTTCATAAGTGTGCGTGAGGAAAAGGGACTTGATGAACTAAAGGCGCTTTTAAAGGGTAAGACCACAACGCTGGCAGGACCAAGTGGAGTAGGCAAGTCTTCACTTTTAAATAAGCTGGTTCCCAACGCGCAGATGCAGACGGGAGAGCTTAGTAAAAAAATAGAGCGAGGCAAGAATACCACCAGACATTCTGAGCTTTTCTTTGTGGAAGATCTGTTTGATGAGGGACAAAGCGAAGATGGTGCTGATCATGGTACATATGTAATTGATACTCCAGGGTTTACATCTCTTGAGCTTAGAGATGTTACGCCTCAGACTCTGATGCAGTTCTACCCTGAATTTGAGGAGCATGAGCCTTTGTGCAGATTTGGAGGATGTGCCCACATAGCAGAGCCGGATTGCGGTGTTAAAAATGCCTTGGAAAAAGGAGAAATTTCTCCTGTCAGATATGATAATTACAAGCTTTTATATTCAGAGCTTAAGAATATGAGACCTGATTATTCGAAGAAGGCCCGTAGATAGGATATAAATATTCTTTCGGATTATTATGAACCAGGCATAGAGTAGTAAAAGAACGATTGAGAGTAGACGAATGAAGATATGGGTTACCAGACATGGCCAGACGGATTTAAATGCCAAAAGGCTCATGCAGGGAAGATCGGATATTCCGCTTAATGAAAAAGGGAAATCCCAGGCTTTAGCTACAGCAGAAAAGATTGGCAACGTGAATTTTGATGCTGTATATGCCAGCACTTTGGACAGAGCCATAGAAACTGCAGAGATTATTGGAAAAGTTGACCGCTCACAGATCATTACAGATGAACGTATTATAGAAGCAGACTTTGGCAAATATGAGCAAAAGCCTTACCTGGGCATGGGAATTGAAATGAATCTCTACTGGATGCTTCCTGAAGTTTTTAAGGCTCCGGAATCTGTTGAAACAACAGATGAGATGATAAAAAGAGTACGCTCATTTTTCGCTGACCTTGAGAAAAAGGACTATGAAAACGTCCTTGTGACCTGTCATGGTGGAATCATCCGTGTAATCCGAGGCTACCTGGAAAATGCCAAAAGGGGCTATGTATGGCGCCCTAAGCCCAAGAACTGTGAGATATTTGTTTATGAATCAGAAGGTAGCGGATACAGACTTGTTGATGATATAATGTGTTAAAGCGTGCAAAAGTGATATAATTAATTACAAATCTGAGTAAATGATCAATCCTGATATCTGAAATTGTGACTGCACAGGAGGTTCTTCAATGAAACGCGTGCTTATCGTAGATGATTCAAGAGTTTCTAGAAAAATGGTCAAGAATTTGCTGGATAATAGTGGCTTCGAGGTTGTGGGTGAGGCAATTAACGGAAGAGAGGGCTATGACCTTTATCTTAAGCTTAATCCGGATGTGGTTGCCATGGATATCACTATGCCGGAGATGAACGGAATTGAAGCACTTAAGCTGATAATGGAGCATAATAGCGATGCCAAGGTAATCATTATTTCAGCTGCCGGTCAGGATAACAAGAAAAAGGAGGCTTTGGAAGCCGGAGCCTGTGGCTTTATCACGAAGCCTTATGCCAATGAAGATATACTGGAAGCATTAAGGAATTGCTAAGAAGAGAATTGTTATTTTGCGGACAAAACCGATACTAATGGAAAAAAGGTTTTACATAGTAGCTTATAAAATATGGACGTATAAATCGCTTACAAAACGATCTATACGTCCATTTATTTTTGTCTATAAGTTTTTTGCTTTGAATTCTAATCTTTTTCTTTATTCAGTCACAGTCTCAAGGAGCTTTTGTGCTGCAGTGATCCTGACGCAGATAGTAAAGATATCCATTGCTGTACGAAGATCAGCAAGAGAAGGATATGTTGGAGCAATACGGATATTGCTGTCGTGAGGATCCTTTTTGTAAGGATATGTAGCTCCTGCATTGGTCATTGTGACACCTGCCTTCTTGGCACGATCTACGATTGCCTTGGCGCAGCCGTCCGGAGCATCGAAGCTAATGAAGTAGCCGCCCTTTGGCTTGGTCCACTCACCGATTCCACAAGGAGTAAGATCTCTGTCTAATATCTCAAGAACTGCTTCAAACTTAGGTCTGATGATGTCGGCGTGCTTTCTCATATGTGCCTTCATTCCATTGATGTCTCCAAAGAATCTGACGTGACGAAGCTGGTTAACCTTATCGTGACCGATTGTCTGGTTAGTGAGCTGAGCTTTGATATCCTCAAGGTTATTAAGTGAGGTAGCAAGAGCAGCGATACCACTTCCAGGGAAGGTAATCTTGGAAGTAGAAGCAAACTTGTAAACCATATCCGGATTGCCGGCCTTCTTACATTCTTCAAGAATCTCGATCAGATAATCCTGATGATCATCATAAAGGTGATGAATACCATATGCATTGTCCCAGAAAATACGGAAATCCTTGGCTGCAGGCTCAAGACGTGCAAAACGTCTTACAGTCTCATCTGAATAAGAGTAGCCCTGAGGATTTGAGTACTTAGGTGTGCACCAGATACCCTTTATGGATTCATCAGAAGCTACAAGCTTTTCAACTAAATCCATATCAGGACCTGTAGGAGTCATTGGTACATTGATCATGTCGATTCCAAAGTACTCGGTAATAGCAAAGTGTCTGTCATATCCCGGAACCGGGCAAAGGAATCTTACCTTATCAAGCTTGCACCAAGGAGTGCCACCCATAATACCGTGGGTATAAGCTCTTGAAACTGTATCATACATTACATTAAGAGAGGAGTTACCATAAATAATGATGTTCTCAGGCTTGTTCTCCATCATGGCACCAAGAAGCTCTTTGGCTTCATCAATACCGGTAAGAACACCATAGTTACGACAATCTGTTCCATCCTGACAGGAAAGATCTGCTTCTGAATTCAGCGCATCCATAAGTCCCATTGACAGATCAAGCTGCTCCATACATGGCTTACCTCTTGCCATATTAAGAGAAAGACCCATTTCCTGGTATTTCTTGTACTCGGCCTTGAGCCTTACGATTTCTTCTTCTAACTCCTGTCTGTTCATCTCTACATATTGCTTCATAATAATCTCCTCAAACTGACATTAATATAGAACAACCAAGCATAATAAATTATAATGCAAAAAACACTACGACAATATTACAACGCAACCTATATTAATTGCAAGGAATTTATTGCTTTAAAGGGGTAAAATATTTTAAAAATTTGGAATAAATAATAAATTAGATTTTCATAAATTGTGTTGTGTGCATGTGTTTTTTGTAAAAAAATAGTAGTATTATGAAAAAGAAGAAAATATGCAATGCTATTTCGTTGATGATTCATTAATATCAAAGACATATAGTTTGCTGCTAAATGTCAGTGATAGAGGAAATAATTATGTGGGATTTCGCCTTTGTAATTCCTAGTCTGCTTATTTTAGCTATATTTGTAGGCTATTACTTTTCTTTGCCGCGCATACCGATCAGGATGAACAGAACCTTTATTATTCTGATTATTATCGAATGTGTTGTAATGACAATGGATATTATTTCCAGCTATGCGGATATGAATTATCAGGATTATCCGCGCATACTTCTTTATGCCTTAAACAGTGCATATTTTATCTTTTTCTTAGCCAGAGGACATTTTTTCTTTGTATTTACCGCAAGCGTTCTTCGTCTTAACGTGGTAATTGACAGGAAAAAGAGAAATCTTATTGCTGCTCCGTTATGGGTGTCTACGCTTATTGTCCTGACTACACCTTTTACAAAGTGGTTCTACTACATGGATGAGACAGGATATCACAGTGCTCCTCTTTATAATCTTTTATACGTAGTATTCTGGTTATATCTTTTGCTTAGCTTTATATGCGTCGGTCTTCGGAAAGATAACATCAGAAGGAAAAGAGAATTACAAAGTACATTCTGGTATAACGTAGTTCTCCTTGCCGGAACATTTATAAGGCTACTGTTCCCGGGATATCTTTTGATGGATACGTTCTGTCTGATAGCTCTTGTAATTATCTATCTTTCCTTTGAAAATCCGGACTTTTATATAGAGGGAAGGACATGGACTTTTAACAGCAGAGCTTTGCAGGAATACCTTGAAGAAATAAATGGATACAGGAGATTCAGGATATATGTTTTCACCATCCATAACTACAGCGGAATGAGGGAAATATATGGAATAAGGCAGATGGATCAGGGAATCTGTCTTATGGGAGATTTTCTTAGAAAAAGATTTCCCGGAAATAAGTCCTTCTATTACAGAAACGGAAGATTTGCAATTTTGTGTGAAAACGAAATTAAGATGGAAGAGGTAAACAAAGCGCTTAATGAGAGGTTTGCAAGCTCATGGGATGCAGATGAGACTGAGATATATGTTGACATAGGAAGCGCCTTTATCGATCCCGGTGATAAAAAGATTCCATTCAACATTCTTATGCAGGTTTTGATGTATGCCTTTGAAGAAGCAGAGAATGCAGAAAATGATGAAGTAAATATCATAGATGATAGCCTGGTGGAAAGAGCCCGCCAGGAAATAGAAATTAAGAAGGCAATAGAATTTGCCATTGAAAATGATGCGATAGAAGTCTATCTGCAGCCGATAGTTGATGCGACGACCAGAAAGCTTGTCGGTGCGGAAGCTCTTTCCAGGATAAAGGATGCTGATGGGAAATTGATTTCTCCCGGACTGTTTATTCCGGTTGCAGAAAGGAACGGCAGAATCAATCAGGTGGGGAAACAGGTATTCATAAAGACCTGTGAGTTTATTAAGCAACATGATATGGAAAAGCTCGGATTGTCATGGATAAATGTCAATCTTTCCCCTATTCAGTTTATGAGAGTTGATATTGGTAAAAATCTTGCAGAACGCTTGCGCACTTACGGCATAGACCCGAGCTTTATTCATCTTGAAATCACAGAGGAAGCAATGGTTGACGATCAGCTCCTGGTAAACCAGACTAAAGCAATAGATGAGCTTGGTTTTCGCTTTGTACTGGATGATTATGGAAAAGGTTATTCCAACATGACCAGATTAAAAAGATGTCCATTTATAAACATCAAACTTGATATGAGCGTAGTGTGGGACTACTGCGGGACACCGGATGAAATGCTGCCCAACATGGTAGAAGCTTTTTCACATATGGGATTTGGAATAACAGCAGAAGGTATTGAAACAGAGGAAATGGCAACGAAGATGGCTGCGATAGGTTGCAAATATCTTCAGGGATTTTATTTTTCCAAGCCCCTTCCAATGGATGAGTTTATAAATAAATACTATGATTATGATATCTCTTAAATTACCTTGAATACGCAGGGTGTTTAAATTACAATGGTAAAAGAGGTTTTTTGGTCGGAAAAAGAATAATAGAAGGGTTTGGTGGTTTTTTATGAAAAGATTCGATGGATTTATGTTTGGCGCAAATCTGGGTGGCTGGCTTTCCCAGTACGATGAAGATACTAAGGAGCATTTTGATAATTTCATTGTGGAAAGTGATATTGAACGCATCAAAAATGCAGGCTTTGACCATGTCAGGATTCCGGTTGATTACATGGTAGTTGAGGATGAGGACGGTAATGTTATAGAGGAGGGCTACAGACATATAGCTGATTGCCTTAGCTGGTGCAGAAAGTATGGACTTAATGCAGTTCTTGACCTTCATAAGGCATATGGATATTCCTTTGATCCGCTTGATAAGGGTGAGAGCAAAGAGAAGTTCTTCTATGATGAGGCACTCCAGAATCGTTTTTATAATACCTGGGATATAATTTCCGGAAGATTTGCGAAGGATGCAGATATTCTGGCTTTTGAGCTTCTTAATGAAATTGTTTCTCCTAAGGTAGTTGATGAGTGGAATTTGATTGCCGAAAAGTGTGCAAGGACAATCAGAAAGAATGCGCCTGAGGCATACATAATTGTGGGAGGCGTTTGCTACAATTCTGTAACAAGTGTACCACTTCTTGCTAAGCCGATTGATGACAGGATTGTATATAACTTCCACTGCTATGAGCCGTTTATTTTCACACACCAGAGGGCATACTGGGTTGAGAATATGCCTAAGGATTTTGTTGTTGAATACCCGGGTTCTCTTGACGAATACAGAGAGAAGTCCAAGGAACTTTCACCTGATCTTGCTGATGCCATCAATAGAGGCGAACTCACAGAGATAGGACCTTCATATTTTGACAGAATTTTCGAGCCTGCTGTAGAAGCAGCTGAGAAAAACGGCGTATTTTTGTACTGCGGTGAGTATGGTGTAATCGAGCTGGCTGACACAGAATCTGCAAAGAGATGGTTTGCCGATATCCATAGCGTATTTGAGAAATACAACATCGGACATGCAGTATGGAATTACAAGGAAAAAGACTTTGGAGATACAGTAAACAAGTGCTTTTTCGCATAATATGACACTATCGGAGATGTTACTATGGATAAGGTTTATGATCCTTTATTTACACCATGGAGGATTGGCAGTTGTGAGATAAAAAACAGAATAGTTATGACATCCATGGGAGGAACGGATCTCTTTGGATGGATGGAAAAGAACCATTTTGATAAGGCAGGTGCCGAGTTCATATTGGAAGTAGCTCAAAATAACGCAGGACTGGTGCTTCCGGGATGCCAGCCTGTGTATAATCCAATGTTTGGACAATGGCTCTATTCTAACAAGAAAATGTATCAGGATCTGGCAAAGTGGATGCCACAGTTCCATCAGACCGGAGCTAAGCTCTTTGTACAGTTAACAGCTGGCTTTGGCAGATCTTTTACAATTAGTTCCATGATGGAAAAACTCTATACTAATAAGGCGCTTCGTGTACTTTCCAAGCCCGTTATGGATCTTGATAAGATCACAGCTTCTGCCAGCCCTTCTCCGAATCGCTGGTCTGATAAAGTGCCATCAAGAGAGATGACAGTTGAGGAAATCCATGAGTTTGTTGAAGCTTTTGGAAAGAGTGCACTTCTTCTTAAGGAAGCCGGCGTAGATGGAGTAGAGGTTCATGCTGTTCATGAAGGGTATCTTCTGGATCAGTTTACTCTTGATTATGTCAATAAAAGAACTGATGAATATGGCGGAAGCTTTGAGAATAAGTACCGCTTTGCTGTTGAGATCGTTCAGGAGATCAAGAAGCTCTGCGGAAAAGATTTCCCTGTTTCTCTGCGATATAGTGTAATTTCCAAGACGCGAGGCTTTAGACAGGGCGCACTTCCCGGCGAAGATTACGATGAGGTGGGAAGAGACTTTGAAGAGTCAAAAAGAGCTGCCAAGTATCTGCAGGATGCCGGCTACGATATGCTAAACTGCGATAACGGGACCTATGATGCCTGGTATTGGGCACATCCGCCAATCTATATGCCTGAAAACTGCAATCTCGATGATGTTGCAGAACTGCGTAAGTATGTAGATATTCCTGTGGTCTGTGCAGGAAGAATGAATCCGAAAGACGCTGCTAAAGCGGTAGCGGATAAGGAAATCGACGGCGCCGGCTTTGCAAGACAGTTTTTGGCTGATCCTAAGTGGGTTACCAAACTGATAGAGGAAAAAGAAGAGGATATTCGCCCATGTATCCTGTGCCATAATGGCTGCTTTAATATGTGCCATTATAAAGGCGTTCCCAATGATCAGGATCTTTCTGACAGTCTTCACCTTGCCAGATGTGCGGTCAATGCTGAAACCATGCAGACGGACAAGCACTTCATCAAGAAGACCAAGCATCCTAAAAAGGTCATTATCATCGGTGGCGGAATAGGAGGAATGGAGGCTGCAAGAGTCCTTAAGCTGCGCGGACATGAGCCTGTTATTTATGAGAAAACTGACGAGCTGGGTGGAACCTTCATTGCTGCAAGTGCAGAGTCTTATAAAGGTAAGCTCCGTGACCTTCTTAAGTGGTACCGCAGACAGATGGAGGAACTTGGTATAGAAATCCATCTGAATACAAATATAAAAGATGTTAAGGAATTCGGAAAGAGCGATATTATCATAGCTACCGGATCAATGCCAAGACGTCTCCGTAATATCCCGGGGCATGAGCTTATGATCGAGGCATGCGAATACCTTAGGGGAGCTGAAGTTGGTGATAATGTAGCAGTTATCGGTGGTGGTCTTACCGGCTGCGAGATAGCTTATGAGCTTGCACTTCAGGGCAGGAACCCTATTATAGTAGAGATGAAGGATGATATTATCTCTCAAAAGGGAGTATGCCTTGCCAATAGTTCATATTTAAGGGAATGGTTTGATCTTTACCGTGTTCCAATCTATCTTGAGACTACTCTTAAGGAAGTTTGGGAAGACTGCATAGTCTGCGCTGATAAAGAGGGAAAAGAGTTTACCATAGAATGCGACAGCGTTATCAGCAGCGCCGGTTATATTCCAAATCCTTTGGTCAAACCCAATGAGCGCGAGAGCAACATGGACTATGTGGGCGACTGTAAGGAGATAGGGAATCTTAGAACTGTTATCTGGAGAGCCTATGAGGTTGCTATGAGGATTTAATGATACATATTTAATCTAAAGTTAATAAAGTTTATACTAAATAAAGTATAAAGCTTTTCGATAGAGTGTTACAATTTATATGTGTGGCACTCTATTTTTTTTTGTCGCACTTTGCATAAAAATATTTAACCTAGCATCAGATGTTATCTTTTTTACCAGTAAGGAGAAAACAATATGGATATCTTTCACGGTAAGAGCTCTTCCGGAAGCGTTGCTGAAGCGGCAAAAGGCCTTGGCTCGGCCAAACTTATCATTATGACAACAACTGCGGATGAGTTTGAAAAAAATGTTGCAGAGCTAAGCAAAGTGTTCCCCGGTGTGCCCAGCATCAGCTGCGTGGGAATGGGATATGATACCTCTATTTTGGAAAAAGGCGTGTTTATCACTGCTTTTAAGGATGGAGTGACTGTCGCAACCGGCGTACTTGAAAAGGTATCTGTTTCACCGGCAAGGTACATTTCCCGAATTGAAAAAGATATCGAAGCTGTTCGTCCAGGAAAAGATAATACTGCTATTATTGATTTTTGTGCCGGTAATGATGCTGCAGTGCTTACTACACTTAGCGGGCTCATAAAGAAGTATGGACTTCAGGTAATGGGAGCAACCGGTGATGCAGGAAAAGTGGCGGTTGATGGTACCGTCTATGAGGATGCAATGGTATATGCGGTCATCCGAAATGAGGGCGGCAAGGTTAAAGCGTATAAGGAAAATATTTACGAGCCTCGCGATAACAAGCAGCTCATAGCTTCTAAGACAGATAAGACAAAATACTATCTGGGTGAACTTAACGGCAGACCTGCCAAGCAGATGTATATGGATCTTACCGGTGCTACTGAGAGTAAGATAGTTGATCAGACCTTTAGAAATCCATTTGGAAAGATGATGGGTGGTGATGTCTGCATCGCATCCATTAAGGCGGTTTCAGGAAATGGTCTTATTCTGTACAGACAGATAAATGACTCGGATATTCTCACACTTTTGGAAATGAGAGATCCTATGGAAATTGCTCAGACTACTGTGGATAAGATACACAGCGATTTTTCACATATTTCAGTAATCTTCTCAGTTAACTGTATATTCAGGTATCTGGTATTAAAGGAAAGAAACGAGCTTGGAACATATCTTAGCAAGATTGGAACACTTGGAACAAGCTGTGGCCTGGTAGGTTTTGGAGAACATTTCAATACACAGTTCGTTAACCAGACCATGACATGTATCGTGTTTGAATGAGGAGAGTAAAAATATGTTTGAAAATATGTTTGGAAAGAATAAGGCTGAAGAACCGGTAGCTAAGGTCGACACTGGTGTAAAAGACTTTGAAGAAAGAAGCAGAGCTCTGGTTTATATAGCAGAATCCATTAAGGATTGTCAGAAAAAACTTGTTCAGAACGAAGTAAATTCCCTCACGGAGATCCATGACATGGGCGAAGCTGTTAATAATGTTATGGAAAGTAACGCACAGCTCCGTGACGATATGGACAACTTTAACGAGATGTTTGAGGCTGTTAATCAGAGTGCATCCAAATTTGAGGATGTAAAGATCAATATTCTAAACAGTGTTCAGAATGCACAGGATAAGGTTGGAGAACTTAAGAATAGCTCCAATGAGGTTCGTGCAAGCTTTGATGAGATGGCTCGTGGATTTGAGAGCTTCAAGGAATCCGTAGATCAGATTTCCGATTACATGAAGAAGATTATCAGCATTGCATCTCAGACAAACCTTCTGGCCCTCAACGCTTCAATTGAAGCTGCCAGAGCCGGAGCGGCAGGAAAGGGCTTTGCCGTAGTTGCTACTGAGGTAAGAGAGCTTGCCGATGAGATCAAGGTAATGATCGATCAGGTAAATGCATCTATTGCAAATGCAGGAGCTGAAAGCGAGAAACTGTCAGAGAGCATGGAGAATTCCATTGCAGCCATGGACAAGAGTCTTCAGGAAGTAGATGAGACCCATGCAACCTTTGATGAGATCATTGAAAGTGCAAACGGCGCCAATGCTGTACAGCAGGAGATTGCCGACACTGCAGATACTGCTTCCGATGAACTAAAAAAGATTGGTGGAAGATTTGATGACATCACCAGGAAATATGATGATCTGGTGATTCAGCTTGAAAAAGTAAATTCCCTCGGAACAACAAAGAGCAGTGTGTTTGAAAGCATCGATAATCTGGTTTCCCAGATTGAACCTATTGTAAATGAAAAATGATATTATTTTAGGGCTAACAACAAGGAACTATCAGTGGTAGAATTATCATTGGTAGTTCTTTTTTTGCGCAGAGCACTTAGTGAGGTTTTTTCGAGCTTGTATTATGTAGAGGAGAGAGGGTTATGATATTCGAGTGTAGAGAAAATGCTCTTTGTTTCAAAAGACAGGGAGAGACAGTTCTTATTGAAAGTTGGGGAGAGGATTCCCTTAGAGTCCGTGCAACCATGAACAGGCAGTTCACAGGCAGAAACTGGGCTCTTACAGAGAAAATAAAGCAAACAAAAGCAGAAGTAAAAACTTATAAGGTTCCTCAGAAGACAGGTGAAGGAACAATAGTTGAAAATGAGTGGGCCAGCATTACTAATGGCCGCATTAAGGCAGAAGTAAACTTTGCCGGTGTTATTAGCTTTTACAGGGATGACAAGCTTTTTTTACGTGAATATTACAGATCTTACGGCGGCACTATTTCTAAGGAAAGCTGCTGTCTTAAGATCGTAAACAGAGAGTGGAAGGGACTTTACGGCGGAGATAATTATATTCTCAAAGTAAGATTTGAAGCTAATGAAGGCGAGAAAATCTTTGGAATGGGTCAGTATCAGCAACAGCAGATGGATCTTAAGGGCTGCACACTGGAACTTGCTCAGAGAAATTCACAGATTTCAGTTCCTTTTGCACTTTCCAATCTGGGATATGGTCTTTTATGGAATAATCCTGGTGTAGGACAGGTTTCCTTTGGAAATAACATGACACTATGGGAGATGAAATCCACCAAGGAGATGGATTATTACATCACTGTGGCAGATACTCCCAAGGAGATTGTTGAGAATTATACTAAGGCTACAGGCCATGCAGGTCAGTTCCCTGAAGAGCTTATGGGGCTTTGGCAGTGTAAGCTCCGCTACAGAACTCAGGAAGAGGTCCTTTCTATTGCACGCAGGTACAAGGAACTTGGTATAAAGATTGATCAGATCATTATAGATTTCTTCCATTGGACCTATCAGGGAGACTGGAAGTTTGATAAAAAATACTGGCCGGATCCCAAGGCTATGGTGGACGAACTTCACAGCATGGGCATAAGGGTCATTGTATCCGTATGGCCTTCAGTTGACAGAAAGAGCGAGAATTTCTTCCCAATGCTGGAGAAGGGCCTTCTTATCAGAACAGAAAGAGGCGCTCTTCAGACCTATGATTTCCAGGGCGACTGCGTTGAAATAGATGCTTTTAATCCTGAAACCCGTGAGTATTTATGGAATATCTGTAAAAAGAATTACTATGAATATGGAATAGATGGCTTCTGGCTGGATAACTCCGAGCCTGATTACGGCGTTTATGACTATGAGAACTTCCGGTATTGTGAGGGAAGCGCCCTTGAAGTCAGCAACATATATCCTCAGATGTATTCTAGAGTCTTTTTCGATAAGATGAAGGACTTAAAGGACGGAACTGTTGTTAACCTCTTAAGATGCGCATGGGCAGGAAGCCAGAAGTATGGAAATGTTGTATGGTCCGGAGATATTCCAAGTACCTTTGAATCTCTTCAGGATCAGATTCAGTGCGGCCTGAATATGGGTCTTGCCGGAATTCCATGGTGGAACACAGATATTGGCGGCTTTATGACTGATGATGTTTATGATCCGGATTTCAGACAGCTTCTTATCAGATGGTATCAGTTTGCGGTATTTACTTCAGTCATGAGACTTCACGGAGATCGTGGCCCTTACAATATTCCGCCTCTTGATGACAGAGACTGGGGCGGCGGATATCTTCATACCGGCCAGGACAACGAAATGTGGAGCTATGGAGATGACAACTTTGAGATCATGAAGAAGTACTATGATATAAGAACAGGCATGAAGCCTTATATCAAGAAGCTTTTTGAGGAAGCATCTGCAAACGGCTCACCTCTTATGCGTGCCATGTTCTACGAATTCCCTGAGGATGAAAAGTGCTGGAATTTAAAAGACCAGTACATGTTCGGAGAAAGGTTCCTTGTTGCTCCTATCCTTCATCTTAACGAATTCGAGAGAACAGTATATCTTCCAAAGGGAGAATGGACTCTTACAAGCGATGGAACAAAATTCGAGGGCGGACAGGAAGTAACTGTTGCGGCTCCGATAGACTATATGCCTGTATTTGAGAGAAAATGACAAGAAAAAACTGACATGATAATATAATATTATTAGTGGGGAAAATGATAATATCAGGGGGATCATATGCCAAAGGGTGCAGGACAAAAGCTAAAGCTTTATTACCTTAGTCAGATAATGCTTAAAAAGACCGATGATGAACATGCTCTGACTATGCCTGAGATAATAGAAAAACTATCTGAATACGGTATATCGGCGGATAGAAAAAGTATTTATGATGATTTTGCAGCCCTTAAGGAGATCGGCCTTGATATTATCATGGAACAGGAAGGTCGAAACTATTATTACCATGTGGGCGGCAAGCGTTTTGAAATAGCAGAGCTTATGCTGCTGGTGGATTCTATTCAGTCTTCTAAATTTATCACAGCCAAGAAATCCGCAGATCTGATAAAAAAAGTTACAGATCTTGCCAGTGAATACGAAGCCAGACAATTAAAGCGTCAGGTGGTGGTTCAGGGTAGGATCAAGAATATGAACGAGAGTATCTACTACATGGTAGATGAGATCCACAGGGCAATTCTGGAAAACAAGAGTATTCGCTTCCAGTACCTTCAGTGGAATCTTGATAAGGTCATGGTACCAAGGGACGATGAAGAGCGTTTTGCAAGTCCCTGGGCCCTTACCTGGGATGATGAGAACTATTATCTGATAGCCTTTGATCCCAAGGCCGGTAAGATCAAGCATTACCGCGTAGATAAGATGGCCAGGATCAAGCTTACCGATGAGAAAAGAGTGGGGAAGGAAGAGTTTGAGGCTCTGGACATGGGTTCATATGCCAAGAAGAATTTCGGAATGTTTGGCAAAATGGAATCTGTTATGGTGGATATTGAATTCAGAAATGATTTTGTTGGCATCATGATAGATCGTTTTGGCAAGGAGATTCCTATAAGACCTGCGGAAAAAGAGGGCTGGTCCAAAACTCATGTGGACGTTTATATCAGTGACCAGTTCTACGGCTGGATTTTTGCCATGGGCGGGAAAGTTATTATTACAGGCCCTTCTAAGGTGACTGAGGATTACAAAGAAAAGTTAAAGCTGCAACTTAATGAGTATTAAATCATGTTCTTACGAAACCGCATAAAATGCGTGTTTCTATGATTTTTCGAAGAATACATCATATATAACGGGAGAATGACTTATGCCGATAGTAGGCGCGTTTATGGTTCCACATCCTCCACTGATCATACCTGAGGTCGGAAGAGGAGGAGAGCAGCAGATACAGGAAACTACAGCTTCTTATGAGAAGATTGCGGATATGATCGCACAGCTTTCACCGCAGACCATCGTGATCATCAGCCCGCATGCGACTATGTACGCAGACTATTTCCATGTTTCTCCGGGAAATGCTGCCACAGGCTCTTTTGCCAATTTCGGGGCAGCAGGCGTCAGATTTTTAGAGGCCTATGACATGGAACTGGTAAAAGAAATAGAGAGCATTGCCCGCAAGGAGTTTTTCCCTGCCGGTACTCTTGGAGAAGTAGACAGGGAGCTGGATCACGGAACAATGGTTCCCCTGTGGTTTATCAGGAAAAAGTATAAGGCAGGAAACATAGTAAGGATAGGCTTATCATCCCTTTCCTATGCTGACCATTATAAGCTTGGTCAGATTATTCAGACTGCCGTTGATAAGCTAAAGCGCAAGGTTGTGATAGTGGCAAGCGGTGATCTGTCTCACAAGCTTCAGTCATATGGCCCATATGGCTATGCCGCTGAGGGTCCGGTTTACGATCAGCGCATTATGGATGTATGTTCAAGAGCAGCATTTGGTGAGCTCTTTAATTTTGATGAGGATTTCTGTGAAAGAGCAGCTGAATGTGGACACAGATCCTTTGTTATTATGGCAGGATGCCTGGACGGTCTTAAGGTAAGTGCCACCAAGTTCTCACATCAGGATGTAACCGGCGTAGGCTATGGTATTTGTAGCTTTATTCCGGGAGAGAAGGATTCTCGCAGACATTTTTTGAAGGCCTATTATAAGGAACTGGAAAAAGATATGGAGAGGGAACTGGAAAAACTCTGTGAAAGAAAGGATCCTTATGTCAGACTGGCATACAGATCCGTAATAAGCTATATTATGAAGGGCAAAAAATTAGAGCTTCCCAAGGATGTTACCTCGGAGATGCTTAACATTCGAGCTGGAGCCTTTGTGTCTATTCATAAAAATGGTAAGCTTCGTGGCTGCATAGGAACAATTGGCCCTACTATGGACAATGTTGCGCTTGAGATAATAGAAAATGCCATAAGCGCATCTACCAGGGATCCAAGATTTTCTCCGATAAAGCCGGAAGAATTACTTTCCCTTGAGATAAATGTGGATGTTCTTGGAAGACCCCAGGACATAACCTCCATGGATGAGCTTGATGTGAAAAGATATGGAGTCATAGTAACAAGCGGACATAAGAGAGGACTTCTTTTACCTGATCTTGAAGGCGTTGATACTGTGGAAGAACAGGTTGGGATTGCCATGCAAAAGGGCGGAATTTCCAGTGATGATGAAATTAAACTACAAAGATTTGAAGTAATCAGACATGTGTAATATAATTTCTTTTTGTGTTTGTAAGTGTAAATTAGTTTTATAGGAATTTAAGTAGAAAGATTTGAGTAGTTATTTATGAAAGAAAGAGAAACACTCGGCAGCAGGCTGGGATTCATACTATTATCTGCGGGGTGCGCAATTGGAATTGGTAATGTATGGCGTTTTCCCTACATGGTTGGAGAAAACGGAGGCGGATTATTTGTAATCGCTTATGTTGCATTTTTGATTCTTCTTGGTGTTCCGATCATGACTATGGAATATGCCATAGGAAGAGCCAGCAGAAAGAGCATTTTGGCTGCTTTTAAGGGATTGGAACCTAAGGGCAGCAAATGGCATATATTTGGATACTTTGCCATAAGCGGCAACTACGTTCTTTTGATGTTTTATTCAGTAGTTTCAGGTTGGATACTGCGTTATTTTATCCTGACTTTATTTGGGGCTTTTGATGGAAAGGCGCCCGGAGAAATTGCTGATATATATCAGGAAATGATGAACAGTCCATGGATACTGATACTGTTCATGGCTATCACTATGCTGATAACCATGATAGTTGCTTCTCTGGGATTAGAGGCGGGTGTTGAGAGAGTAACCAAGGTCATGATGGTGGCACTTATAGTCATTATGATTGGTCTTGGAATTAAGTCACTGACTCTTCCTGGGGCCGCTGATGGTGTCAAGTTCTATCTCATGCCAAATGCTGAGAACGTAAGAAAAGTCGGACTTGGAAATGTGCTTTACGGTGCCCTTAACCAGAGCTTTTTTACCCTGAGTATCGGTATTGGAAGTATGGAGATATTTGGAAGCTACATCAAAAAAGACAGAAGCCTTGTTGGTGAGTCACTTCTTGTAGCTGGTCTTGATACCTTTGTGGCAATTGTGGCCGGACTTATTACAATTCCTGCGTGCTTTGCCTATGGAGTAGAACCAGATAAGGGACCAAGCCTTATCTTCCTGACCCTTCCTAATATTTTTGCATCTGTTAGTGGCGGAAGAATAGTTGGAAGCTTTTTCTTCCTGTTCATGTATTTTGCAGCGCTGTCTACAATGATTGGTGTCTTTGAAAATGTAGTGAGCTATTCAATAGATGTTTTTGGCAGGAATAGGAAAAGAGCAGTACTTAGTGCAGGGATAATCATTACATTAGGCTCTGTTCCCTGTGCTCTTGGGTTTAACGTATGGAGCGCTTTTGAGCCTCTTAAGGCAGGCAATACCATAATGGATCTTGAAGATTTCTATGTAAGTAATCTTCTTTTGCCGATAGGAGCACTGCTTATCTGTCTGTTCTGCACCTGCAAATATGGATGGGGCTTTGATAAGTTTATAGAAGAGGTAAATATTGGAACCGGAATGAAAATCAGTCCGGCTCTTAAGTGGTATTTTAAGATAGTACTTCCGTTGATTTTACTATTTCTTGCTATTTTTGGAATTTGGAGCTATTTCGCATAAGAAACTAATTCTGCAAATTTGCATCGTTTGAATGGGACAAAAGGTGACTTCCATGAATGAAGAATCTTTAGTTGCACTTCGAAAATATAACAGGAATATTGAACTTAGCGGGGGTGCCATGATCCTCTTTTCAATATGGGCGGAGCTTAAGATATTATTACCTGCATTGGTAGGACAGCAGAAGATTGAAGAGATCATCGGTATTACCGGCGAGGAAGTGGTTGGTAGCAGCGTTGTGGGGGTTGCTGTTACTATTTTTGTTTTTGGATATATACTTATTTTTCATTTTCGACTTGGAAGAGAAGCCATAAAATACGGAAGGGGAATCAGGCAAAAGAAGAGATTTCTTGTAAGAGCATTTATTTTGCTGATCATCAATATAATTTCAGTGCCGTTTTACTTTTTTGGAGAGTATTACCTGGCAGATATTGATACGTTAATTGCTTCTCTTTTAGTGGACATAACGAATATTTCAATCCTTTTGGATATGATAATTTCAACCTTTAAAGCAGATAAGATTCGTAAATCTATTCAGGCGGAGAAATAAGTATGCAGGAAGATTTTCATTATTATGCCACATATTGCGCTGCATATCTTGCGGGTTTTTCTCATGAGGAAAGTCTTGATATTAGTTATTGCGCACAGTTTGTAGATATGTGCTCAAGAACTCTCCTTACTAAATTAGAGGCCCCTTTAGATGCAGCTACAACGCAGCTTTCTCTTGAAATGATGGATGCCAGAACGGATATCATTGGACTTCAGGATATAACCAGGATATGGGCATCATTTCATTTTCTTCCAAGGGATCTTTATGCTCAGAAAAAATGGCGTACAAAGCGTTACATGAATAAGTACAGACTTATCTGCGGGCCTAACGGAGATCTTTTGGTAAAGACTGTGGAACTGGCTAAGGGCAAAAGCCTGCAGCATATTGGGATTGCCATGCATGTTCTTGCTGATACCTGGGCACATGCTAATTTTGCTGGAACGCCTTCGCTTGTTATCAATAATACTGACAGAGATTTTTATGAGATTTTTAAAGAAGATGGCAGGGAAATCGAAAGAAAGATTAAATTTAAGCATAGTCCTTCTTCGCCTGATGATATAGAAAACGGAGTTTATTCCAACAGTATCTATCAGGGAAATGAAAATTCTATCATGAATTTAGGACATGGAAGAGCCGGACATTTTCCGGATTACTCTTTTGCCAAATACAAATATATACCTGCCTGGGGAGATTATCGTGTGATAGTAAAGGACAATCCTTCAGATTACGTGAAAGCCTTCACTCAGCTGGTATACGCACTCAAGTATCTAAGAGGACAGTTTGAGAGTTTTGAAAAAGATACATACGATGACAGCGTAATGGAAATCTATGGAGACCGCATCAGGCAGATCATTACCAAAAGGCAGATTATTGCAAGCGATGACTGGAGAGGGTTCGGACAGGAACTATCCGGGAAGGTGGTAGAGCCTTTTGACATAAACAAGTATCAGCAGGAGTATGATGATGCTCCTCGTATCGGAAAGGACTATACTTATCTTGGCAAATTTATGAAGGGCGCTATTGCTCAAAAAGGCATGGTTACTGAGGAAATTTCTAAATCCGGAAATATTCTGGCGGGCTTTTCAAAAGGGATATCTGTTGATAACTGGCAGAAGCTTACGAAGAGGTGAATCGATATGAATACTATTCAGAAGATAACCGAAATAGTTATGGGCGTTTTGATGTTGGTGGTAGCTGTTTTTATGCTGTTATATCCCAATGATACTTATATTTTCATTCTTATGTTCCTGGGATTTGGACTTCTTGCTACCGGGATAGGTGTTCTGATCTATTATTTTACTATGGCCATGTTCATGGTTGGAGGTAAGGTGACACTGTATAAAGGCGTCATTCTGATTGACTTTGCCATTCTTACCTTGTCTTTTACTGATATTCCCAAGGTTTACATTCTGATTTATCTTGCAGTGGTTCATGCTTTTTCGGGTTTTGTGGAGATACTTAGGGCAGATGAGACCAGAAAAAATGGGTCCAAACATTTCATGCTTAAGCTATTCCACGGATTTCTCAATGTAGTTATGGCAGCCTGCTGCATCATCTTTATAAAAAAGACTAACACTGCAGTCCTGATCTACAGCCTAGGTCTTATTTATTCTGCGATTATCCGCATTATTTCAGCTTTTAGGAAAACGACTTTTGTTTACATACAGTGATGGTGCCACTGGGTGCCAACCGTCCCCAATGGCAAAAAATGTAAAAAAACTATTAAATAGTTTGACATTGGGCTACAACCCCTTGAGAGGCAAACTGAATAACAGTAAAATTTATATAACATAGTGATATAAGCGATATTAGGGGGATGAAACATATGATTTCATTGATATTATCCTTTTTAATGCTTTTGGTTGGCTATTTTATATATGGAAGGCTCGTAGAAAATTTTTTTAATCCGGACGATAGAAAGACACCGGCTATAGCTATGGGTGATGGTGTAGATTTTGTCCCTATGAAGACCTGGAAAGCGTTCCTTGTTCAGCTTTTGAATATTGCAGGTACCGGACCGATCTTTGGTGCTCTTATGGGAGCATGCTTTGGACCGGTGGTATTTTTGTGGATTGTGTTCGGATCCATCTTAGGTGGCGCGGTACACGATTATATGGTGGGCATGATCTCGGAGCGCCATGAGGGCAAGTCCATTGCGGAGCTTTCAGGTATTTATCTGGGAAACGGTGCTAAATGGGGCATGAGACTGTTTTCGGTTCTTTTGCTTCTTTTGACAGGAACAGTGTTTGTTAACAGCCCTGCGGCGCTGATAGCAAGACTTACACCTATGGAGAACGATACGATGATCTGGGTGTTTGTTATATTGGTGTATTACGTACTGGCAACACTTCTTCCTATCGATAAGATCATTGGAAAGCTATACCCTGTTTTTGGCGTAGTACTGATCATCATGGCTGTTGGAATTATGGGAGGCATATTGATGGGCGGGTATCAGGTACCTGAGATCAGGCTAGAAAACCTTCATCCTCAGGACCTGCCTATCTGGCCATATATGTTTATAACAGTAGCCTGTGGCGCAATTTCCGGTTTCCATGCTACACAGTCACCGATGGTTGCCAAGTGTATAACCTCAGAAAAAGAGGGCCGTAAGGTCTTTTACGGGGCTATGCTCTCTGAGTCAGTGATTGCACTGGTGTGGGCAGCAGGAGGTATGGCTTTCTACAGAGCTACAGGAGGCCTTAACGATGCTATAAGCAGTCTTGGGCAGTCAGGTGTGGTATATGACATTTCCACCGGTATGCTGGGAATGGCAGGAGGAATACTTGCAATTATTGGAGTAGTAGCATGTCCGATCACTTCCGGAGATACTGCTTTTCGTAGCGCAAGGCTGATTCTTTCCGAGATTTTCAATCTGAACCAGAAGCCTATAAAAAACCGCCTGGTGGTTACAATTCCGCTTCTGGCGATTGCTGCTGTACTAACACAGCTGGACTTCAACGTATTATGGCGTTATTTTTCCTGGTCGAACCAGACACTGGCTATGATCAGTCTGTGGGTAGCTACGGCATATCTGCTTAAGACACATTCCAATAAGCTGTTGAGCCTTGTTACGGCTCTGCCTGCAACCTTCATGTCAGCAGTTTCCATGACTTATATTATGATGGCCCAGGAAGGCTTTAGGCTGGGGGCCGGAATAGGCTATCCTGTGGGCATAGTATTTGCAGTTTGTTGTTTTATCTTTTACCTGACAAGGCTTAAAAAGGCTTATTCGGATGGGAAAAGGTGATGATTACTGAAAGGAATAATACCAATTCGATATGAAAGTAGCGTATGTAGGCATCGATATCCTGTATCCTGCACTTACGAGCCTTTATGATACAGGCGTTGAGATTATCAAGATCTTTACATGTAAAACTGACAACGTGACTGAATTTAATACTGATGTCATCTCTTTTGCCAAAGAACGAGACATCCCGATTCAGATGGAGCGCATTCGCAAGGACGATCTTTATGAGCTTCTTGAAATGGGCTGCGATTTTGTGCTGGTTGGAGGCTATTACCATATTATTCCTGTCATAGATGAGCTTCGGATAGTCAACATCCATCCCGCATATCTTCCGGTGGGGCGTGGAGCCTGGCCTATGCCGGTGACAATTCTAAAGGGGCTTAAGGAAAGTGGGGTAACATTTCATAGAATGGTTCCGGAGCTTGATGCCGGAGACATTATATTGCAGACCAAGGTTGATGTATATCCCGATGATGATCTTCAGAGTCTTTCGATGCGTCAGAACAGTACAATTCCTTCCATGGTACAGAAACTTGTTTCGGATTTCGACAGGCTTTGGAATAGCGCTACGCCTCAGTCAGAGGGAGCACAGTACTGGGAATTACCTGCGAAAGAAGAGTGTACAGTCAGAGATACCGACAGCTTTGAAAAGGCAGATTTGATACTTCGGGCTTTCTATGGCTACGAATGTTATTACATAAATACAGTGGAAAATAAAGAATATGAGATTATAAGTGCCAGAGCCCATAAAGGCGCTGCGCCAATGCCTTTGGAAGGGGAAACGTTCTTTTCTATAGAAGGAGGCTACATATCTAGCCAGCGAGTTAGATGTTTATAGAATATGCTTGATACAAAAACAACGACGATCAATTTAGGCCAGGAGGAAAACATATCCCGTATCTACCATGCCTACGGCTACGGTGACAGTGCGCATTCCTTTAGATCCATATATATCTGGGCAAAAGATATGTCGCTTTCCATATGCTTTAGTGACAGTTTTTACGCCGTTAAAATTGGTGATGACGTAAGTAGCACCTGGATGTTTCCGGTGGGAAGCGAAGAAAAAAAGATTGAATTTATAAGTTCTCTTTTGGCAGAAGGGAATCTTAAATTCAAATATATGACTATAGAAGATGTTTACTTTCTTCAGCAGCATTTTTCGGGAAGGTTTGTCATGGACCCTGCTCCTGACGACAGTGAATATATCTACGACAGGAACACCATTGAGAATTTGCCGGGAGGAAGTTTTGCCAGCAAAAGAAATTATGTAAAGCAGCTTCTAAGAGACCACGATGTAGAGACCAGAATCTTTTCAAGTGAGCTTATTTCTGACGTGGCGCAGATATCAAGGGCCTGGAGTAGTTGCAAGGGAAAAGACACTTTTATCTTTGACCAATTTGCTTCTAAGATCATACTCTCAGAATACGATAAGCTGGATATCACCGGGGTTGTGATTTATTTAGATGATGCTCCCTGTGCTGTGATACTTGGTTATCGGCTGGAGGATAACACAGTTGACTGCTGCGTTCAGAAGACGGACAGCTATCTGCACGGACTTCAGTACTACATGAGACAGGAATTTTCAAGAATGCAGCCTCCGGAGATTGAGTTTTTTAACTGGGAAGAGGATCTTGGAATCGAGGGACTTAGAACAGCCAAACAGTATATGCATCCATGCTCAATGATACATATGTATACAGGAAGGCAAACATGAAGAGATATAAAATATCATCATTTACAAAGCAGATGTTTACAAGACAGTATTTTCCTGCTTTATCATCAGCATTGGTATTATCTGTGGCTGATATGGCTGATGCTCTTGTGGTTGGTAACAGGATGGGCTCGGTTGGACTTGCTGCCATTGCATTTTCTATTCCGATATTTATGATCTACAACGTTATTTCCCATTCTTTTGGCCTTGGGGGAGCAGTAGTTTTCTCCAAGAAAATGGCTGATGGGCATGAAAGTGAGGCTGCATCCGACTATAAAGGCGTTTTGGTAACTCTTTTCGTGTTGGGATTATTATTTGCGGTTATTGGAAATATCTTTACAGGTACTTTCGCAAGGCTCCTTGGGGCTAATCCTTCTAATCAGGAGCTCTTTTTGGCAACAGTTACTTATCTTAGGTTTCTTTTTGCGGGGGCGCCTTTTTGCTTTTTTGGCTATACAGTTGGGTATTATATGCGAAATGATGACCTCTACAAAGAGGCATCTGTTGCAGCCCAGATTGGAAATGGATGTGATTTTTTCCTGAATATTATTCTGGTTCTTTTTGCGGGCCTCGGGGTAATGGGAGCTGCATTGTCTACATTACTGGGGCTTATGATCACCAGTGCATTGGAAGTGTATTTTATTTATGGAAGACACTCACATCTTAAGTTATTTCCGCTCAAAGCAAGGTTTAAAGATGTATTTACGAGCTATAAAACGGGATTTGCATCCTGTATATCATATATTTTTACATTTATTTATATTTGGATTGGAAACAATGCCCTGTTTAGGCTATCCGGTGAGATAGGCGTTGCGGTATTTGAAGTAGTGCAGAGCCTTTCCTATATGGTGGGATATATTTTTGGAGCCATAAGCCAGGCATCACAGCCAATACTTAGTGCCTATGAGGCAGAGTGTAATTATCAGGAAAGTGATGGGGCGCAGACACTGACGAGAAACGTAGGAATCATCACGGCAGCAGTGCTGATCTTCATTATCGAGATGTTCCCGGGACAGATATGCATGCTGTTTGGACTTAATGATGAGGCATCGCTAGCCTATGGAATCTATGCTCTGAGGGTATTTGCGCTTAGCATACTCTTTGCAGGATTTAACCTTCTTCTGGCAAACATATACACCGCAAGAGATATAACGAGGCCGGCACTTATTATTTCCACTTTGAGAGGCTTTGTCGTCCTGATACCTGTAATGCTGATCCTTATCTTTTTTGGAGAAAAGGCATTCTGGTTAACATATGCTGTCACTGAACTTGTGAGCTTTATCATCTTTTGTATCTATTACAGGTTCTTTATGAAGATGAACAAGCGTCTGGATGAGGATATGATCTACACCAGAACTCTTCGCGGCAATGTGGACGATATGGGCTCTGTTCTTTCCAAGGTGGAAGAATTCCTTGAAAAGTGGGAGGCCAGTCCCAAGCAGACGTACTACGTACAGATGGCAATTGAGGAGGTTTGCTCTGCTATCATCAATAATGGATTTGTCAAAATGCCGGAAAATAGCGGGCTTATACAGCTTACTCTGGTAACTAAAGGAGACAAGGACTTTTCCATGTTCATCAGGGATAATGCGGTAATCTTCAATCCTTTTGATATGAACAAAAAGCATGCAAGCGAAATGGATGAAGGCTCAGATGAAGACTTTAATGCTCTGGGCATGGATGTAATAAAGAAAAAAGCCAAATATTTTTACTATAGGCGATATCAGGGATTCAATACAATGGTGGTGAAGATATGAAAAAAACAAGGAAAATGTCATTGGGATTTAAGAGCGTTGTCATAGTCTTACTGATGATTGCTTTGCTGGGCTCAATCCTTGGCACGATCACAGCCATAGTTTTTGGCATGACCACAGATACGGAGTATGAGAACAAGGTTACGGATATGGCTCATACCGTAGCGGTTTCTGTGGATGGTGATGCCATAAAGATTATGAGAGATCACATTTTGGATATATATGATTCTGTTGATGAGAAGGTTGGAAGTGAGAAAATGGGCACTCCCGAGTTTGATTCATATATCGCCAACTTCGAGGAAGTCAAGGATATGCCGGAATTTAGCTCTGAGCTAAAGAAACTGCAGCTTCTGAATTCTGCAAATGATGTGGAATCTGTATACATTATCTATGTGCATCCCAAGGATAAGATTACTTTGTATGTTGTAGACGGTTCGGATGATGCATGCAATCCGGGAACCTTTGATCCGCTATATGAAGTTAATTACGGTGTTTTGGAGGATCCGGAAAGAGGATTTCCTGCATACATAACCAACACGCCTGAATATGGCTGGCTGGTTTCTGCTGCATACCCTATTCATGACAGCGAAGGAAATGTAGTTGCTTATGGCATTGCTGATATTTCTATGAATAAGATCAAGGCCAAGATCATTGCTTTCAGAATTCTTATGACTGTTGTAACGATCATTATTGGTGTTATTCTTGCTACAGTCTATATTCTGGCAATCAAAAGAGCTGTTGTTCAGCCAATCAATAAACTGTCAGATGCAGCAATCAGCTATATCCAGGATAACAATGAGAATGTCTTTAGCGAACTGGATATAACCACAGGAGATGAGATTGAGAACCTTTCAAATGCCATGAAGAAGATGGAAGGAGATATCAAGGAATACATCGCCAATCTTACCGCGGTTACAGCGGAAAAGGAGAGAATTGGAGCTGAGCTTAATGTAGCAACAAAGATCCAGGCAGATATGCTGCCAAGGATATTCCCAGTATTTACAGGTAAAAAAGAGTATGAACTTTTTGCTTCCATGAATCCAGCCAAGGAAGTTGGTGGTGATTTCTATGATTTCTTTATCATAGATAATGATCACCTGGGCCTTGTGGTTGCAGATGTATCAGGAAAGGGAGTTCCTGCAGCTCTTTTCATGGTAATTGCCAAGACACTTATTAAGAACCGGGCTTTGATGGGAGGAACACCAGCAGAGATTTTAGCTTATGCCAATAATCAGCTCTGTGAAGGTAATGATGCGGAACTGTTTGTAACGGTCTGGCTTGCTATAATAGATGTAAAGACAGGAAAAGGTATTGCAGCTAACGCAGGTCACGAGCACCCAGCTATCAAAAGAGCAGGTGGAGAGTTTGAGCTTTCTATCTATAAGCATTCTGTTGCCGTGGCTACTATGGAAGGCGTAAAATTCAGAGAACATGAATTTGAGCTTCATCCCGGCGATACTTTGTTCTGTTACACTGACGGTGTTACAGAAGCGACAGATGCTAATAATGTTCTGTTTGGCAATGACAGACTTCTTGCTGCTCTAAACAAGGAGCCTGATGCAAGTGCCGAGCAGATATGCAAGAATGTTAAGCGGTCCATCGACGCCTTCGTTGGCGATGCTCCACAGTTCGATGATATTACGATGCTGTGCGTGATGTATAAAGGTGGATTATAGTATATAAAACCTCAATATTTATCAGAATTTAATAATTTTATCACACTAAATATAGTAAAATGTTAATGAGGCTATTAGTGGGCTACCAGTTTTTTAGGGGCAAAGTTGTAGAAGTTAAATGAAGAAATAATAAAGCTATATGAGAACTGATGATAGGAGGTATAAAGGTGAATATTAAAAATTTAGTTCAGCTGGACAATGATAAGTTGCTAGAGATGAATGTTGGCAAGAAATTTGCACATACATTCAATCGAATATATGTTTATCTAGGGCTTTCCGTTTGCCTGCTCATTATTTCGATAGTGGTCGGGATATCAGGATACCATAAGCTGTATAATAATTATTACAACCAGAATACCTATCAGGGACTTCTTCGTATACATAACCAGAATTTGGGTAAATCTGCATGGTGGGCTCTTGCTACTCGGGTTTCAGAGACCAGACAAGAGCAGATAGTCGAATTTCATGAGACTATGTTAAATAATATGAAGGATGATCTGGCAAATCTCAAAAAGTATCGCGGAGAGACAGAGCTTGTTAAATCTCTTGAGACCAACATCAAGAATATTGAGGCTACCACAAACAAGCTTGCATCTATGTACGCCGAGGCCGAAGAGCTTGAGGATGGAAGTCTTAGTAATGGCAATGAAATATATTCAGTAATGAGAGATGAACTGCGTCCGGAGGTTCTTACGACAGTAGAGAATACCAGAACGATGACCAGTAATGTGACCGAGGAAGTAACTGCCTCCTATGACTTTACTATAGTTATGATGGGCGTGATGGTAGCAATCAGCCTTTTAATGACGGTACTTCTCATCATATTCATGAAGAATGCCCAGAAGACTTTGACAAAATGCGTGGTAGAGCCAGTTGATGAGGTTGCCAAGGCAGCAGAGCAGATGGCAAGAGGAGATCTTAATGTATCTATTGAATATCATGCCAAGGATGAGTTTGATATACTTGCAAGAGACCTTGAGAATTCGACTCGTGCGTCTATGAATATTGTCAATGATATTTCGGATTCCCTTAATGAAATTTCTGAAGGCGATTTCAGTATCGGTACTCGTACGCCTAATCTTTATCATGGTAACTTTAGCCCTATATGTGAATCAATGGATACTATAACAGATAAGCTTTCGAACACAATGAATGATGTTAAAGCTGCATCTGCAAGGGTTTCAGAGGGCGCAGCAAATATGTCAAAGGGTGCTAATGAGCTGGCTGAGGGTGCCACAGACCAGGCAGCAGCTGTTGAACAGCTTACTGCTTCTGTAAGCACTGTGACAGAGCAGACTGAGAAAATGGCTCAGGATTGTGCAAAGGGCGTAGAGATGTCAATTGAAGCTCAAAAGATAGCTAAAGCCGGAGCTGAAAAGATGGATCAGGTAACGGAAGCTATGCAGAGAATCACAACTGCTTCTAAAGAAATTCAGGAGGTTGCTAACAGTATTGAAGCTATTTCTTCACAGACCAAGCTTCTTGCACTGAATGCATCAATTGAAGCTGCCAGAGCCGGAGATACCGGCAAGGGATTTGCTGTTGTTGCTCAGGAAATAGGACAGCTGGCACAGCAGTCTAATGATGCTGTTCAGCGTACTCATGCGCTGGTAAGCTCAGCACTTGCGGAAATTGACAGTGGTAATGAGATTGTTGGAGAGACGCAGATTACTTTGCATGAAATTGGCGATTCTGTAAATGAGCTGGCTGAAATGATGAGAGCATCGGGAGATATGGCTCAGCACCAGGCAACTAATATGAGAGAAATCAATCAGGGAATTGAGCAGATATCCGAGGTTATTCAAAATAACTCTGCTACAGCTCAGGAGTCAAGTGCTGTATCCAGTGAACTATCGGAGCAGTCTGATCATCTCCATAATCTTATGTCTCAGTTCCAGGTAAAATGACCGGATTATTACATGTAAAAGAAAGCCTAAAAAGCCAAAAAGCCAAAAAGCCAAAAAGCCCTTTCGTAATTTTGCGAAGGGGCGTTTTGGTTACAATTATCTTGATTTACAGGGCGTCGTGACACTCTGAAAAAAATAGGTAATAACGGAGATTGCGCCATGAAAAAAATTACAAAGAGTGACTGCTTCAAAATCATATACGGGATTGTAAATACATCGATTATTACAGGATTGTCTGTTTTAGCGTTTCTTTTGTTCAGACAACAGGATAGTGCCAATATTCACATATTCGGTGATTACAGCATAGCGATAAGCTATATTCCTTTTTTGCTTTTAGCGGGGCTCTATGGATATTTGCTATCGCAGATGTCCTTTTTGGCAATTTTTATATATATGATGATAACTGTTCCAGAAGGTGCTTTCTACCTATCTGTTTACCTTGCGGGTATTTTGGTATACTCGCTTTTTGCACAGTATTTCTTTTTTAAATCAAAGCTAAGGGGCCTTGTTGCGGTATTTATTACGGCAGCAGTAAGCGGCATTATGGGGGTACTTTGCTTTGCTGCTGTTGCAAATAGTACCTATGAATTTTCTGTTTTTAAAAGCTTTTTGTCCTTCTTTTTTGGAGCGTTTACTTCAACGGCTTTTGTAACTTTTATTCTATATATTTTCTTTAATCATGCTCCGGATAGCATAAAAACCTTATTTCCCATAGGTTATGGGTACACAAAGAATTATAAAGATGACATTATTACTCAGAATTATCTAAAAAAGACGAAGATAAGTAAGAAAATCACTGCTATTTTAATTGCCGTTGAGCTATCTCTTGGCATCTGCGTTGCATGGTTTACAGTAGCTCTTTTCCCTGATCTTAAGGATATGATGATCGAAAGTCACCAAAGGGCTGTTCAATATGATGAAGAGAGGATACCGATTGAGAATCCCGATGATGAATCGGATTTTAAGGTTAATATCAATAATATAGATTATACGGTAAACAGATATGCCATAAGCTTTGATATCAAGATGCTTCTACTTGTTATGTGCGTGGGCGTGCCGCTTTCAAGCATTGCAAATTACTATACCAAGACAAGAATTGGCGCACCTATCGGTGCCATGTCATCATTTTTGGATGAATTCGTACACATTGATGATGAATATAAGCTTGAAAAGATAAAATCAATAGAAAAGTATTCTTTTAAGAGTAACGATGAAATTGAAGTCCTGAGCACAAATCTGCAGGAAACTCTTAAGGAAATTGTGGCATTTATTAATCGTAAGGAAGAGCAGCAAAAGCTAGAGAGCGAACTTGAAATAGCAAAGCAGGCCAGCGAAGCCAAGTCATCTTTTTTGTCAAATATGTCCCATGAGATAAGGACGCCTATCAATGCAGTTCTTGGCATGAATGAGATGATTCTTAGGGAGTGCGAGGATGAGCAGATACTTGAGTATGCCAATAATGCTAAGTCGGCAGGGAATACTCTACTTAGCCTTGTAAATGATATCCTTGATTTTTCAAAAATAGAAGCCGGGAAGATGGACATTATTATAGCCCAGTATCATCTTGGCTCAACAGTCAATGACCTTGTTAATATGATGGCAAAAAAGGCATCTGACAAGGGTCTTGAGTTTGAAGTGAATGTGGATGAGCACATTCCATGCATTTTAATCGGAGATGAGCTCAGGATAAAGCAGTGTCTTACGAACCTGCTATCCAACGCTGTTAAATATACAGATGCCGGTAAAGTAACCCTTAATGTCGGATATGAAGAAATAGATGATGACAATATATGGCTGAAATTTGAAGTAAAAGATACCGGCAGCGGGATTAAAGAAGAGGATCTTAATAAGCTCTTTTCCCCGTTTGAGCGTATTGAGGAGGTTAAAAACCGTTCAATCGAAGGAACCGGTCTTGGCATGAGCATTGTCAAAAAGCTTCTGGCTCTTATGGATACAAAGCTTGAAGTTTACAGTGTTTATGGAGAAGGAAGTGATTTTAAGTTCAGGCTTCGGCAGCAGGTGGTCTCACGGGAAGAAATCGGTGATTTCAAGGAGAAATACAGACAGTATCTTAAGACCAAGGAAAAATATCATCAGCGCTTTACGGCTCCTTTAGCGGATATTCTGGTGGTCGATGATACCGATATGAACTTAACGGTTATAAAGAGTCTTCTTAAGAAAACTCAGATAAAGATAGACACGGCGATCAGTGGTTTTGAGGCGCTTGATAAGGTAAAAGAGAAAAAGTATGACGTTATTTTCCTTGATCACAGGATGCCTGAAATGGATGGAATACAGACCCTGGAAGCTATGAAGACTCTGGAGGGAAATCTTAATAAGGATGTACCTGTCATATCCCTTACAGCCAACGCTGTTTCCGGAGCTAAGGCTGAGTACCAGGCGCACGGATTTACTGATTATCTTGCAAAGCCTGTAAATGGGACTGAGCTTGAAAAGATGCTTGAACAGTATATCCCCGAAGAAAAGCTTGTATATGGGTCTGATGATGAAAATGAAAAAGAGAGCGGGCATCAGGCTGATAGTGATGGCATTCCTGATGACAGCTTCTTGCTGGAACTTAAAGATATAGATCTTAAGGAAGCTGTCAAAAATTGCGGCGGATACGAGGTCCTTGAAAAGGTTGTAAGGGACTTTCTTATATCCATTGATGCCAAGGCTGATGCGATTGAAAACAGTTTAAAGGAACAGGATATCAGAAATTATACGGTATATGTTCATGCTTTAAAGAGCTCTGCAAGGCTTATAGGTGCAATGCAGCTTTCTGCCATGGCGGCAGAGCTGGAGGAAAAGGGAAACGAAGAAAATCTTTTGTTCATTAAGGAAAAGACTCCGACACTTCTTGAAAAATACAGAGGCTACAAGGAAAAGCTGTCTGCTGCAGACAAGGAAAAAAATGATTTGCCTCAGATTCCTAAAGAGGAATTGGAAGATGCCTTAAGGAGTATTCGCGAACTGGTTGAAGCCTTTGATTTTAAGACGGCAGAGGATATTATGGGGATGCTGGAAGGGTACAGCATTCCGGAGGAAGCAAAGCCTAAATATGACCGGCTTCTAAAGTTGATGGCAGCTTTGGACAGAGAAGAAATTTTAAAATTCTTGTGAAGATTTTTTAATCGTAGATCCGGGATAAAAAGTATCATGGAGGCAAAATGGATAACAAATTATTATTACTTAGCAGTGGTTCAACTTTTATGGTGGATGCTCTTTCCAATGGCCTTAAAGAGGCAGGAATAGAGGTAATAAAGGCGCAGCCCAAAATAAGCGAACTGGAAAAATATAAAGAAGAGCCAACTGTGATACTCTTTTATCTGGGAAGCTTTGTTGAAGAAATAACGGAGGAACTTGTGTACCTTAAGGATATGTGCTTTGAAAATGACAAGATACTCTGTACTATCGGTGATACACAGGAATATAACGCTGTTACTAGGATTATTCCTGAACAGGGCATTAAGGAACACTATTCAAGACCTTTAAATGTCAAGGATGTGGCTGAGAAGATGCAGCTTATTTTATCCATAAGCGATGAGCTTTCAAGAAGGAAAAAGATACTGCTTGTAGATGACGACCCTACATACCTGACCATGGTGAGATCCTGGCTTGATAATCAGTATAATGTCGCCATTGTAAACTCCGGAATGCAGGCTATCACATACCTGGCTAACAATAAACCGGATCTGATACTGCTTGACTACGAGATGCCGGTCACAACAGGGCCTCAGGTTTTTGAGATGATAAGAAGTGAAATGAGTACTTCTGACATACCTGTATTTTTCCTTACCGGCAAGGGGGATAAAGAAAGCGTGATGAAGGTTGTAAGCCTGAAACCAAACGGATATCTTTTAAAGACGACGCAGAAGGAAGAACTTCTTAATACGATCAGTGATTTCTTTATGGCGAATAAAATCTGATGGACAGAAGGTGACTTTTTTGGAATTCAGGGTGGACTCCGACAGAAATTAAGACGATAAAAGACATATAAGAAACGGATAAGTGTTTTTATGCATTTTTGATAAATATAAATGAAACGGATGTCGGCTTTTTTACAAGGAGGCAGTGCTTGCAGCAAAAAGAGCTGTGTCGCAGATAAAGAGAAAGATTTCAGCAGGCGATGGTGATCCGGAAGAACTACAGCTGGCTCTGACTAATGCAAAGCGCATGGAAATGGTGGCAAAGTTAGCGGTGAGCTTACCGTATCAGAGAATATTGCTGACAATGGCGGTATTGGAGTTACTCTTGAAATTATGCATACTTTGGATAATGCAGATTTCAAAGAATACTTCACTAACTGGGCAAGAATCTGGTGCATGAAGGCAAAAGAGGAGATCATCCAGCTTCTTCTTGCTAAGGATGTGCATGCCCCTGCGCCTATTCGTGCCAACATTCCTCCAAGGAATTTTAGTGAGTGGTATGAAGCCTTTGATGTAACCCAGAAAGATCAGATGTATATTGCACCTGAAAAGAGAATAAGTATCTGGTGATTTATTAAAAAATTAGCCTGTGTCATTTGGACTTGATTTTTAAAATCTAAGTACTATAATAGCATTGCAAACAATTAAATAATGTAAAATATAATGTGGGAGGCAATGCTAATGGGAAACTTTTTGGACCTGGTTAAGACCAGAAGAAGCGTCAGGTCTTTTGATGGAAAAGAAATAAATACGCAGGTGCTTAATGAATTAAAGAACTTTGCAGAAGAGATTACCAATCCGTATGGTGTTAAAATTCGATTTGCGTTCCTTGATGCAGCCGCAAATGGTTTATCAAGTCCTGTGATTACCGGAGAAAAGACTTATGTTAGTGCTGTTGTCAGTAAGACGGAACATGCTGAGGAAGCGTATGGTTATAGCTTCCAGAAGCTTTTGATGAAAGCGCATGAGCTTGGACTTGGAACGGTCTGGATCGGTGGAACAATGCCAAGAGACAAATTTGAGAAGGCATCAGAGCTTAAAGACGGAGAGTTTATGCCATGTGTAAGTCCTTTGGGCGTTACAGCCAAAAAGATGTCATTAAAAGAGACCTTGATGCGAAAGGGTGTAAAAGCTGATTTGAGAATGGGATTTGAAGAACTCTTTTTTAATGGGAATTTCAAAACTCCATTGGATGAAAGAAGTGCAAAAGAACGCGGCTTATATGATGACCTTGAAGCTGTGAGGTTTGCTCCATCTGCAGTTAATAAGCAGCCCTGGAGAATCGTTATAGATGGTAAGAAGGCACATTTTTATGAAAGACATGATAAGGGCTACATCACTCCTGATTATGATCTTCAGAAGATAGATGTCGGAATAGCCCTTTATAACTTTGAAACACAAATGCTATCAGAGTGCAGAAAGCCGGTGCTTAGCATGGAAGCTCCTGAAATCGATGTTCCGGACGGAATGGATTATATAGCCACATATACATTCTTGAATTAGAAATTCAAGAATGTATCAACCAAGCCAATTTAAATCGACTTCGTCGATGAGGCTTGGTTGACTCCTGAATCACTTTCTCACGAAACCCGCAGTAAATGCGTGTTTCTGAAATTATGTCCGGGAATATATACTTTTTAAACTAATACAAAGCTATTTTGAGGCTAAAATGCTTCAAGATAGCAATATATGTCATCAGCGAAATAATGCATTGATGAAAAGAAAGATTAAATCTTATGATTGGAATGACTGATGCCATTTGGTACGAAAGTAGTGCGAGAACATTATCTATAAAAGACGAAAACCAGATCATTGTGATCTGGTTTTTTCGTTGCATCCCTTGGCTTTTGTGAAACATCGTCACACTTGCTGTAGATTTTTTATACTCTTACCTGCACTCTTCCTCCGCGAGGAATCCCATTTATATTATCCACATTAGGGCACTCGTTTAAGGCTTCTTTATGAGTCTTAACTCTGACTCCACCACTTACCATTGCAAGTTCATTCATGTTAAGTTCTCTATTATTCATATTCATCATAATTTTTTCTCCTATTTTTGAAGGTGTGTTGTTGTTTGTTGATTATTTGTACGAGGTAGAAGAAAATGTGGCAATTATTCTTATGGCAGATGTAAAAAAATTTCATTTCTTTAGTTTTGAACTTTTCTACATAGTCCTTACAGCCAATGAGGATGAGATTGAGAAAAGAATCAGAAAACGCGGTGATTTGGACATGATAGAGCGCGCTAAGTTTTTGAAAAGAGAACTTGATTCCATGGCGGAAAACATTGGTCATCTGTACGATAATACAAATAAAGATATAGATGAGATGGTAGAGGAAATTGTTTTGGATAAATTCAAATTGTGATTCGGAAAGGTAAATATGGACTATAAAGCCATTACTACATAAGACGAATTGTGGAGTAAAGTATGCGACTATGTCGAAAATTGTTCATGGAGAGCAGGAAAGGTATTAGCCAATACTATGGTTACAAAAGCTTTTTAAAGGATTATGTTTCAGTAGAATAATCTACTATTCCTTGAGGACTCTTGGTGCACATGCCGTGGAACGTTAAAACGACATGTGATGATATAAAGTATATTAACTTACGATATAATGATGATATTTTACGTCTGAATTATGTATATTATTAATGTGACGTAGCTCATTTTTTGTCTTACGCCTGCAGTGCAGTTTCCTGTTAATGGACGTAGTGGTAATTGATAATTGTGGGCAGTAATTACGCCTAGATAGAATTTTTTACTTATGATGGTTATAATATTGTCCTTATTTACGTAATATTTGAATCTTTTGAAATATAGGCGTAAGAAATAATATAGAGAGTTATGTCAAATGCTGAAAAATGACTAAATTGACGTAATGCCAGAGCAGGACTACGTCCTATCTTTAAAAAATCAAAATAATACGTAGAAAAGTTTCTTGGTACATAAAATCCGAATCTAACTCTACTCTTCGTAGGTACTATAATAAAGTCAGATGAATTACAATCTGTGCATGGAGGTGTGAAATAATATAAACTAATATGTGACAGGAGCAGTAATTAAAGAGTTGCGGGAAAAGAATAAGATGACTCAGCTTCAGCTGGCAGAAAAGCTGGGTGTGAGTGATAAGACGATTTTGAAATGGGCAACTGCGAAAGGATATCCGGATATTACTTTGCTGGAACCTATAGCGGCGGCTTTCAGGATTTCGGTAACGGAACTGATATCGGGCAATACCATTTATAATGCGAACGTATCGGCAAATATGCTGCGGTCGAAGTTTTCCGATCCCGGCAATACAGAATATCTTTACACCCACCCCATATTCCAGGATTATACAAAAGGAGCAGAAATGAGTGTTATAGAAATAATAAAAAATAGGCACAGTTATCGTGGCAAATATAAGGATGATAAGGTTCCGAGAGAAGATCTTGTGACAATTATGGAGGCTGGATTGGCAGCACCATCCGGATGTAATAAACAGACCACCAGTCTGATATGCGTGGATGATTGCGATGTTTTGAGACAAATCCACGCTGTTATTGATCCGCCAATCGCAGAAACAGCGCCTGCCCTGATTTGTGTTTTGACTCAGAGGATTCCAGCATATCGTGACAAATGTTTTGCGGTTCAGGATTACTCTGCAGCAATAGAGAATATGCTGCTGGCTATAGAAGAACTGGGCTATCGCAGTTGTTGGTATGAAGGGCATATTACTGATGATGACAGGATCGGGGATAAGATTGCCAAGATACTTAATGTGCCCGAAGAATATGATCTTGTTTGTATTCTTCCTGTTGGCATTGCAGAAAATGAACCCATTGTGCCAAGGAAAAAGAAATTTGATGAACGAGCATGGTTTAATTCTTTTAATGCGCAAAGTAAATAGTACTTATATTTTTTTACAAATTTGCCCTAACATGGTAATATATATTCTGCCGTGTTAGGGCAATTTTTTAATGAAGTATATTTATTGTTATTGTATCAAAGGAGATTAATACCATGAAGCTGGGCATTGTTGGACTTCCAAATGTTGGTAAGTCAACGCTTTTTAATTCACTTACAAACGCAGGTGCACTTGCGGCGAACTATCCGTTTGCGACAATCGATCCTAACGTGGGAGTTGTAGCAGTTCCTGATAAGAGACTTAAGGCTCTTGGAGATTTATATCATTCAAAGAAGGTTACACCTGCAACTATCGAATTCGTTGATATTGCTGGACTTGTTAAGGGCGCATCAAAGGGTGAGGGACTTGGAAACCAGTTCCTTGCTAATATCAGAGAGACAGACGCTATTGTTCACGTAGTAAGATGCTTTGAGGATACTAACGTTGTTCACGTTGATGGAAGCGTAGATCCTGCAAGAGATATTGAGACAATCAATCTTGAGCTTGTTTTTGCGGATATTGAGGTTTTGGAGCGTAGAATTGCTAAGGTTGCCAAGACAGCAAGAATGGATAAGACAGCAGCCAAAGAGCTTGAGCTTCTTAACAAGGTTAAGGCGGTTCTTGAAGCAGGCAAGATGGCAAGAGAGCTTGAGCTTGATGATGAAGATGAGAAGGCTCTTATGAATTCTATGGATCTTCTTACATGGAAGCCTGTAATTTATGCTGCAAATGTAAAAGATGATGATCTTGCAGATGATGGCGCATCTAATCCTTATGTTGCAGCTGTAAGAGAGCTTGCTTCAAAGTCAGGAAGCGAAGTATTTGTTATCAGTGCTCAGATTGAGGCTGAGATTTCAGAGCTTGCTGAGGATGAGAAGGCTGAGTTCCTTGAGAGTCTTGGACTTTCTGAGTCAGGACTTGATAAGCTTATTGCTGCAAGCTATAGAACTCTTGGACTTATGAGTTTCCTTACATCAGGTGAAGATGAGACAAGAGCCTGGACAATCAAGATCGGAACTAAGGCTCCTCAGGCAGCAGGTAAGATTCATACTGATTTTGAGAGAGGCTTTATCAAGGCAGAAGTAATCAATTATGAGGATCTTCTTCGTGAAGGCTCAATCGCAGCTGCTAAGGAAAAGGGACTTGTCCGCATGGAAGGAAAAGAGTACGTGGTTCAGGACGGCGATGTTATACTGTTTAGATTCAACGTGTGATACTGCAAAGCATTGCAGCAATATATATTTGTAATCCGATGCAAGCTTGCTTGCTAATCGGATTACAAATATATATTGGTATGAGGCGCGCAGCGCCTCAACGAGGAATTGCGATAGCAATTCCGAGTCTGTAATGCTGAATAATGAAAAAATACATGGGAGAATATGAAAATGCCGGATATAATGGGGACAATGGATATCGCTTTTCCGAATCTGAATATCTATCTTGAGAATGTACCTAAGAGTTTCACTATTTTTGGCTTTACAATTGCACTATATGGTGTGATCATCGGCTGTGGCTTTTTGTTTGCTCTTTTATTGATCTCGAAGATTGCAGAAAAGACAGGACAGAAGTCTGATGATTACTGGGACATAGCGGTTTATATCATTATCTTTTCCATAATTGGAGCAAGGCTTTACTACGTTTTCTTTGCCTGGGATTATTACAAGGAAGACCCTATAAGCATTTTGTATCTTAGAAACGGCGGACTTGCCATATATGGCGGAGTAATAGCAGGGTTCCTTACTGCCTTTATCTATACAAGGGTTAAGAAAAAGAATTTCCTGATGATGACAGATACAATCATGTATGGTCTTTTACTTGGACAGCTCATTGGAAGATGGGGCAACTTTACTAACAGAGAGGCCTTTGGAGAATATACCGATGGACTTCTTGCCATGAGACTTCCTGTTGCTATCGTAAGAAGTGGCGAGATAACCGAGCTTATGAAGGAGCACATGAGCGCTGCTACCAATTACATTCAGGTAAGCCCGACTTTCCTGTATGAGAGCTTATGGAATCTGTGCCTTTTGATTATCTTACTTGTTTACTGCAAACATAAGCGTTTTAATGGCGAGATTGTTCTTTTATATCTTGGCGGATATGGCCTAGGAAGAGCATGGATTGAGAACCTTCGTACCGATCAGCTCATCATGCATACAACAGGACTTCCTGTTTCCCAGATGCTGGCTATATGCCTGGTAATCTTTGCGGTGGTTGCGGATGTAGTTGTCAGGATAAGATTAAAGGGCCAAAAAGTTGAGACCTGGCCTTCATTTTCATCACCGAAGGAATAAATTTCTGAAAAGTCATAAAAAATACGAATAAAAACGAAAAAACACTCATTTTTTTTCAATTGGGTGTTTTTTATATGCAATAAATTGTTGTAAAATAGAACTGTAGCGGTGTCAGGCATAAAACAATGGAGAATGCTTATGGTATACGATATCGTTGTGGTTGATGATGAACCTGTATGTCTGGAACAGATAAAAGGAATGCTGAGTAGTGAGGATATGAAGGTTGCCTGTTTAAGGAGCGGAGAACAGCTTCTTAGGTATGTGGAGAAATATACGCCTGACCTTATTCTCATGGATATTCTTATGCCGGGAATGGACGGCTTTGATACGTATATTGAGCTGAGAAAATTTGAGGATCATGCAGGAAGACAGCATACTCCTGTTATTTATCTGTCAGCGGAAGACAATGAAGAAGCAGAGGAAATGGGACTTATTTTTGGAGCCTCTGATTTTATTGTTAAACCCGCTAATAAAGATGTTCTTGTCAGACGAATTGATAATGCCATCAGGAGCAAGAAGAAAATTGAAGACCTGATTGAAGAAGCTACCCAGGATAAGTTGACCGGATTTTTTAACAAGGCAAAGGGAACTGAAAGAGTTGCGAAGCTATGCAGCAGAAAAACAGGAACTCTGGCTATTCTGGATTTGGACAGTTTCAAGCTGGTTAACGATCTTTTTGGACATGAGACAGGAGATGAGGTACTTAAGGCTTTTTCAACTGTTCTGAGGAAGAATACCAGAGAGACAGATACGATATGCCGTATAGGCGGCGATGAGTTCATGGTTTTCTATGAGGATCTCACTGATGAGAGAGTTCTGAATACCATGTGCGTTAAGCTAAATAAACAACTGTGCCTAGAAGCGGACAGAATCATGGGAGTCGATAACGGAATTCCGCTTGGAATATCCATCGGAGCCGTTATGATTCCGGAGCAGGGAAGAGAGTATGAGGCTCTTTTTGCAATGGCTGATAGTGCGCTCTATAAGGTTAAGCAAAATGGTAAGCACGGCTACATCATATATCATGAAGAGGATATGAACGCCCAGCATGAAGAGAATTCTCTTGATAAGCTTGAACGCATAGAAAAGATATTAGAAGAGCGAAATAGCAAGGACGGTGCTTATATTCTTGGAAAGGAAGCTTTTACTGTAGCTTATAGGCTCGTTGTCAGGCTTTACCGCAGATATGGAGGGTGCGCTGCACTACTTCTTTTTGATCTGGAGGCAGAGGAAGAAA
>NZ_CAMVPU010000006.1 GCF_947169445.1 uncultured Butyrivibrio sp. | reverse complement strand
AGGAAGAGTTCACAATCGGTATCGAAGATGATGTAACAAATCTTTCACTTGATGCTGGTGCTCCTCTTGTAACAACTCCAGAGGGAACAACAAACTGTAAGTTCTGGGGTCTTGGTGCTGACGGTACTGTTGGTGCTAACAAGAACTCTATCAAGATCATTGGTGATAACACAGACATGTATGCTCAGGCATACTTTGATTATGACTCTAAGAAGTCTGGTGGTGTTACAATGTCTCACCTTAGATTTGGTAAGAAGCCTATTAAGTCAACTTACCTTATCAAGAAGGCTGACTTCGTAGCCTGCCACAATCCTTCTTACATCCGTAAGTTCAACATGGTTCAGGAGCTTGTTGATGGTGGTTCATTCCTCCTTAACTGCCCATGGACAGTTGAACAGCTCGAGCAGGAGATTCCTGGTCAGGTTAAGAAGTTTATGTACGATCACAAGATCAACTTCTACATCATGAATGGTTCTAAGATCGGTGTTGAAGTTGGTATGGGACCTACAAGAATTAATACAATCCTTCAGTCAGCATTCTTCAATATCACAAAGATCATTCCTGAAGCTGATGCTATCAAGTTCATGAAGGATGCAGCTCAGAAGACATACGGCCGTAAGGGTGAAGATGTCGTTAAGAAGAACTGGGATGCTATTGATGCAGGTGCAGATCCTAAGAACCTTATTAAGGTTGAGATTCCTGAGTCTTGGGCTAACGCACAGGATGAAGGCCTTGACTTCAAGAAGGCTGAGGGCAGCAGAAAGGACGTTGTTGACTTCGTTAACAATATCCAGACAAAGGTTAACGCTCAGGAAGGTAATACCCTTAAGGTATCTGATTGTCTTCCATACGTTGATGGTGCTACACCTTCAGGATCAGCTGCATTCGAGAAGAGAGGTATTGCAGTTAACGTTCCTAAGTGGGATGCTACAACATGTATCGGTTGTGGATTCTGCTCACTTGTATGTCCTCACGCTGCAATCCGTACAATCGCTATGACAGACGATGAGATTGCTAAGGCTCCGGAAGGACTTCAGACTAAGCCTATCGCTGGAATGGACGGATACAAGTACTCAGTTGTTATTTCAGCTCTTGACTGTACAGGTTGCGGATCTTGCGCAAATGTATGTCCTGGAAATAACAAGGGCGAGACACTTAAGATGGGTGCTATCGCAGCTAATAAGGAAGAGCAGAAGTACTTCGACTATGCTGTAACACTTCCAATCAAGGAAGATGTTGTTGCTAAGTTCGGCGAAGGTTCAATCAAGGGCTCACAGTTCAAGCAGCCACTCCTTGAGTTCTCAGGCGCTTGCGCAGGTTGTGGTGAGACTCCTTATGTTAAACTTGTTACTCAGCTCTTTGGTGACAGAATGTACGTTGCTAACGCTACAGGATGTACATCAATCTGGGGTAACTCTTCACCTTCAACACCTTACACAGTAAATGCTAAGGGACAGGGTCCTGCATGGGATAACTCACTGTTCGAGGATAATGCTGAGTTTGGTATGGGTATGGTACTTGCTCAGAACGCACTCCGTGATGCTATCAAGGAGCAGGTTGAGGCTGTTGTAGCTGCAGGCGGCGCTGCTAAGGATGCTGCTCAGAAGTGGCTCGACACATTCTCAAACGGTGCTGAGAACACAGCTGCTACAGAGGCTCTTGTTGAGGCTCTTAAGGGCGACAGCTCAGATGCAGCTAAGTACATCATCAAGAACAAAGACTTCGCAGCTAAGAAGTCACAGTGGATCTTCGGTGGTGACGGATGGGCATTCGATATCGGATTCGGTGGTCTCGATCACGTACTTGCTTCCGGTAAGGATGTTAACGTTCTCGTTGTAAACACTGAGGTTTACTCAAATACAGGCGGACAGTCATCTAAGGCTACTCCTACAGGTGCTGTTGCACAGTTCGCTGCAGGCGGTAAAGAGATCAAGCAGAAGGATCTTGCTTCTATCGCAATGAGCTATGGCTACGTATATGTTGCTCAGATCGCTATGGGTGCTAATATGCAGCAGACAATCAATGCAATTAAAGAGGCTGAGGCTTATCCAGGACCTTCACTTATCATCGCATATGCTCCTTGTATCAACCAGGGTCTTAAGGCCGGCATGAACAAGGTTATGGATGAGGAGAAGAAGGCTGTTGCTACAGGATACTGGGATATGTTCAGATTCAATCCTCAGGCAGAGAACAAGTTCACTCTTGATTCTAAGCCTGCAACAGAAGACTTCCAGAGCTTCCTTGATGGTGAGGTTAGATACCTTTCACTTAAACTCAAGAATCCTGAGAGAGCTGCTAAGCTCAACGCTGCTGCTGCTCAGCACGCTAAGGAGCACAGAGCTTACCTTGAGAAACTCGTTAACCTCTATGGAAATGAGTAATTTCGGGTAATCAGTAGAATATCAGAAATAATAAGGGCGTCGGTTCTTAGAACCGGCGCCCTTTATTATTTATAATTTGGATAATGCCTGAACTGCATTATCTTTTACTAATACTGTGTAGTGCTCGAGAAGATACTGTTCTTCTGCTGTGCTGCCTACCTCAGTCTTGCCATATTCTGTAAGAAGAGAACAGATATTGGCAAATACGTTGTCTTCCAGATCACCCTGATGAAGAATCAGGTAAAGCTTACCGCTGGATTCATTCTTGTAAAGTGTGTTAGTACCATTAAATGCCTTGCAAACTGTCTTGGCAAATTTCTGAACCTCGTGAAGTGAATCAAAGGAGAAGATTCTTAAGCCCTTGCGTCCGGGAAGTCCTTTTTTACGAGGACTGTTAGTTTTCTCTTTGACCTTCTTGGAATCTGATGAAGTAGAGGCGGATGTATCAAAAGAATCCTTCATGTTGCTGTACTGGAGTCTCTTAAAGAGGCTCATCACATCTTCATCTTCGCCTTCTTCGTATTCGTCCTCTTCATCGTAATACTCGTAATCATCATCGTCGTCATCGTCTTCGTGAACAGATGGAGCGAAATTGGAGAACCTGGTATCAAGTTCCTCGGGATCCTCCACTTTGGTGATGATCAGAACAATGCACTCTGAATTGATCGGAATAGCCTCTATCATGAGAGGTGTATCCTCTGCATCGAAACCATATTGTAAATTAGCCTGCTGCATCATGTCCTGAAATAGCTCTTTGGCCTTATCAGTTCCGTATGCAAGCTCTGTAATCTTGAGGTCACGCTTCGCAAGGTCATCTTTGGTAAGGGTGCATCTGATCTGGTGATCATTGACTTTTTCAATTTTCATGATGCCTACCTCCTGACTTTGGAATACATAGATACTAATTTAAAGAATATTCTATGTCAATAGATGTATCGACATATTTTTTAGAAAAAAACTATTTTTTTGCCATCTTCATAAAATCTTAAGAAATTTCGACGGTTTTTCTTAATAATTTTATGCTAGCATATTATTTGTGAGGCGCCTGCCGGAGATTTAAGTCCGGAAAGGAGGCGAACTTTGTTAATAATTTTTGGATACAAATCTATGATCTTCAATTGTTCACTTCTTGTAAGTGAATGTCTTACTAAGTATTATTCGATTTAATCCCAAAAAATTATTTCAATCAAACAATATACACATAGACAATTTATAGTATTTTTCTACTATTATTATACCATATTTGGTGCGGCTATTTTCATCAAATAGGGAGGACTTGGCATGTGGCGCTTCAAATATTAATATACGTCAAAAGAAAAGGTGTCATTTTAGAATAATTTGATGAATTTATCACATGTAATAAGCCTTTTGGTTTTGAGAATGACACAATTTATTAGGACAAAACTGTGTAATAACTATCAAGCATTTAGTGCCCAAAGTCGTTGATTTAGCATAAAGAGAGGACCCCGCCTCAGTATACACGAAAGAAAAAAGATTTTTTCTTCTCCAATTTTGGCCGAATGATTGGGTTATTATTCAAAGAGACTTTAATAATGACGTAAACTTAATAGTCTGCTATAATATAGAGCGATTGTAAAGGAGCTAGAGCATGAAAAAGAAAGTGATTCCGGCGATTATTATAATCGCTCTTATTTTAGTTATCGGGGGAATATATGCCGGACAGATTGCCTACCAGCGTTATTCATATAGCACCGAGAAGGCAGATCTTAACGATTATTATGATATTACTTCAGATACAGATGTTGCGATAATTTTAGGCAATGAACGAATAGAGGAAAGAGCCCTGCTTCTGGATGGACATTATTATATGGATTTTCCATCTGTTCAGAAATACCTTAATGACAGGTTTTACTATGGAAAGAGTGACAATACGTTGTTTTATACAACGGCCACCAAAGTAATCATGGCGCAGATTGGTGCTACTTCCTGGTCAGATTCCGATGGAAATACTTCTGATGAGGGATATGTGATTGCCAGACTTGAGAATGATACACTTTATCTGGCGCTTGACTATGTGAAGAAGTTTGCTAATTTCTCTTTTGAAGGATTTGAGTCACCTAATCACATGCAGCTGACCACCAGCTGGGAAGATGAGAATATCGCTACTATTAATAAGAAGACAGACCTTAGACTTAGGGGCGGTGTTAAGAGTGAAATATTAAGACCTCTTGAGAAGGATGAGACGGTAGTAATTCTCGAGGAGCTAGAGAATTGGACCAAGGTAAAGACTTCTGATGCCTATATTGGTTATGTTGAGAATAAACGCCTTACGGATATTACCACCAGAAGCCCTATTCCTGTGGAGGATTACGTTCCGGGAGAGTATACTTCAATTAGGCGTGATCACAAGATAAATCTTGGATTTCATAATATCGGCGGTGTTGCCGGCAATGATACCATTACATCAATTCTTGCAGAGTCCAAGAGCCTCAATGTTATTTGCCCTACCTGGTATAAGCTTTCAGGTGAAGGTGGAGAAATAGAGAGCATAGGAACTGCCGGCTATGTGAAAACGGCCCATGACAAAGGCTTAGAGGTGTGGGCACTGGTGGATAATTTCACCAGCAGAAATGATTTCTCAGTATCTGAGTTTTTGGCCCACTATGAATCAAGACAGCACGCGATCAATTCACTTATGGAGTATGCGCTGGCTCAGGGAGTTGACGGAATCAATCTGGATTTCGAAACAATTGCTTCCGAGGATGGCCAGTCCTACGTAGAATTTGTAAGAGAGTTATCAATTGCCTGCAGGAAAAACAATCTTGTTTTTTCTATAGATAATTATGTGCCTATGAATTTCAATGATCACTACAATATCAGGGAACAGGGTATCGTGGCTGATTATGTTATTATCATGGGTTATGATGAGCATTATTCAGGTTCTGCTGAGGCGGGCTCTGTTGCTTCTCTTAGCTATGTTGAGAATGGAATCAAGAATACCATTGCCAAGGTTGATCCTTCCAAGGTTATAAATGCTGTGCCTTTTTATACCAGAATCTGGCATACCTCCAATGGAAGTCTTTCCAGCGAAGCGGTTTCTATGAAGATAGCCAGGGAATATATTTCAAATCATAATATTGCCATGAGCTGGGATGTAAACGCCGGACAGAATTACGGAGAATATACATCCTCTGACGGAACACTTCATCAGATCTGGATGGAGGATGCTGAGTCCATCGGACAGAAGATTGATTCAATGAAGGCTCAGAATATAGCAGGTATCGCAGCATGGTCTTTGGGTATGGAGACAAGCGATATCTGGGATGTTATTTCAAGTTATATCGAGGAATAAAGAAATTGGAAACAGAAGTAGTAATAATTGAAGAAAAAAATATAGATGACGTTGCAAAGGAGAATCTAAAAAAAGCTGGTCAGATCATTAAAGATGGCGGCCTTGTTGCTTTCCCTACTGAGACAGTATATGGTCTTGGAGGAGATGCGCTTAATCCAAAGTCTTCACAGAAGATATATGCAGCGAAGGGAAGACCATCAGATAATCCGCTTATAGTACATGTGGCAGAGTTTGAAGATCTGACCAGGATCGTAAGTAGTGTTCCTGATTCAGCAAAGAAGCTCGCAGCAGCTTTTTGGCCGGGACCACTTACCATGATCATGAATAAGAATGATAAGGTACCCTATGAAACTACCGGCGGTCTTGATACAGTGGCTATCAGGATGCCTAATAATCAGATTGCTTTGGAACTTATAAGACAGTCAGGCGGCTATATTGCAGCGCCTAGTGCCAACACATCAGGAAGACCAAGCCCTACTCTTGCAAGATATTGCGTTGAGGATTTGTCCGGCAAGATAGAAATGATAATTGACGGAGGACAGGTTGGAATAGGAATTGAATCCACTATTGTGGATCTTACTTGTGAAGTTCCGATGATACTTCGTCCGGGCTATATTACAGCAGATATGTTAAAAGAGGTTTTGGGCGAGATCAGTATAGACAGGACTATCATAGACAGTTCTTCTACCCAGAAACCCAAGGCGCCGGGAATGAAGTACAGACATTATGCTCCTAAGGGCGAACTTACAATAGTTCAGGGCTCTCAGGATAGCGTAGTCAGCTATATTAATGAAGTGACTAAGACTTCCATGGAACAGGGAAAACGTGTGGGAATCATTGGAACTGATGCCACCAAGGACCTTTATAAAGCTACTATTGTAAAGAGTGTTGGCACCAGAGATGATGAGAGTACTATTGCACACGAGCTGTTTAAGGTACTTAGGGAGTTTGATGATGAGAACGTGGACATTATGTTCTCAGAGTCTTTTGATGACAGTGGAATCGGACAGGCCATCATGAACAGACTTCTGAAAGCGGCAGGCCATCATGTGATAACGGTGTAATCCTTATATCATTTATAGATTAGTGGGATTATAATAAATATAATATAAAGAGGAGTATGAAAAATGATAGCTATAGCAAGTGATCACGGCGGATTTGATCTTAAAGAGTCCGTAAAAAAGCACCTTGAAGAGAGAAATATCGAGTACAAGGATTTTGGAACCTACGATAAGAATTCCTGTGATTATCCTGACTTTGGTATTGCTGCTGCAAAGGCAGTTGCAGCCGGTGAATGCGAAAAGGGTATTGTAATCTGTACAACAGGTATTGGTATTTCAATTGCAGCTAACAAGGTTAAGGGAATCAGATGTGCACTTTGCTCAGAGACTACAACTGCAAGACTTACAAGAGAGCATAATGATGCCAATGTCCTTGCTATGGGTGGCGGAATGGTTGGACCACTTCTTGCAAATGAAATAGTTGATACTTTCCTTGATACAGCTTTTTCTAATTTGGAGAAGCACAGCCGCAGAATTGCTAAGGTTATGGATGTTGAGAAGTAATATTTTTTGTTAATAAATAAAACATTTATATATGGAGGAGGACGATATGGGTAAAGTAGTTATTATGGATCATCCGTTGATTCAGCATAAGATCGGTTACATTAGGAGAATCGATACGGGGACTATGAGTTTCAGACAGACAATCAGCGAGATTGCTATGCTTATCTGTTATGAGGCAACAAGAGATCTTCAGCTTAAGGATGTTGAGATCGAGACACCTATCTGCAAGACAACTGTTAAGGAACTTAAGGGAAGAAAGCTTTGTGTTGTTCCTATTTTAAGAGCTGGTCTTGGAATGGTGGATGGTATGCTGGCACTTATACCTGCAGCTAAGGTTGGTCATATCGGTCTGTACAGAGATCCTGAGACACTTAAGCCAGTAGAGTATTATTGCAAGATGCCTGCTGATGTGGCAGACAGAGAAATCTTTGTGGTTGATCCTATGCTTGCTACAGGTGGTTCATCAGTTGCCGCTATTCAGATGCTCAAGGACAGAGGCTGCAAGCACATTCATTTCATGTGCATCATAGCAGCACCTGAAGGACTTAAGGCTATGCAGGAGGCTCATCCGGACGTTGATATTTATGTAGGATCTTTGGATGAGAAGCTCAATGAGCATGGTTATATTGTTCCTGGTCTTGGAGACGCAGGGGATAGGATCTTCGGAACAAAATAAGTGATATAGGATTGTGAGAACGAAGTGGAGCAATCCGCATATCACTCAATACTCATCATACATTTATAGAAATAAGATATACGACGCGCACAATACATGGAGGCACTATGAAGCGAGAAGATTATATTACATGGGATGAATACTTTATGGGCGTTGCCAAGCTTGCTGCAATGCGTTCCAAGGATCCCAATACACAGGTGGGAAGCTGCATTGTCAGCGAGGATAATAATATTCTTTCCATGGGATATAATGGATTTCCAAAGGGCTGTTCTGATGAGGATTTTCCTTGGGAGAGAGACGGCGAGGACGAGCTCTCCACCAAGTATCCTTTTGTTACCCACAGCGAGCTTAATGCTATTTTGAATTATCGTGGTGGAAGCCTTGTAGGAGCCAAGATTTACGTTTCTCTTTTTCCATGTAATGAATGCGCCAAAGCTATTATTCAGGCAGGAATTCGTACGGTGGTTTTTGATAGTGATAAATACAGTGATTCTGCTACTACGAGAGCGTCCAAGAAGATGTTTGATGCAGCGGGAGTCAGGTACTATCAGTATCAGCCAAGTGGTAGGAATATAAAGATTACAATTTGATTTTTGTATGAGAAAAGATGGGGATTTTTTTCTTAATTACATAAGGGCAATGGGGAAGCCTTTAGTGGTGATGCTGTGCGCTTTTACAATCTTTTTTTCTGCTTCTTCTGTGGAGGTTAATGCCACTGAGTCTACCAGAAAACAGCTTGAAGAAGCCAAAGAAAAAAAGCAGCAGTCACAGGATGCGCTTGATAATACCAAAGATGACATAGTTGAGATGAATGAGGAGAAATCCTCACTTCAGGGTCAGCTTAATACTCTGAACAATCAGCTTACTGAGGTCAGCAATAATCTGGCGGATTTAGAAGAACAGATTGAGGACAAGGAAACAGAGATAGAGAATACTCTGGCAGAGCTTGAGGCCGCCAAAAAGACAGAAGAAGAGCAGTATGCTTCCATGAAAAAGAGGGTACAGTTCATTTATGAGAAGCAGAACTTTGTTCTTATCGACATGATCACCGGCGCAACAAGCTTTGCGGATTTCCTTAATCAGAATAATTATATAGAGCAGCTGTCTGCTTATGACCGAAAGATGTTTCTTTTGTATATTCAGACAAGGCAGAGTATTGAGGAAAAAGAAAGAGTTCTGGAAGAGGAAAAAGAAGAACTTGATGACTACAAGGTGAAGGCCCAGGCTGAGCAGAGCAGGGTTTCAGGTCTTGTTTCGCAGACTTCCGGAAGCATCAGGCAGTATGCCAATGATATTTCAGATGCTGAGGCCAGAGCGCAGGAGTTGGAAGATCAGATCAAGGCACAGGAAGCGGATATAAAGGCTCTTGAGGCTAAGCTGGCAGAGGAAATGAGACTGTCGAGACTGGCAGCAGGATCTACCTGGAGAGATATTTCGCAGGTGAGTTTTGCAGAGGGTGACAGATATCTTTTGGCGAATCTGATATATTGCGAGGCTGGCGGTGAGCCCTACGAGGGGAAAGTGGCCGTGGGCGCGGTAGTTATTAACAGGGTTCTTAGCTCTGTGTATCCGGATACTGTTGTTGGAGTTATTTACCAGAATAAACAGTTTTCACCGGTAGCCAGCGGAAGACTTGCAATAGCTCTTGCAGAAGGAAAGGCAACAGCAGCATGTTATCAGGCGGCTGATGAAGCTATGCGTGGTTATTCAAATGTGGGCAGGTGTGTATATTTTAGAACTCCTATTCCCGGATTGTCAGGAATCAATATTGGCGGGCATGTATTCTATTGAGTCATGAAATTAACTCATGAAATTAATTCTTCTATAGGAGCGACAAGAGAGACGATGCCCTCTTCGTAGATATCATTAAGGAGCTTGTTCAATGAGAGCAGGCTCTTTTTAAGAAGAGTTTCATCAATAAGGCGCTCTTCAAAGGCTTGAGACAGTTCATCAAGATCTACGACGCGCATACGGCCGTCGGGATAGACTTTGACATCTGCCAGAAGATCTATTACCAAAAGTGTGTTGTGATCGGGATTATATTCGTGAGTGATAATGTCGCAGTACCAGCACAGGAGAGATCCGTCGGATCTTAGAAACTTACTGATCTTATAGCCTCTGTCAAGGTAATAACAGGAATAGCCGTGAGAAAGGTCACAGCGACTTCTGATGGTGGTCCATTTGGTGATGATCATGGAATCATCGCACTTTAGGATTTCATCATTTTTTAAAAGAACACATTCATCTGGAATGAAGCGTTTACGGTACAAGATTGGATGTTTCATGTGAGCTCCTTTGTGAGAAAACTGCAAACAGCCTAAATTGTATTACAAAAATATTACTATTATTCAAATTGAAAGTCAATTATGCAGCAAAAATCAGTTAAATTAACACTAATTAAAATTATATATGCGATACTGGTGTTTGTTATATCGGTGCTTGTGATAAGCAGGCTTTCCAACGAAGATAACGCAGACATGACAGCTAAGATGGCTCCGGCTACATTGCCGGTTGTTTCATTCATTAATGATTCAAAGGCCGTAAATCCACTGCATGGTTACTTAAGTGAAATGGATATAGCACATGTGAGAGGGCCGGTATATCCTATCGGAAGCAGCAGAGAGATTTATTTTCAGATTGATACCTTTGGAGAGAACGTATCCGGGGTAGGATTTGAAGTTCGAAATATAGATGGCACGGGACTTGTAGAGAATACGGTGATTTCCGATTATCATGTAGGTGATAATAAGCTTACAGGTTCTTTTGTGTTAAAAGACCTGATAACCTCAGGCAAGGAATATATGCTGGTAATGCTGATAGATACTGAAAGCGGAAGGGCAAGGTACTACAGCAGGATTATCTGGACCAACGATGATTCCAGGTATCATGTTTCTGAGGAAATGGAGTTTGTTAAAGGCTTTAGTAGTGCGACCTTTAACAAGGAACAGGCCCAGGAGTACTCAAGGTATCTTGAGTCCAATTCTGAGGGTGATAATACTACTTTTAACACAGTAAACATTCATAGCAGCTTCAGCCAGGTTACCTGGGGAGAATTGCAGATTACCGATCACACGGAACCTGAAATATTTGTGACAGATCTTCATGGGCAGACTGGAAGCTATCTTCTTAAGTACAGAGTTAGCATAAAAGAGGGTGCCGTAAGTAAAGTCTATAACGTAAATGAAGCTTTCAGGATCAGATATACGTCAGATAGGATTTATCTTCTTAATTACGAGAGGACAATGAATTACATATTTGACGTCAAATCTTTTTCTATTACCAAGAATGTGATTGGAATGAGCATTTCCGATCCTGAGATGCAGCTGGTTGAAAGCAGCAGCGGAAGTGCCTTCGCTTTTGTGAGTGAAAACCGGCTCTATATGCTTAATAATTCAGAGAACAAGCTGGCTTTTTTGTTTGGCTTTTATGATGAAGAAAACGACGATGCAAGATGCAGGTGGGATGATAACTCCATCAAGATTCTAAAGGTTGATGAGGCCGGAAATGTTAAGTTTGCAGTGTATGGCTACATGAACAGAGGCATCCATGAAGGCAGAGTCGGAATAGCTGTTTATGACTACAATGCGACACTTAACTGCGTAGAGGAACTTTGCTTTATAGAGAGTAAAAACGATGCCAGAATAGTCATGGAGTATGTGAATACACTGGCGTATGTCAATAATAGCGATATCTTTTACGTAATGCTGGATCAGAATATCTATGCTGTGGACCTTGTTGATAAGACTGCAACATCAGTGGTGGCCGGCATTGGAAGCGGAAGCTATAAGGTTTCAGAATCCATGAGCACAATAGCATGGCAGAGTAATGACCTAAAGAGCCTTAATATGATGAATCTGTACAACCAGATTATTTCTGAGGTTTCGGCAGATGAAGATGATTATATAAGGGTGCTGGGCTTTATGGGTGAAGATATGGTATTTGGTCTGGTGCATCAGGAGGATGTGCTTGCCGATCAGATGGGTAATCCTGTCTATGCCATGTATAACATCAAGATTCAGGATAAGGATGGAAATATTCTTGAAAACTATCACCCGGATGGAATCTATGTTACATCTGTTTCCATAGGGGATAATCAGATCAAAATGACAAGGGTTGTCAAAAATCCTGAGACGGGCAAATATGTCAGCACCTACGATGATCAGATAATGAACACTCTGAAGTCTGAAGCAGGAAGCAACGTTGTAAACGTTGTATCTGTAGATGTGTATGAAAAGATTGTTCAGATAAGTGCCAAGAATGAGATAAAGATTAAGCAGCTGCGTGTAATGACTCCTGCCCAGACGCTGTTTGAGGGCGATAGAAATGTGACTATTGAATCTGATAGAAACAAAAGGCTTGAACCGTTTTATTATGTATATGGCCTGATGGGAATAGAGGGGATATATACGGATCCTGCCAAAGCTGTGAAGACTGCATATTCTGCACCGGCGGTTGTGGTTGATGACAATAACAGATACGTTTGGTATAAGGGTAATCTTTTACGTTCTAATCAGATAATGTCCATAACGCGAACAGCTGAGAGCTATGAGGATATGACCGGTAAGGATTCGGTTGCGGTTTGTCTTGATCTGATCCTGATTTTTGAAGGGATTAACAGGAATGTTGAGGTTCTTTTGGAATCCGGAAGCAGCGTGAATCAGATATTGGAAACATCTCTTGCGGATGCAACTGTTTTGGATCTTGATGGCTGTCCTATGTCGGCTATGCTCTATTACGTAAATATGGATATTCCGGTAATGGCAATGCTAAACGATGGTTCTGCAGTTCTTATAATAGGCTTTAACGATCAGAATACTGTTTTGATGAATCCGACAACAGGTACTGTTTATAAATATGGAATGAAGGACTCAGAGAAGCTTTTTGAAGAGAACGGTAATCATTTTGTGACCTATCTTATGGAGGAAAAGTAAATGGAAAGATTTGATTATGAACAGATTAAGAATCCTATGTTTTTTAAGGATAATGTACTTCCTGCTCATGGAGATTTTGTGGCTTATGCTACAGAGGATGAGCTTGCAGAAGGGGAGACTTCTTTACGTGTTTCCTTAAACGGCCTTTGGAAATTTCATTATGCCAAGGCTTATAGAGCTGCAGTTCCCGGATTTGAAAAAGAAGAATATGACTGTAACTTCTGGGATGATATTCATGTGCCTGCACATATGCAGCTGGAAGGGTATGATATCCCGGCATATATAAATGTACAGTATCCATGGGATGGTCATGAGAATATCGAGCTTGGTCAGGTTCCTGAGGAGTTTAATCCTGTCGGAAGCTACGTGAAGTATTTTAATCTGCCTGCAGGCTGGATGGACCAGAGGGTACACGTTATCTTTGAGGGTGTGGAAAGTGGCTATGCAGTATGGCTCAATGGTAAATATGTTGGATATAGCGAAGATACATTTACTCCATCTGAGTTTGACCTTACAAATTATTTGAAGGAAGGCGTCAATAAGCTGGCAGTTCAGGTGTTTAAGTGGACTTCTTCAAGCTGGATGGAGGACCAGGATTTCTTCAGATTTTCAGGCATTTACAGGAATGTGTATCTGGAGCTGCTTCCTGCAGCACATCTTGAAGATGTTAAGATCAGAACTCTTTTAACTGATGATTTCACTGAGGCTGAGCTTGAGGTGACCGTAAATGTAAGTGAATTTGTTTCAGGAAAAGAGCTTAATGAGGCCGGTGAGACTGCATATGTTCTTTACAGAAATAATCACCCTGTAGTAAAGGGATGCGTGAAAAACGGCAAGGATAAGGTGGTAAAAGAAAAGGTGGTTTCTCCGGTTCTCTGGAGTGCGGAGGATCCTCAGCTTTATCAGCTTGTTCTTATTGTTAAGGATGCTGAGGGCAATACCTGTGAAATAGTTAGGCAGAATGTGGGCTTTAGACGTTTTGAGATGAAGAATGGCCTTATGCTCATAAACGGAAAGCGCATTGTGTTTAAGGGTGTGAACCGTCATGAGTTTTCGTGTGACAGCGGACGAGTAGTGTCTTATGAGGATACATTAAAAGATATTATTACAATGAAGCGCAATAATATCAATGCGATCAGAACCAGCCATTATCAGAATTCAGCAGCAATCTATGAGCTGTGCGATATTTATGGTCTGTATATGATTGCAGAGAATAACATGGAGTCCCATGGAAGCTGGTCACATCTTGGTAATGAGGCTGCTATTCCTTATGCAATTCCCGGCAGCAGGGATAACTGCATGGATATGATGCTGGATAGAATTAATTCAACATACCAGCTTGATAAGAATCATCCATCAGTTCTGATCTGGTCAATAGGAAATGAATCCCATGGCGGCAAGGTTCCTTACGAGATGTCTCAGCTCTTTAGAAAGCTTGATCCGGACAGACTTGTTCATTATGAGGGAATCTGCCATGACAGAACCTACAATGATACAAGTGATATGGAAAGCCAGATGTACCCGCCTGTAACTGCAATTGAGAAGTTCTTAGCTGAGCATCCTGATAAGCCTTTTATCTGCTGCGAGTATACCCATGCTATGGCTAATTCCTGCGGTGGAATGTTCAAATACACTGATCTGGCTGACAGGGAACCACGCTATCAGGGCGGCTTTATCTGGGATTTTGTGGATCAGACTATTAGAGCTAAAAACTGTTTCGGAGAAGATTTCCAGGCCTACGGCGGTGATCATGGCGAGAGACCTACAGACTATAGCTTTAGCGGAAACGGAATAGTAAACTCTGAGCGTGAGCCTTACGCCAAGATGCAGGATGTTAAGTTCAACTATCAGAATATCAGGGGTTATGTTGAGAATGATAAGGTGAAGGTGGTTAATACTTCTCTTTTCACTAATACCAGTGAGTTTGACTGCGTAGTAATTCTCGAGAGGGATGGTAAAAAGCTTCTCGAGAAGCGCATGGCTACTGATGTAGAGCCACTTTCAGAAAAAGAGTATGAGCTTCCACAGGCTATTTCAGACAAGATGTCTGTTACAAGTGCAGGCTCTTTTGACGAGAATGGACCATTCCCGCTTGATGAGTACGTGGTAACTGTTTCCTTCAGACTTCGCGATGACACATTGTGGGCAAAACGCGGCCATGAAGTTGCATTTGGACAGGGCGTGTTCAGGACTGCTGCTTCAACCTTTGTGAGCTGCGGACCACTTAAGGTTGTAAAGGGTAATTACAATATTGGAGTAAAGGGCAATCACTTCAGTGTTATGTTCTCAAGAGAAAAGGGAACTATTACTTCCTACAATTATGGAGGAAAAGAGCTGATCCAGGGACTGGGACTTCCAAGACCTAACTTCTGGCGCGCTCCTGTTGAGAACGACAGAGGAAACAACATGGCCGGAAGGTACGCTCAGTGGAAGATTGCCAGCACATATGCTACAACTTCTCCAATCATGGAAGAATCCACCGGATACATTAACGGCAGCTTCGAGGAGAGATGGGGATATCCTAAGGTTGTAGAAGATAAGAACAGCGTAAGTGTAATTTGCAAATACTATCTGCCAACAACACCGGCTGCAAGCGTGCTTGTGACATATACAGTAACGGGCGATGGAAGAGTATGGGTAAAAGAAGAATATGAGCCTGTTGAGGGGCTTACACCTATGCCTGAATTTGGAATGCTCTTTAGATTCAGCCCTGAGTTTGATAAGGTGGAATACTACGGAAATGGCCCAATGGAAAACTATGTAGATAGAAACAGAGGAGCTAAGCTGGGCATTTTCAAGACAACCACCAAAGAGGCTATGGAGAGCTATTTAAGACCGGAAGAGACCGGAAACAGAACAGGCGTAAGGTGGGCTAAGATAATGGATAACAGAGGCCGTGGTCTTTTGTTTGAGGCACCTGATACCATGAATTTCAGTGCAATTCCTTACCTTCCTGATGAACTTGAGGTGGCAGACCATGCATATGAGCTTCCTCGTGTTACCAAGACTGTAGTTCGTTGCAGCAAACAGCAGATGGGTATCGCAGGCGATGATACCTGGGGAGCAAAGACTCATCCGGAGTTCCTGCTTCCAAAGGATGAGAAGCTGACCTTTGTAATGAGCTTTAAGGGAATTTGAAACAGTGGCGTATATGGTAAGGAGAAAAAGACTATGAACGAGAATATTGCAAAGAGAAATGAGTTATTGGCACAGAAGGTAATTAAAGGGCTTGAGTCCAGAAATATGACAGGATATTATGCCTCTACCAAAGAGGAAGCACTTGCTAAGGCTCTTGAGATTATTCCTGAGGGAAGCTCTGTAACTATGGGCGGCGCCATGAGTGCTCATGAGATTGGACTTGTGGAAGCAATTAAGAATGGCAATTATAACTTTATTGACAGAGATAAGGCTAGTACCGCTGAAGAAAAAAGAGCTGCAATGCTGGCAGGTTATGATGCAGATTTCTTTTTATCAAGTGCTAATGCCATGACTGAGGACGGCGTGATTATCAATATTGATGGTAATTCAAATCGTGTTTCCATGATTGCCCAGGGACCAAAGCATGTTCTGTTCATAGTGGGCATGAATAAGATCTGCGATGATGTGGATGGCGCCATGAAGAGGGCAAGAAATGTGGCTGCTCCTATCAATGCTCAGAGATTTGGCTTAAGTACTCCATGTTCTAAGACCGGTTCATGTATGGACTGCAAATCTCCTGATACTATCTGCTGTCAGTTTTTGATGACAAGATTTTCAAGACACAAGGACAGAATTCATGTGATTCTGGTTAATGATAATTTGGGGTTCTGATAAATGAGACTGTTATTTATAAGGCATGGAGATCCCGACTATGTAAACGATACTCTGACAGAGAAGGGACGCATTGAAGCAAGGCTCCTTGCAGATACAATTGAAGATTTTGGGATTGACGACGTATATGTGTCACCATTAGGAAGGGCAGCGGATACAGCTGCCTATTCCATTGAGAAGCTTGGAAAAGAAGCTGTTACGCTGGACTGGCTTAGAGAGTTTCCGGCAGAATTTGATCCGAATTTATCTGAGGGCGCAAGGCAGGCTTTCTCAACTGAACTTAGGAAGGATGAAAAAACAGGAGAGTACAAAAAGCGAATTATATGGGATATTCTGCCCTCATATTTTGGACAGCACCCTGAGCTTTTTGACAGGAATTCTTTTCTGGATTCAGAGCTTGTACAGAGCAGCGACATGCGCGGAAAGTATGAGTACGTAATAGACTCCTTTGACAAATTCCTTGCTGATTATGGATACAAAAGAGATGGAGATATCTATGAGGTGTCAGAGGGAAATAGTAAGACTGTAGCTTTCTTTTGCCATTTCGGGATTACAGCAGTTCTTTTATCAAGGCTTTGGAATGTGTCTCCATTTGTTACGCTGCAGTCACTGGCTACAGCCCCAACTTCAGTTACTGAGGTAGTAACTGAAGAGAGGCAAAAGGGTATTGCAACATTCAGGACTCTTAGAATCGGGGATATTCATCATCTTACCAGTGCAGGGGTGGAACCTTCATTTTCTGCCAGATTCTGCGAGAGATTCGAGAATGAGGATGAGAGGCACTGAAGGAAACAAAAATATAGATGCATGATTAAAGTGCCTACTATCGGATAGATTTAGCAGGTTAAGATATGTATTGATTGATTATAAAGCTGGTTAATAAATCCGGTTAATAGAAGTAAGTATTTTTGTAAATATAGGAAGACATATTTGGTTGTGGAAAAGAAGGATATAAAGGCTGTCATATTCGACTTGGACGGCACACTTACAGATACAGAAAAATTCTATCAGGAGGCATGGCCTAAGGCCTTGGAGCACTTTGGCTATAAATGCGAGCCCTGGATGCCGCTGGAGCTCCGATCCCTTGGAAGACCCTTTGCTCCGGAGAAGTTCAAGGAGTGGTTCGGGCAGGACTTTGACTACAATGAAGTTCGAGAGTATAGAAAGGGCATTGTTGTAGATATTATTAAGGAACACGGAATCCCTCTTAAACCGGGCGCAGTGGAGATCCTCACATGGCTTCGTGACCATGGGATTCTTACATGCATCGCTACAGCCAATGACTACGAGCGAACAAAAGGCTACCTTACAAAGCTTGGATTGTTCGAGCATTTTGATAAAATAATCTGCTCAGACATGGTAAAGCTTGGTAAACCAGCGCCTGACATATATTCTTTTGCCTGTCAGCAGCTTGGTCTTGACCCATCAGAAACCTTTGCCGTAGAAGATTCACCAAACGGCGTAACCAGTGCCTGCCTTGCCGGTTGCAACGTCATCATGGTGCCTGACCTCACCCAGCCTGACGAAGAACTTTCTAAGAAATTGTATGCGTGTGTTGAGACATTGACGGATATTAAAGAGTTACTATAGGCTTTACCAAAATAAAAATGAGAGAAGACTTGCTGTATGGGGCAACATGTTTGAGGTGCGAAGCACCGAGTTTTGCCCCAGGCAAGGATTCTCTCATTTTTTATTTTGAAGTAAATCACGACGCAGACGAAAACAAGAATTTATTTAAACTGATGGTGGTTGCGTCTGCGAAGCCAATAACCTTCAGGCATCAAGTGCTCTGCTCCAAGCTAGCACGAAGCTCCCCACTGTTATAGCGCTCAATAATGTTGTTGATACGCTCAACAGGATTAAGAAGATCACTGATAGAAGCATCATGGTTAAGTGTATCGATAAGGTATGCGATGTACTTACTCATATCGCAGCTGATATACCACTCACGTGATAACAGCTCAGGTGTCTGATAAACAAGGTTGGTAGTAAGAACTCTGTCGATAATGCCGTTCTCATATGCCTCATCAAACTTCTCAAGACCACTGGTGAAAAGACCAAAGGTTGAGAATGCATAAATTCTGGCAGCCTTACGCTCTTTAAGAGCCTTGGCTACATCGATAAGGCTTTCGCCTGATGCGATCATATCATCAACGATGATAACTGATTTGCCTTCTACACTAGTTCCAAGGAACTCATGTGAAACGATAGGGTTACGACCATCAACTACCTGTGTATAGTCACGTCTCTTGTAGAACATTCCTACATCAAGACCAAGTACGCTGGCAAGATAGATTGCACGTCCCATTCCACCTTCATCCGGGCTGATGACCATCATGTGATCGGAGTCAAGCTTAAGGTCCCATACATTGCGAAGGAGAGCCTTAATAAACTGGTATGTGGTACGTACAGTTTCAAAACCGTTAAGAGGAATAGCATTCTGAACTCGTGGATCATGGGCGTCAAAAGTAATAATGTTGTCTACACCCATATTTACAAGTTCCTGAAGAGCGATAGCGCAGTCAAGAGACTCTCTTGAACTTCTCTTGTGTTGTCTGGATTCGTACAGGAAAGGCATGATAACAGTAATTCTACGAGCCTTACCACCAACAGCAGCTATTATTCTCTTCAAATCCTGATAATGATCATCAGGAGACATGTGATTTTCCTGACCAAATAGAGAATAGGTCTGTGAATAGTTACATACATCAACTAAGAGATATAAATCATCACCACGAACAGAAGTCTTGATCACACCCTTTGCTTCACCTGTTCCAAATCTTGGAACCTCAGCATCCAAAATATAGGATGGACGCTCATATCCTGTGAATGCAAGGCTTCCCTTGTGCTCGTTTTCTCTTTCTGCTCTCCATTTTACGAGATAGTAATCAACCTTTTCAGCTAAAGAGCCAACACCCTTAAGGGGAATGATTCCCAGTGATCCAACAGGGATTGTCTCCAGATTACGTTTCTCTTCTCTCTTTGGCATTATTGCAGATCCTCACTTTCTTTTCGTGCAATTTTCTTTAATTTACGGATATCCGGACCGGATAGCTTAAGAAGCTTGTAATTGCTGATGATTCTTGAAACAATACGATCCGAGTAAATAGCCTGTAAGTCTTCAAGAGAAAGGTTTGTGGTTATGATTGTTGATTTTTTCCTGATATCACGTTCATTGAGACAGGAAAACAACTCGGATGCCACAAAATTGTTAGTACGTTCCGTGCCCAGGTCATCAATTATAAGCAGTTCACAGTTGTAAAGATCATCATAGATGCTGCGAAGCTCCTGTTTGGCCTTGGCATCAAAGGCATACTCACTCAGCATGGTAAATAGCCCCAGGGAACTAAAATATATGACTGAATGCCCTTTCTTTAATAGTTCATTGGCAACACAAATCGATAAGAACGATTTGCCAGTACCAACTGTACCATAAATAAATAAGTTTTGGTAGTCGGAGTTAAAATTCTTAACAAAATCTTCACTGTTTTTAACAGCGCCCTGGAATCTTTTTAAATCTTCACCAGTATAGTATTTATCTGTAAGAAGCCTGTAATTAGCGCTTTTTGTGAGCATTTTGAGATTGGATTTATCATAGAGAGTTTCAATAATTTTCTGTTTGAAACAATGACATTTTTCATTACCGATATATCCGGTATCTTTACAAGAAGGGCAGGTATAGCCCATATCAAGATAGTCAGAAGAAAAACCTGCCTCGGTAAGTAGAGTGAGTTTCTGCTTGGCCAGTTCGGCAAGCTCCTGACGAAGAGTGGACCTGTCAAGTCTTTCACCTGAGAGAAGACGACGACCAAAGTTTACGCTTGCTGTAGCGGTAGCGTCTTCAAGATCTTTGTAGCCTGGAACATTTTCGTATACGTAGCGCTGTCTGTCTTCAAGTTCCTGACGATGAAGAGAGCGCCTTTCCTCGTATTCATGCATTATTGCGTCATATTGAGCGTTAGTTAATGCCATGTTGTTCTCCTGATGTGAATTAGTATGTGCGATAATATTTGTTTGATATAACAATCATTATATCATATGACACCAATATAGCCCCGTACGTGTTTTAGGGAAGGCTTTTGCCGCCGCCAAAACAAAGTACAGGGCTTTACTTTGTGTTTCCACCTGATTCCCCAATCAGGTAGAGAGCGTTACTCCCCGATAGACTGCGGATAGTAACTATTATTAGTTGTCCAGAAGCTGCTGTTCAAGTTCAGCAAAATTATATGTATTCTGCTGGAACTGAGTAAAGCTGTTCTGGGAACCGTTTGAGCGGATATATGATCCGCCTAAACGACCTGTGTTATCGATGGATGATACGGAAGCCATGACCTTCTTTTTACGAACGTCAGCGTTGTGATTGGCATCGAGTCTGGCAATATCCTCCCTTGTTTTAACATCACTTTTATGCCAGCTGCGAAGAATCTTGTCGCAATATCTTAAACGACCTTTCTGAGTAGCCATAACAGTGCGATCGCAGGCTTCCATGATAATATCCATCGTAAATCCCAACTCCCCGCGCCACGAAGTGATTACAGAACCTTCTTTTACAGTAGGAGCATTCTCCATACCAAGAGCCTTCATTACTGTAATGACATCTGCATCATGCTTGTAGCTTTCCGCACGAGCCTGTTCTGGCGTACTGATTCCTTCCTGATTCCAGTTGATGGCAACCTTCTCCATATATCTGAAATCAGATTTATGATTATCGACGCAATATTGCATCAGATAGTCCAATAGCTCATCACTAAAATTAAGCTCATCATGAATATAATATATAGTAGACATTTCTGTTGGATTAAGAGGACGGCCATAATACTGTTCTGCAATGAACATAATGCCGCTTCCTTCTGTCTGCTTGAAGTTGCGAAGAACAGAAGCAGTGTAGTTGTGCTTAACTACAGCTGGTTCAGCACTTTCGGAAATGTCTGAAGATACTGATCTTGACTGAACAGTAGGAAGAGCTCTGATAACGTCTTCCTTCCTTCTGCCATAAGTCTTGTGTGCTACGATTTCTTCCATATGAATACTGGTAAGGTTCTGATCTGCATCATATTCAAGACCAATGAGACCTTTTTTCTCCCAGTACTTAAGGGCGCGAATTACGTCCTTCTCTGTATGATTGAATTTATCAGCAAGCTCTGGAACACTTGTTGGTAAATTCGCCTTCATCATACGCAGTAAAAATAAGTATACTTTGAGCTGCGCATCGTTTGCATCCTGCATGTATTCGTCAATGAAAATATTGGAAACATTTGTCGAATCCTCCCCCATATTTTGACTGATAGTAACTTTCCCCATCATGGACAGTATCACCTCTTGCAAATAATTTGTTCTGAGGTTTAATAATCGCCCATTCGCGTAACTGGCGATTTTAAAGCATTTACACCTGCACTCCCTTTGAACAATTGAAATTATAGCATTGCTCTTTTTTAAAAGATATGGAAAAAGTGACGAAGATGCACAGCGAAGAAGAGCGGTTTCCTTTTGTGGGTATTTCTGTGGATAATGTGGATAACGTGGATTATTTATAAAAAATTAATAAAAAACAGCCAATCCATCTACACTTACTAGTCCAAAAAGTAGGTGTAAAAATGTTGGCTGTTTTCCACCGAAATCGTTTGAATAATTCCTATCTCAAAAGTGGATATGTGGATAAGTATTATTTACCAAGGAGTTCATCGCCTATTTTGACTACATCACCCGCTCCCATGGTTATCAACAAATCTCCTTTAGTGCAATTTTGCAAAAGATAATTTTCTATTTCACTAAAGTTTTCAAAAGTTGGAAAATAATTACATTCATGTCCCAGTTCAAGGATTTTATCCCTTAGTGTTTTGGAGCTGATTCCCAAGGTGTCGGTCTCTCTTGCTGCATAAATATCGGCAAGAACTACGTGATCTGCCAGTGAAAGAGCATCTGCAAATTCATCTAAAAGAGCTTTTGTACGTGTATAAGTGTGAGGTTGGAATACACACCATACTTTATTATGTGGATAATTCCTGGCAGCTGTCAGAGTTGCCTTTATCTCAGTTGGGTGGTGAGCATAATCATCAATTATTGTGACACCGCCAATTTCACCCTTGTATTCGAAACGTCTGCTGGCTCCGCCAAACATAGAAAGACCTGAAACAATATATTCATCTTCTATACCAAGAATGCTGGCAACAGCTGCAGCGGCAAGAGCATTGTAAACATTGTGGATTCCAGGAACGGCAAGCTTAATAGAAAGAGTCCTGCCATTTGCCAGATGAGCAGTGAAGGAAGGATTTCCGTGCTCGTCGTAGGTGATATCACTTGGATAATAATCAAAGCTTTCTTTTGAACCATAGGTGACAATGCTGCATGCAAGAGAGTCTGTGATCTCCTGAACATTATCTATATCACCGTTAATAACAAGTGTGCCATCTTCCGGAAGGAGGAGAGCAAATTTTCTGAAAGAATGTCTGATGTCATCCAGGTCTTTGAAAAAGTCCAGATGATCAGCATCTATATTGGAAATAACGCTTATCTTTGGGAAAAAGCTAAGGAAGCTGTTGGTGTACTCGCAGGCCTCAGTAACAAAATATTCGGACTTACCAACATGGATGTTGCCACCGATATCCTTGAAGATTCCACCGATTGAAAGAGTGGGATCTGTGTCTGCCTCTAACAAGATCTTTGAAAGCATTGATGTTGTGGTGGTCTTGCCATGTGTTCCGGCAATAGCAACAGGAAGCTCATATTCCTTCATGATCTGACCAAGAAGCTGGGCTCTTGTAAGCATTGGAAGACCTGCATTGCTGGCAGCGACAAATTCCGGATTGTCAGGATGAACAGCGGCAGTATAAACTACAACATCAATGGGAGAAGCGGCAGCAATGTTCTCTGCCTTCTGACCATAGAATACCTTTACACCTCTTTTTTCAAGGGCTCTTGTCATATCGGATTCCTTGTTATCGGAGCCGGAAATTCTAAAGCCTTCCTCAATCAGTATCTGGGCAAGTCCACTCATGGAGATGCCGCCAATGCCCATGAAATACACGTGTACAGGATTTTTGAAATCAATTGTATACATAAATGATCCTCGATTCTTCTTATCATTAATACATTTGGCTTTTAACGGATTATATTCTAGCACTTATTAGAACAATGTCAAAAAAACGCGTGTATATATTGTATAAAAAATGCCGGATGAATTTAGTTCCCTCATGGAAAAGAAATGTCATTATTAACGAAAACGTTTTAGTTGATAAATTATTAAAAAATGTTTAAATATGCCGTCAATAAATGCATTTCTTATGATATACTTTTATATAGGAAAAAAGTGATTTTTTACAGAATGAACAAAAATGTACAAAATTGCGTTCAACTGTAGGGAATCCGTTGTTGAGTTTCTTACAACAACAAAATTGCAACGAGGTGGAACATGATAAAGAAAGAAATGATCGCGATGCTTCTGGCAGGGGGCCAGGGCAGCAGATTGGGCGTGCTGACAGCCAAGATGGCTAAGCCAGCCGTTTCCTTCGGGGGGAAGTATAGAATTATCGATTTTCCTCTGAGTAACTGTATTAATTCAGGAGTGGATACTGTAGGTGTCCTTACACAGTACAGACCGCTTCGACTCAATTCTCACATTGGCATAGGTATCCCGTGGGATCTTGACCGTAATTTCGGTGGTGTAACAGTCTTACCGCCATACGAGAAGAGTTCCAACAGCGAGTGGTATACCGGTACAGCCAATGCCATTTACCAGAATCTTGAATATATGGAGAATTACAATCCTGATTATGTTCTGATTCTCTCCGGAGATCATATATATAAGATGGATTATGAGACAATGCTTGATTTCCATAAATCAAGTGGCGCTGATGCTACTATTGCTGTTATGCCTGTTCCTATGGAGGAGGCTAGCAGATTCGGTATCATGATCACCGATCAGAATAAGCGCATTATTGATTTTGAAGAAAAGCCTGAGCATCCCCGAAGCAATTTGGCTTCAATGGGTATCTATATCTTTTCCTGGAAAGCTCTTAAGGATGCTCTTATTAAGAATAAAGATCAGGCAGGCCTTGACTTTGGTAAGCATATCATTCCTTATTGCAAGGAGCAGGGACAGGCTCTTTATGCTTACGAATTTGATGGCTACTGGAAGGATGTAGGAACTCTTACTTCCTATTGGGAAGCAAATATGGAGCTTATCGATATCGTTCCTGAGTTTAATCTTTATGAGGAATATTGGAAGATTTATACTTCAAGCGATGTACAGCCACCTCAGTATATGGGACCGGACAGTGCGATTGAACGTAGCATCGTAGGCGAGGGATGCGAGATTTACGGCAAGGTTTATAATTCCGTAATTGGTCCCGGCGTTAAGATTGGTAAGGACACCGTTGTAAGCCATTCGATCATTATGAATGAAACGGAAATTGGCGAAGGATGTCATCTTGAAAAGGCTATTGTAGCTGAGAAAGCCAAGATAGGTAACAGAGTTACACTTGGAGCCTTTGAGGAAAAAGAAAATGAGACTAAGCCAGGTATCTATTGTGAAGGTCTCTGCACTATTGGTGAGAAGTCAGTTATTCCTGACGATGTTCAGATCGGCAAGAATACAATGATTTCCGGAATTACTACCAAGGAAGATTATCCGGATGGAATTCTTGCAAGTGGTAGAACATTAGATAAGGCAGGTGATTGACATGAGAGCGATTGGCATTATTTTAGCAGGCGGTAGCAGTAGCAGAATGCAGGAACTCTCCAAGCGTAGAGCGGTTTGTGCTATGCCGGTGGCAGGTTTTTACAGAAGTATCGACTTTGCCCTGAGTAACATGACTAACTCACACATTCAGACGGTTGCCGTATTCACACAGTATAACGCAGGAAGTTTAAATACACATCTTAGTTCCTCCAAGTGGTGGGATTTTGGTCGTAAACAGGGCGGCTTATATGTATTTACTCCCGCAGTTAAGGCATCAGGAAATCTCTGGTACAGAGGAACAGCAGATGCCATTGCACAGAACCTTGAATTTTTACGTAGTTGTCATGAACCATACGTTATTATTACTTCAGGTGACTGCGTATATAAAATGGATTACGCCAAGCTTCTTGAATATCATATTCAGAAGCAGGCTGATATCACAGTTGTCTGCAAGGACATGCCGGCAGATGTTGATACTGAGAGATTTGGAACTATCCGCATGAATGAGGAGAGCCGAATCGAAGAGTTCGAAGAAAAACCGGTTATTTCAAGATCAAATACTATTTCCTGCGGTATCTATGTTATCAGACGTAGACAGCTCATCGAACTTATCGAAAGAGCTGAAGCAGAAGAGAGATACGATTTTGTAAGAGATATTCTTGTAAGATACAAGGATATGAAGAGAATCTACGGATACAAGATTAAGGAGTACTGGAACAACATCGCTTCTGTTGAGGATTATTACAGAACAAACATGGATTTCCTTAAACCGGAAGTAAGGCATTACTTCTTCAGAGAGTATCCGGGAATCTATACCAAGGTAGTTGATCTTCCACCTGCCAAGTACAATGTAGGCGTTAATGTTAAGAACAGTCTTATTTCCAGCGGATGCATTATCAATGGAACTGTTGAAGATTCCGTGATATTCAAGGGGGCTTTTGTTGGTAATAACTGTTATATCAAGAATTCAATTATCTTAAATGACGTATATATCGGAGATAATTCTCACATTGAGAACTGCATCGTTGAGAGCCATGGAACAATCCAGGCTAACTCTTACTACAAAGAGGACAACGGCATCAAGGTGGTTGTGGAAAACAACGAGAGATACGTGTTATGATTCAAGGAATTCAAAGTGGAGCAATCCGAGGTTGGATCATAATGGCGGAATAATATGTAACACTGACAACTTCAGTCTAACTAACCAAGAGGGGGTTATAAAATGAAGATTACAGATGTTAGAGTAAGAAAAGTTACAAAACAGGGCAAGATGCGTGCAGTAGTTTCAGTTACATTTGATAATGAATTTGTAGTCCATGATATCAAGGTGATTGAAGGCGAGAGAGGCTTGTTTATTGCAATGCCTAGCAAGAAGTCTACTGATGGTGAGTACAGAGACATTGCTCATCCAATCAATTCTGATATGAGAAAAGTGCTTCAGGATACTATATTGGATGCTTATGATAAGGCTGCTGATGAGGTTCCGGAGGGGGATGCCGGGACGGTTGGCTGATTAGATGTTTTGTAAGAAGAGAAGCTGATTATGTTCACCTCTCCTTGCAGTAATTACCATAAACTAAAAGAGAGAAATGTCTTTTTATAGAAAGATATTTCTCTTTTTCTTTGCAGTAATCAACTTCATCTTCCTTGCGAAAACGGGCTAAGACATGATAAGATGTTTTCAAAGAAAGTGGGGACTATTCTTAGTGCCCACGTGTTTTGCTGTGCATAAAAGTGCGGGGAGATTTTTAAATGTTGGGGTTATTTAAGAAGTTGTTTAAGATAGAGAAAGAAGAGGAAACAGGTAAGATGTACGTAATAGCGGGACTTGGTAACCCGGAGAAAAAATATTTTGGAACGAGACACAATGTGGGTTTTGCAGTGATAGATGCCCTTTCAGATAAATATGGAATCGAACTTACAGAGACTAAGTTTAAGGCTGCATTTGGAAAAGGCAGGATTGGAGCTGAAAGAGTGATACTGGTTAAACCACTGACATATATGAACCTCAGCGGCGAGGCTATAAGACCAATATGCGACTACTTCAAGGTGGATTCCAAAGAGGAACTGATTGTGATATCAGACGACGTGGAGCTGGATGCCGGCAATATAAGAGTAAGACCAAAAGGAAGCGCTGGCGGACATAATGGACTTAAGAGCATTATCGCACAGCTGGGGCATAGCGATTTTAACAGAGTGCGAGTTGGTGTCGGCAAGAAGCCTAAGGACTGGGATATGGTGGACTGGGTTCTTGGACACTTTGAAGGTGAAGCTGCAGTGGATATCAAAGAAGGAATAGACAGAGCTGTTCTGGCTGTCGAAGAAATAATGGCAGAAGGTGTTGATTCTGCGATGAATAAGTATAACAGCATGAAGAAAAAAGAGAACTGATAAAAGGTTACTGCGTGAAAAAACGTTTCGTGAGAACTTTGATTTGGCAGAGGATGGACCATGAGAGCGATACAGACTCCGTTACATGAACTAAGACAGTTTGAAGAAATAAATGAATATCTTGAAAAGCCCTTTGCCTGTGCGGAGATTACAGGCTGTGTGGATTCGCAAAAACTCCATTTTATAGATAGTCTTGGAGCTGATTTTAAGTACAGGATCATTGTTACTTATTCGGATCTTAGGGCAAAAGAGATATACGAAGACTACAAGTTTTACGACAGGAATGTTACTGTCTATCCGGCAAAAGACCTTATCTTTTACCAGGCAGATGTTCATAGTAATGAGATTGTGCGTCAGCGTATTCGCACTATGAGAAGGCTTCTTGAGGGAAGGCCGGTTACTGTTGTAACAACCTTCGCTGCACTTATGGCACCTCAGATAAAACCGGAAATAATTAAAGAGCATATTCTGGCAATTGATAAGCATAGGCCGATAGATGAAATTGAGATAGCCAAAAAGCTGACAACAATGGGATATATCAGAAACTATCAGGTGGAAGGACCGGGAGAGTTTTCTGTTCGTGGCGATATTGTGGATGTCTTTGACCTGACCGAGGAGAACCCCTATCGTATCGAGCTTTGGGGCGATGAGGTTCAGTCTATCAGAAGCTTTGACATTTTATCGCAAAGATCCTTGGAAAAGCTTGAGTCTATAGAGATATATCCTGCTTCGGAGATGATGCTGGATGATGACCTCTTAGAAGCGGGAATGGACAGGATTCAGGAAGAAGCGGATGCAAGAGTGGAGCTTCTTAGATCGGAGTTTAAAACCAAAGAGGCGCATCAGCTTAAGCTGCAGATTGAGGAACTGAGGGAACAGGTCATGGAACTGAAATCCCTTGTAAATCTGGAGAGTTATATCAGATATTTTTACCCGGACACTGTAACAATGCAGGAGATGTTTCCTAAGGGGAGAAGCTGCATTTTTATTGACGAGCCCCAAAGGACTCAGGAGCACGCATGGGCTGTGGAGACTGAGTTTAAAGAGAGCATGACTCACAGAGCTGAGAAGGGCTATATCCTTCCGGGACAGATGGATCTTCTTTACTCCATCGATAACTGTATCGCGAGAATGGGCAATGGAAGGCGCGTTCTTATATCTGCGCTTCAGATGCCAAAGAGTCAGAATCTTTTTGAGCCGGAAAAGAGCTGGGACATTCGGGCAAGGAGTATAGCGCCCTACAATAACAGCTTCGAATCACTGGTTGCCGATCTTAAGAGATATTCCAAGGAAGGCTACAGAGTTCTTATTCTGTCAGGCTCAAGAACCAGGGCAAAAAGAATAGTAGATGACCTTAGGGACAATCTGGTAACAGCTTTTTATAGCGAGGATCCGGGACGAGTGCTTAAGCCGGGCGAGATCATGACCTACTATGGCAGGATACTTAAGGGCTTTGAATATCCGGAGATAAAGTTTGCTGTAATTGCTGAGAGTGATATTTTCACCGAGCATGTTAAAAAGCGTAAAAAGAAGAAAAAGTCTGACTATCAGGGTGAGAAGATATCGAGCTTTTCAGATCTTAAGATAGGTGACTATGTTGTTCATGAGGATCATGGTCTTGGTATTTACCGCGGAATTAAGAAGATTGAAACGGACCATGTGGTAAGAGATTATATCAAAATAGAGTACGGTGATGGCGGAAATCTCTACGTTCTTGCCACCGGCCTTGGAGTTATACAAAAGTATGCTTCCGGCGGAGATGACAGCGAGACTACCCATAAGCCAAAACTCAATAAACTTGGAAGCGTTGAATGGAGCCATACCAAGAATAAGGTAAAAGCTGCGGTTGAGGAAGTTGCGCAGGATCTGGTTGAATTATATGCCAAGAGGCAGGAAGCTAAGGGCTACCAGTTCAGCTCTGATACTGTGTGGCAGCAGGAATTTGAGGATGCTTTTCCCTATCAGGAAACAGAAGATCAGCTGAATGCCATAGAAGATACCAAAAAAGATATGGAGTCCAGCGTTATCATGGACAGACTTGTCTGCGGTGATGTTGGCTTTGGTAAGACTGAGATAGCGATCCGGGCAGCATTTAAAGCGGTTCAGGATGGTAAGCAGGTGGCGGTTCTGGTACCTACAACTATCCTTGCACAACAGCACTACAATACCTTCTCAGAGAGAATGCGTGATTTTCCTGTAAGAGTTGATCTTATGTCCAGATTCAGATCTGCGGCTGAGCAGAAAAAGACCATTACAGATCTGAAAAAAGGACTGGTTGATATAGTTATAGGAACCCACAGGCTCCTTTCCAAGGACGTTCAGTATAAGGATCTGGGTCTTTTGATAGTGGACGAGGAGCAGCGCTTTGGCGTAACCCATAAGGAAAAGCTAAAGACTCTGAAGGAAAATATCGATGTACTGACACTTTCTGCTACGCCTATTCCAAGAACGCTTCATATGTCTTTGGTCGGAATAAGGGAGATGAGCGTTTTGGAGGAAGCTCCTAACGACAGAATGCCTATACAGACTTATGTTATGGAATATAACGATGAGCTTGTCAGAGAGGCTATTGTAAGAGAACTTGCCAGAAATGGTCAGGTTTACTATGTTTACAATCGGGTAAATAATATTGCGGATATAGCGGCTCAGATTCAAAAGCTGGTTCCGGAGGCTAATGTGGCCTTTGCCCATGGCCAAATGAAGGAGTCGGAGCTTGAGAGAATCATGTATGATTTCATAGATGGTACTATTGATGTGCTGGTTTCTACTACTATTATTGAGACCGGACTGGATATCCCTAACGTTAATACTATGATCATTCATGACTCTGATAAGATGGGATTATCCCAGCTTTATCAGCTTCGAGGTCGTGTTGGTCGTTCCAACAGGACAGCTTATGCCTTCCTTATGTACAAGAAGGACAAGATGTTAAAAGAGGTTGCGGAAAAGAGATTATCTGCGATCCGTGAATTTACTGATTTGGGAAGCGGCTTCAAGATTGCTATGCGTGATCTGGAAATCCGTGGTGCAGGAAGTCTTCTTGGAAGAAAACAGTCCGGACATATGCAGGCTGTTGGATATGACCTGTATTGTAAGATGCTTGGGGAAGCAGTAAGACATAAGAAGAATGATGATGCAGACGGAGATTATACTCTTGATGATATCAACACCAGCATTGACCTGGATGTGAGTGCCTATATTCCGGATAATTACATTCTTAATGAGGAGCAGAAGCTTGAAATCTATAAGCGTATAGCAAGTCTTGAGAATCAGGGAGAATGCGATGATATGAAGGATGAGCTTATCGACCGCTTTGGTGAGGTTCCGCAGACAGCCATTAATCTTTTGCGAATATCTCTTTTACGTACCAGAGCACATGCCCTTTATATCCCTGAAATAAAAGGCGGAAACGGCAAAATTGAGATAAAGATCAGTCCTAATGCCAAGATAGATTCCGGTAAGATTCCGGGATTTGTTGCAGAATATAAGGGAAATATGACCTTCCATGCAGCAGGAGTGCCAGTCTTTGTCTACACTTATAAAAAAGATGGCAATCCCGCCAAGGCTGAGCAGCAGCTATTGGAGGATGCGGAAGCTGTTATCGAGAAGATGCAGGGGCTTTTGCTGAAGTAAAAAATAGGATTATATATGTTCTTGGATCTTTATGCCAAGAAATATATAATTCTTCATAGTATAGAAAAAGGTTACTTGAGCGAGCTGCATGCGAGTGAACAGTAACGAAAAAAGTGATATAGAGGGAGTATGATGAAATATAAATGTTTGGTCTTTGACCATGATGATACGACGGTAAATAGTACCGCTACAATTCACTACCCAAGCTTTGTGGAGTATATGGAAAAGTATCATCCTGAGATTAAGTATTCTCTCGAAGAGTACGTTAAATACAACTTTGATCCGGGAGTAATGGAGTTTTTTACGGATATGTGTGGCCTTAATGATGAGGAGCTTAAAGCTGAGGAAATATTCTGGTATGAATATGCCAAGACTCATTATGCAGATGCTTTCCCTGGGATAAAAGAAATTATGGAACGTCAAAAGGCTGAAGGCGGCTATATTGCCGTGGTATCTCATTCCTATGCCGAGAATATCCTTAAGGACTATAAACACAATGATCTTCCGGATCCGGATATTATTTTTGGATGGGAACAGCCTTTGGAGGAGAGAAAGCCTTCTCCGATTCCTATTTACAAGATTCAGGAGAAGTTTGGGCTTGAGAAAAAAGACATTCTGATGATTGATGACCTTAAACCGGGACTTGATATGGCTAAGGCAGCAGGTATTGACTTCGCAGCAGCCTGCTGGTGCTTTGACATTCCGGAGAACGAGAAACACATGAGAGAACATGCCAACTTCGTGTTTAAGAGCGTAGAGGACTTCAAAAAGTTCTTGGCAGAGTGATTATTTCAGATATTTGATGTGAGTAGAAAGCTGAATAATATCATCTTTTTTAAGTGAAATCATTTACAAAAATTTATTTTGCTTGGGAAGAGTGTGGAATGAATTATACATATATTTTAGAATGCGCAGACGGTTCTTATTACTGCGGCTGGACAAATGACCTGGAAAAAAGACTTCAAACTCATAACGCAGGTAAGGGCGGCAAATACACAAGAACCCGCCTTCCTGTTCGCCTTGCATATTACGAAGAGTATGAAACCAAAGAAGAAGCCATGTCCCGAGAGTGGCATATAAAGCAGCTATCACGAGACCAAAAGAAAAAGCTTATATCAACCAAGCCAATTCCAATAGAATCCTTCGATAAAGAGATACATCCAGCCGTGGGCGAGAGCGAAAACAAACATTTCCAAACTCACCCACGAGGGGGAAGCATTTAATCAAGGTTGTTTGAATACACTTGGCCTTGGTTTATTTACCTGAATAATTTTGTTGGCTTCAAGGTTTCTAAGAAGAAGGAGCCTTACCTGGCCCACATATTCCGGTTTTATCATGAAGAAACAGTAGGTCTCGATCAAAGAGAACAGATTCGCAGTTCTTCCCTCAATCTTGAAATTATTTATTCCCATTGGAACATATTTTTCCCAAATAAGCTCAGGTGATACGAAAGTGCAATAATCCTGGATTGTGTAAAGATTATTTTTGTCACCATATTCGCAGGTCCATGGAATAATATGCTTTCTCTTTTCAGGTGGAAGAGTGCGGTTTTCCTTCATGATTTCCTGGTTAAGAGCAATATTCTTGTAGTGATCACCACGTCTCTTACAGTTAGGAACGCAGAGAGCGTTGATCAGAACTTCCAGTTTTTCTTTATGCTCAAGACCTTCTATAATATCCCACTGATTGTTCATGTTGTAATCAAGAACTACGTACTTGTAGTCTTTTTCCAACTCTTTATTAAGTGTCTCCACATCGCGGATTTCCTTGCAGGTGGTGGAGTCGATTTTGTAGGATGGGTAGTTCTTGCGAATGTATTCTTCCAAAATAGGGGAAAATACAAGCACTTCATTTTTGCCATTATCGCCTGCTTTCATGCAGAAATTGCAGAATTCATCGTCAAGATCCTCTTCTTTTATGAGAGGATTGGTGAATGTGAATCTGACAGGAATACCCTTTGCGTTGATACTGCCGATAACGTGTCTGACGAAATTGGCGTCGCACTGATCATCGGAAACTAATCTTCCGCCATTCCATAAAGAAAATGGGAAGGATCCAAAGAAAGAAGCTATTTCTACACCTTCTCTGAAATATTGTGGATACTGCTCTAGCAGGCTGAGCCAGAACATGTTAAGTGGAAAGTTGTAACGTAGTCCCGGCAGGTGAAACTTAACTTGTGACATTTTGTAACCTCCAAATGTAGGATACCGAAATAAAACTGATACTGTCTTATTGTAATGGCATTTTGCCATGGGGGTTACAACAAGACAAATCTGATTCAACAGGTATCTACATGCTTTAAATCTGTCGTGAAAATGAATTATACAACTCATTGACCGACCATAATAGTATAACAGTAAGCTAAACAAAAAGACACCCATGCATTTGCATAGGTGCCTTGAAAATTGCTGAATATGTTACTGCTTACTCGCTCCTAATCATATTATTACGCAGCCAGCAGCATAATGCTTTTCGATTACCTTGAAACGTTAACCTTAACTTATTACAGAAGATGTGCTCTTAGCTCTTCGCCACTCTTCTCTGAAAGATATGCAGGTGGGATATCAAGGATTGTCTTGCACCCTTTCATGCCTTCACTATGCATTCTGTAAGCTGCTCTTGCAACTGCAACGAGAACGCTTGTAGTGAATTCCGGGTTAGAGTCAAGCTTTAAACTATATTCAATGATGTGGTTGTGCTCTTTGTTTGCTCCTGTTTTGCCACTGCGGAAAACAAATCCGCCATGAGCCATTCCGGCATGGTTCTTAAGAAGCTCTTCCTCACTGATAAACTGAACAGTTGTGTCATAGTCAGCAAAATAGTTTGGCATTTCCTTGATTTCTTTTTCTACTTCTGCAGCATCTGCGCCTTCCTCGAGAACAACAAAGCATTCTCTTGTGTGCTTCTGGCGAGTTGTAAGCTCAGGATTCTCACCATTTCTAACTGCCTCAAGTGCTGCCTCAACAGGAACAGTGTACTGCTTGGCATTCTTGACACCTTTTATGCGGCGGATAGCATCTGAGTGGCCCTGAGAAACGCCCTTGCCCCAGAATGTATAATCATTTCCGTCAGGAAGAATTGCATTTGAATAAACTCTTGCAAGAGAGAACATTCCTGGATCCCAACCGCAGGAGATAACAGCAATTTTGCCGGCAGCCTTGGCAGCAGCATCAACATTTGCAAAATGCTCAGGAATACGAGCGTGTGTATCAAAGCTGTCAACAACATTGAAAAGACCTGCATACTCAGGTGTCTGAGTTGGGAGATCAGTAGCACTTCCGCCGCACAGGATCATTACGTCAATTTTGTCTTTCCAGTCAGCTACATCTGCAACAGAAACAACAGGAACATTTTCTGTCTGAATCTTGAGGGAAGAAGGATCTCTTCTTGTGAAAACTGCTACAAGTTCCATATCAGGAGCTTCCTTGACAGCAAGTTCCACACCTTTTCCCAGGTTGCCATATCCTAAAATTCCAATTCTAGTACTCATTTTATCCTCCTCGTTGGATTCTCATTACGTGAGATGGTCCATTTTTATACTTGTGAGTTTGTTTCTCGTTGCTAACAACTCCAAATTAAAGAGATTATAACACAAGATTTTATGTATAAAAAGAGTTTTGCACAATTCAAACATATTGTTCAAAAGTACAAAACTCTTACATTATAAGTTCTTTTTAGTTTTCCTTGGTGTAGCTTGCTTTGATAACTGCATCTACCACATTCTCGCGGTACCATGTCAGATTCTGACGATCAAGGATAGCGAATTTCTCACCTTCCTGGTCATAGACACCGTTGTCCCACCAGAAAAGAGGAATACCTTTTTCTGTAGCTCTTGAAACATAAGCTTCTGCCCATTTGGCGATTTCATCGTTGTTCTCGTTTTTGTTCACTGCGCCGTACTCTGTTATAAGAACAGGGATTCCGTTTTCAATGAACTTTGAGTTAAGTCTTACAAGAAGTTTGATGATATCGCCGTTGTGGCTTCCATCCCATCTAAAGAGCTCTGTGCTCTGACCTGAAGCAAAAGTGAAATCGTAAGGCTCATAAGCGTGGATAGCTACGCCGATGTGCTCGTCATCAGGAACCTCAAGCTGGTTAACGGCTTCAACCGTGTTAGAGCCGCCATAGGTAGTAACGAGAAGAAGTCTCTTTTCGTTATTGCCGCCGGTTGCACGAACTGTATCTACGAAAGATTTATTGAGTCTGTTGACGTAGTCTCTTTCCTCAGATGTTCCGCCGTTCCATTCAGCAGCGCTTCCCTTTGTTCTGGGCTCGTTAAGACCTTCGAAAACAAGGTGATCGCCATAGTCCTTAAATCTCTCTGCAATCTGAGTCCAAAGAGCAATATTCTCAGCATCTACAGCATCAATGTGTTCAGCGTCGAGAATTCTCCAGGATTCTTCGTGGTGTGTATCAATCAAAACGAACATTCCGTCATCAAGAGCGTAGTTGACAACTTCTTCAACTCTGTCCATCCATTCAGGATCTATTGCGTAATCAGGAGCATCACCTACATGGTCATACCATGTGATAGGAATACGTATTGAATCAAAGCCCTTTTCACAAACAGTATCGATAAGTTCCTTTGTGATTTTTGGGTTACCCCAATATGTTTCAGCTTCAAGACCAGAAGTACCATGTGCGTCTAAAGTGTTACCAAGATTCCAGCCTGCTGTCATCTCAGAAACAAGCTCCATAGCAGAAATATCGCGCATCTCATCGCTTCTTTCACGAATGCCATTAACAGCAACAGGAGCAGCCTCTTCTGTTTCTTCTGAAGCTTCGCTCTTTTCATCTGCTCCGCTTGAAGCTTCTGTGCTAGTTGCTTCACTTCCTGTCTCGGCTTCTTTTGCTTCGTTATTTTCAGTTGCTGTTTCTGCAACTGTCTCTGTCTGCACTTCCTGCTCTGTGCCCACATTAGCATCTGTGCCTGCGTTGCCGCATCCTGCAATCATTCCTACTGAAAGAACAGTTGCGAGTGCCATCGGAATAAATTTGTTCTTGATCATTTTTTCATAACCTCACTCTTTTTCATATAAAAAACGGATAACAAATTATCATGGAACATTATATATTGAAAACATGCATTATGAAATACCCAATTTATTAATATAAAATGAAAAGCCCTCCACGTATGTGTGAAGGGCTGTAATTTAATCAGTGTAAGAATTCAATTGATGCAAGAGAGCAGTTTCCGGTTCCGGTATATCTAAGGTACAGAGCGTGGGTTCCGCTTAGCTTCTCATTAAACTTGCATTCAAAGCTCTCCCAGATATTTGAACCCTGACCAGAAATTGTACCAAGAACCTCACCGTCAAGACTTGTTCTTACTTCGAACTTACCATTGTAGTAAGCACGAGTCTTAATTCTAAGACCGGTTGCCTCTTTTACATCAAAGTACTTAAATCCAATGGTTGTTCCATTAACAATGCTTCTGATGTAACCATTATTCTGGTCGCCGTCGCCGCCTTCCTGAACAATTCTTGGAGCGCTTTCTTCTACATAAATCTTGTGCTCGTCGGTAAAAATGTTGCAGGCAATATATGAAGGATATTCGCCAACATCAGAAAGTGGACCGCCGTTTAAGCCGCATGATGTAATCTCAACCTGTTTAATTGAACCATCTTTTTCAAAATGGATCTTTTCAGCGCAGCCCTGTCTGCAGAACCAGGTTCCGTAGGTATGTCTGTGGTAAAAGATATACCAGTCATTTCCAATCTCAACGATACTGCCGTGGTTGTTGGCACCATAAGCTGTTGCTTCTTCGGCTTTTTTGTAGCTGTCGATATGAAGATCGCAGTTTGAAACAATTACTCCACCGTATTTATATGGTCCGAGTGGATCCTTGGATGTGGCGTAGCAAAGCTCGTGCATTACTTCTGAGGAGTAGATGAAGTAATAGGTGTCATCATGTTTTCTGATAGAAGGAGCCTCAAAGAAAGCGTGGCCTTCGTATCCTGTGCCTTCACTGTACATGTTTCCCAGTGCAACAAACTGAGGAGCTCTTTTTATTGTGAGCATGTCCTTATCAAGGACAGTGAGCATTGCACCATGTCTTGATTTATCACCCTGACCGCAGAAGCCAGTGAAAAGATATGTATTATCACCTTCAGTAAGAACGCCTGGATCGAACTGTGGCTCATCACCTTCTTTTTCACCGAGCTTGGTCCCATCCTCATAATGAACATAGCCGTAGAATTCGAATGGACCGTTTGGAGTATCGCTTACGGCTACTGAAACAACGCATACCTTATCAAGTACATAGTACAAGTAATATCTTCCGTCAGGACCAACAGTTACGTCAGGAGCATACAGGCACATATTTCCACGCTTGTTAAGAGGGTCAGCATCCTTAGGATAGATTACGCCTTCATAGTGCCAGTTACCAAGGTCATCGATAGGAGCAGACCAGGTTACATAGTCGCCAAGGCAGAAGGTTTCGCCCTGATATAGGTCATGGGAACCATATACATATACACGGTTGTTAAATACGTAAGGCTCGCCATCAGGAATGTATTCCCAGGATGGAAGATAAGGGTTAACAGCCTGCTTTTTGCTGCCCTGTCTGATGCCGCCTTCATGCTTTGGAGTAGCTCCTTTTCCAAGGAATTCCATCTCGTAACGCTCTGAAGCGGTGTATGGCTTCCATAATGGAAGAACCTCTTTTTCACGACATTTGTAATCTGTAGCGGTATTATCAGATGAGATGACAGTAGCAGCTGAGTTGCGTATTTGAATCTCACTGCAATTAGGATCACCGGTTTTGATGAAGTTGGCGAAATAATCGCACATCTGTCTTGCAAGGTCGAAATGTCTTCCCTTGTAAGGTCGCATACATTTATCTATTGAGTTGAAGAAAAACCACAGGTCGCAGGAATGGAAAGTGCCGGGGTAACTGTCACCTGGATGTCCATCACCCGGAATATCAGGATCAAATCTGTAGTAATAGAAATTCTGAGAAGGCGCATTTTTGCTGGCATCTTCAAATGTAGACTTTACAGCCTTTTCTACCATATTTACACCTGCGGCGGAAAATTCATCAGTGGTATTTCCGGATATAACAGGAACGTCGGCGCATTTTCTTTCTATAAAGCGCTGTACAGGGTCACCGACACAGAAAGCTCCGTCCTGAATAGGGAACATTCTTGGATGGTTTTGTACAAATCTGTTGTAGCCGTCAAATACTTCTTTTGATGAAAGAGCTCTTGCTTCCTCAAGGTCTTTTACCCCAAGACTATCAAAGAACTGTTTGCCAAGGGCCTCTGCCTTCTTAAGATCCATTGGCTTGAATATATCTTCTGTAGGTTCAGCAGGTCTTATGATTCCGCTGAAGATAACAGCGCCCTTGATGAGCTTTTCGTTTCCCTTGTGAGTGAGCTGGTGCATAACACTGGAACCGCCGGCTGATTGGCCTGCAATAGTGATCTGTTCAGGGTTTCCGCCAAAAGCAGCAATATTGTCATATACCCAGTTAAGACCTGCACACTGGTCCATAAGTCCAAAATTGGAAGGAGCATCAGGAGCTTCTTTTGTAATGTCTTCATGAGCCAAAAAGCCAAAGCAGTTCAGACGATATCCAACACTTACAACAACGATACCTCTTTTGGCAAGCTGTTCACCGTTAAATTCCATCTCGGCGGTGTAACCCCACTGGAAACCGCCACCGAAGAACCATACAAGAACCGGAAGCTTCTCATCCTTTTCTTTGGCCGGAGTCCAGATGTTGAGGTAAAGACAATCTTCGCTTATCTCAATTCCCGGATCTACATGCCACTCTCTACAATAAATATCTGTTCCCATTCCAGGACGATCCTGATATGAGATAGGAGCAAAGCTATTTGCTTCAAGTGTTCCATCCCAATCGGCGCAGGGCTGTGGTGCACGCCATCTGTTCTGACCTGTAGGAGGCGCTGCAAAAGGAATTCCCTTATAAACCGTTATTCTGGGATCTGTAGCTGCAAGACCTTTGATCTTGCCGTTTTTTACTGTTGTTTCTCGTAACATAATTACCTTCTCCCCAAATGTTTGTAATTATTTGTTTGTACTAAATTAATGTATGAGTTCTTAGACGTAAGTCGACTGGAATCGGCTTGTTTGCTGATATCTTGAATGAATCATTCAAGATATCATAGCTTTTTGCCTCATACTTCATCCACCTAAATATTGCTACATACTCTCAATTACTTGCTAATTTGCGCTCTCTAGCAATTTGCGATATGAAATCAGCAACTTTTTAGTGGCTAGAGATATGGCTTTGCAAGTATAGTCTTTATTACTATGAAGAAAAAAATAATATTAATTTTAATCAATTGTATATTGCTTAGTGGCTGCGGTATTTCAGAGGGGAAAGAAACAGCTACAGAAACTGAAATTGAAATCGAAACAAAAGAGGAGAGTGTGGAAATGGCAAGTGAGATCGTGACAACAGTTGATCCCAAGGAAGTTTTTGAGGGGGTACAGCTGCAAAAGAGTGCAAAGCTCATAACAGATCACAACCCTGTTATGGTCCAGCGCTTTGGAGCAGATCCTTATGCATTGGTCTATGATGGAAGAGTATACATTTATATGACAGGTGATAAGCCATCATATAACGCTGATGGCTCCATCAAGGAAAATACATATGGAAATATTAATACAATCAATGTTGTTTCGTCAGATGATCTTGTGAACTGGACAGATCACGGAACAGTATTTGCTGCAGGTAAGACTGGAGCAGCAAGCTGGGGACCTAATTCATGGGCTCCTGCAGCAGCATATAAGAATATTGATGGCAAAGACAAGTTCTTTTTATACTTTGCAAATAATGGAAACGGAATTGGAGTTCTTACATCAGATTCTCCTGTAGGACCATTTGTTGATGAACTTGGCGGGCCGCTTATCTCAAGAGAGACACCTACATGTGCAGAGGTAACTTGGCTTTTTGATCCTGCAGTTCTGATGGATGAAGATGGATCTGCCTATATCTATTTTGGAGGCGGCGTACCTTCTCCTGATAAGGCCAGCAATCCTGGAACAGCAAGAGTTGCCAAGCTGGGCGATGATATGATGAGCCTTGAGGGTGATCCTATTGCAATTGAAAATGTTGATTATCTGTTTGAGGATTCCGGAATCAACAAGATTGACGGAACTTACTATTATTCATATTGCTCAAACTTTAATGTTACTCCCGAGGCTGCTTCAGAACTTGGCTTTGAGTCAGGCGAAATTGTTACCATGAAGTCAGATTCTCCAATGGGACCTTTTGAGAGATGCAATGCTGTTCTCAAGAACCCTGAGAGATTCTTTGGAAGAGGCGGCAATAACCATCACGCTATGTTCGAATTTAATGGTGAGTACTATATTACTTACCACTCAAGAATTCTTGAGGAAGGCCTTGGAATGGACGGCGGATACCGCAGTACTAACGTAGATAAGCTTATGCTTAACGAAAACAATGAACCTTCAAAGAGCGTAGGAACCAAGGCTGGCGTAGCACAGCTTAAGCCGCTTGATCCTTACACAGAGGTAAAGGCTGTAACACTTTCAAATGCAGCAGGCATTAATACCAAGCAGTATGGTGATGTGGCAAAAGAATGTGGTTCAGGCGATATGATCCTCACAGGTATTTCCAGTGGAGCCTGGACAAGTGTAAGCGGAGCTGATTTCGGAACTGAGGGTGCTCATGAGATTGCGTTCACAGTAAACGTAAAGGAAACAGATCCTGATTCAGAATATCGCGGAGCAATCAGGGTGTGCCTTGACAGCCCTTCTTCAGAAGCAGTTGGCTACGCTATTATTGAGAATGAGAAAAAAGATAACATGGAAGTTGTAGCTTCCTTCGAAGAACCAGTTACCGGTCAGCACAGTGTATACTTTGTTTATGCCGGCGAAGGCTATGACGTATACTCCTGGATCGCACGCTAAGGAAAAATAATATATAAAAGTGAGTCATTTGCACAAGTTGTTGATTTGCTTAATGAAAAATCAGATAGATGTCGATTTCTTTGAATAACATGAAATGAGACATCTATCTGATTTTGAATTTAGCGTATCACAGCGCGGAAACGCGAACTTTTATATATTATTTTGCCGTATTCTATCATTTAGCGACCTTGGCAGAAACATCACCTTTTTCTTTGCCGAGTCCGCCTGAGAATAGTGAGCGGTATTCTCCCGGAGTACATCCCTTCTTAAGCTTAAAGGTTCTGTTAAAGGTTGATATACTGGAGAAACCGGACTGAAGCGCAATATCTGTAATAGAAAGATCATCCCTTGTAAGCAAAAGCTCAGTAGCCTTAATACGCTGTCCGATCAGGTAATCGTAGAAAGTGCAGCCCATGTACTCTTTGAAAAGCCTTGAGAAATGGAATTTTGAGAATCCACTGTAGGATGCAGCATCTTCCAAAGTGATATCGTATGCGTAATTCTCATCAATATAATCAATAACGGTGTTGAGCTTTTCGAAGTATTCTCTTCTCTTGACCGGAGTGCTTTCGGTGAACAGATGAATCTTGTTCAGCTGATATCTGGAAAGAATTGTCATGATCTGGAACAAATGTGAGTAAATTGAGAACTCATAGAATTCTGTCTTCTGGAAATATTCGTTCCAAATATGAGAGAACATAAGCAGTATTTCGTTATAAATTGGAGCATGATCTTCTGCTGTGATGTGAATGCAGTCTTTTAACATATTCATAAGACCTGAATATCCGCGGACGGATGAGAAAAAGTCTATATCAAAAAGACATACATATCTGCATCCTGAGCTGGGAGCATGCAGTGAATGAGATTTTCTTGGTGGAATAAATATGATCTCCCCGGGCATTACATGATGTATTTCCCCTTCTATTTCTACATCATAGTAATTTTCGACAGGAGCAATAATCTCCAGAGCGTTGTGCCAATGAGATGGATAATCTACGGCTTGTTCGTTATACCAGATTCTGATAGAACTGTCCTTTGGGAAAATAGCCTTTTCATTATTACCATCCAGTATTCGGGCACTGAAATCAGTGTTCTGCTGATAGTAATCAAGAACAACATTACTTTGGTTATTAACCATTTTCACATCCCCCCTGCTTCCCTTATTCTGTGTAGGAAAGCAAATATAATAAGTAGGAATAAGTTCGCTTTATTCCTGTAGTGTATAAAATGAAGTGACGTTATTACATTAATAAATCATCTTTTCTGCATTTCTTTACCTGCAAATAATAACATTATCTGGCAAAAGATTCTTCTCAATTATTGCTACATTTACCCAATTCGTGCTCACATTAAATAAATGGGGCAGGAATTTTTTATTGTAAATTGTTGAAAATGCACAAAAAGTAACGGACAATTTTTGATAGTGAAAAGCAATATCTGCAAATCGACAGGCAAAAATTGGTAGGCAGCTAAAGGGGAAAGCCGATATGCTAATACTTGTCGATGGGGGTCGACGGTAGCAAATTTTGAGTATTAAAACTGGGAGGCAAATAAGGTGCATAAGAGGGGCAAATCTTTAGTTGCCATTACGGCAGCTTCAGTGATGCTAGCGCTGTCAGCCTGCGGCAATGCCGCAAGTGTTGAGACTGCGCCTATTACAGAAGCAAGCAGTGATGTAGCAACATCAGACAATTCACTTTCACCCACTTCCACAGATGAATTAAATAAATCGGATTCGAGCTCAGAGGCGTTATCGCAGAAGACAGCAGAAAGCGGTGATGAAGAGCAGGAACAGATACCGGCACTTAGAGATTGTGTTGAACAGAAAATGGGATGCAGGATCGGATGTGCGATAACCGGTAAAGAGCCTTGGGACATTCCATTATGGAATCTGGTGACCACGCATTTTAATGCAGTTACGTTAGGAAATGAGTTAAAACCGGATTCGCTATTTGGATACAGCAACGGAAAATGTCCGGGAACCCAGGAAGCTGAGCTTAACGGTGAGACGATAACTGTTCCGGTTATTGATTTCAGCAACCCGGAGAAGATTCTTAATAAATTCGTCAAATGGAATGAAGTTCATCCGGATCGTGAAATCAAGGTAAGAGGACATGTGCTGGTATGGCATTCACAGACTCCTGAGTGGTTCTTCCATGAGGATTACGACAAGACCAAGCCTTACGTTTCCAAAGAGGAAATGGACAAGAGACAGGAGTGGTACATCAGAGAAGTCCTGACACACTTCACCGGAGAGGATAGTCCTTATAAAGGCCTTTTCTACGGATGGGATGTTGTTAATGAGGCAGTATCCGATGGAACAGGAACATACAGAACAGACGCTGAGAACCCAAGTGAAGATCTTTCAAATGATACACATGGCAATAATTCAAGTTGGTGGCATGTATATCAGAGCGAAGAATTCATTATAAATGCATTCAAATATGCTAATAAATATGCTCCGGCAGATCTTGAGCTTTACTACAACGATTACAACGAATGTATGGCTAAGAAGAGAGAAGGTATTGTAGCTCTTTTACAGGCGGTTAAGGATCAGGAAGGTGAGCCCGGAGTTGGAACCAGAATAACAGCAATGGGAATGCAGGGGCATTACGGTGTAGATTCACCTTCATATACAGATGTTGAAGCGTCAGCCAAGGCATACGGCGCTGTTGTTGGAAACATACAGATTACTGAATGGGATCTGAGTTCCAGTGACGATTATGATGGTAGTGCAGAATCGAAGGAAAAAGAATATGAGAAGATGCGCAAGACTTACAATCTTCAGTACTACGCACTTCAAGCAGTTCAGAATTCCGGAGTGAATGTAACAGGCATTACCTTCTGGGGAACAGTTGACAAGTATTCATGGCTTCAGCACAGATCAACAGTAGGCGGAGGAAGTACAAAGGAAAAGGCACAGTGCCCACTGCTATTTGATGATTTTTACAAGCCGAAGCCGGCATTTTGGGTTTTTGCAGAAACTAACTAAAGGACTTAGGGGATATGAATAAGACTTTACAAAAATTATTGATAGTACTTGGTATTCTGGCAGCAATTATATGTATTTGTCTTGTACTTACAAGACGAGAGAAAGCAGATTTCCATGCGAAGTATGCGGATACTGATCTTACAGTTGATGTAGCAGGAATGGAAAGAGTAGGAGCTTACACAGGTTATCTGAACGAGCATAAAGATGCTTCAAATCCCAGCTCCGACGTAGTTGTTGATCTTTTCAATTATGAATCAGAAGGTGATGTTCATATAGAAAAGGCTGCAACAGAAGATAATAAAGATGCTCTGTTCACAGAGACCGGTTCAACAGTGACTTGGAACGTAAATGTTCCACAGGCCGGAATGTATAGATTGTTTATCAGCTACATGCTTCCGGAATCAAGAGGAGTACCTGCTGAGAGAACTGTAATGATAAACGGCGAACTTCCTTTTGAAGATGCCAGAAACATTTCTTTCACAAGAATGTGGAAGGATGGCGGCGATATCAAGATTGACAATCAGGGCAATCAGATTCGTCCAATGCAGGTTGAGAACTTTGGATGGCAGAGTGCTTACTTCAAAGATGATATGGGATTCATTTCAGATCCATATGTATTTTACTTTGAACAGGGCGATAACACTTTAAGCTTTGAAGCTGACAATGAACCAATGATTCTTTCAAGTGTTGAGCTTAGAGCTGTTAAGGAAAAGCCAAGCTATGAAGAATATCTTGCACAGCATCCTCAGACAGAAGGCTCTGATGCAGCCAAGACATATGAGCTTGTTGTTCAGGGTGAGGATTCTACATTGAGATCAGAATCTTCTCTTTATGCAAAGTATGATCGTTCTTCACCAACAACTGTTCCTAACAGTGTTACTACAACAGTTCTTAACTATGTAGGTGGTGAGGCTTGGAGAAAGTCAGGACAGTGGATCGAGTGGAACTTTGAGGTTCCTGAGGATGGTTACTACAACATCATGATCAAAGCTCGTCAGAACTATGCAAGAGGTACAGTATCAAGCAGAACTGTTCTGATTGACGGAGAGGTTCCTTTTAAAGATCTTGATGAAATCTCTTTTGACTACAAGAATGATTGGGAGTGCAAAGACCTGGCAAATGCTGATGGAGTTCCTTACAACTTCTATCTTACAAAAGGTCAGCACACAATAAGACTTGAAGCTACACTTGGTGGCATGGGTGCAATCCTTGAGGAAATTCAGGATTCAACCTTCAGACTTAACCAGATTTACAGAAGAGTCCTTGTATATACAGGAGCAAGTCCTGATGTATACAGAGACTATCATATAGAAACAACATATCCTGAGATCATGGATGCTATGGAACTTGAATCCAAGCGACTCTACAAGATAGTAGATGACATGGTAGCTTACTCTGGACAGATGGCAGATAACATCGCCACAGCACAGACAATTGCTCAGCAGCTTGAAAGATTCTGTGAGAAGCCACAGAAGATTACAACTGAGTTTACAACATTTAAAGATAATATCACATCACTTGGTACAGCTTCACTTAACATGAGTGAGACAATGCTTGATGTTGATTACCTGGTAGTTTCAGGTACAGCAGTACAGCCTAAGAAGGTAAGTGCAAACTTCTTCACCAAGGCAGCACACGAGATCAAGTCTTTCGTAGCATCATTCTTTGTTGATTACAACTCAGTCGGTGATGTTTACGATGACAAGGGATCAGATAAAGTTGTTAAGGTTTGGGTACTGACAGGTAGAGATCAGGGAACAATCCTTAAGACAATGGTAGATGATGATTTCACTTCCAATTCAGGAGTAAAGGTTAACGTAGAAATCGTTGACCCGGGCGCACTTCTTAACGCAGTTCTTGCAGGTCGTGGACCAAACGTAGTTCTTTCAGTTGGTGCAGATCAGCCTGTAAACTACGCACTTCGAGGCGCAGCAGAAGACATTACTCAGTTTGATGGCTGGGAAGAGGTACTTAGTCACTACTCAGAAAGCTCATATGAGCAGTACAGATTGGATGGTCACATCTACGGTATTCCTGAGACACAGACCTTCAACGTAATGTTCTACAGAAAAGACGTACTTGAGGAAATGGGACTTGAGATCCCTAATACATGGAAAGAACTGATTGAGCTTCTTCCTACAGTTCAGGGTAACAACCTTTCAATCGGTATTCCTACAGCAGCAGGAAGCAGCGGAGCTGCAGCAGCTTCAACCACTATAATGTCAAACGCACCTGACCTTTCAATGTACTTCTCACTCCTCTATCAGTATGGCGGAGATATGTACAACGAAGCAGGAACCAAGACAACTGTTAATACAGAAGCAGGTGTGGCAGCGTTTGATGATTATGTAAGATACTTTAACGATTACGGTATTCCTACGGTATATGACTTTGTCAGCAGATTCCGTTCAGGAGAAATGCCAATCGGAATCGCTCCATATTCAACATATAACACATTGATGGTTTCAGCACCTGAGATCAGAGGACTTTGGGACTTCACTCTTATCCCTGGTACATATCGCACTGATTCTACCGGTAAGCAGTATCTTGACAGATCAGACTTTATCACAGGAAGTGCAACCATGATGATTAAGACTGAGGACGAAGAACTTAAAAAGAATGCCTGGGAGTTCATGAAGTGGTGGGCAAAAGCTGATACACAGGTAAGATTTGGTCGAGAGATCGAAGCTCTTCTTGGATCATCAGCAAGATATGCAACAGCTAACAGAGATGCATTTGCTAATCTTTCATGGAGTACAGAGGATATTGAAGTACTTGATAAGCAGTGGGATAGCACAGTAGGAATCAGAGAGGTTCCAGGGGGTTACTTTACCGGAAGACATATCTCTAACGCGATCAGAAAGGTACTTAACAGTAAGGTTGATTCACGAGAGACAATCATTGATTACTCGATTCTGATAGATGAAGAGATAGAAAAGAAACGAATCGAATTTGGTATGCCGGTTGATTAACAGCGCAGATATAAACTGGCGTCTATAGAGGAGATAAAGGCAATGAAGGAATATCTTCAGAAGTATTTTACACTACGAAAACATAATATGAATGTTGCCTGGAAGAAGGCAAAGAACCGCAAGATGTGCTACCTCTTCCTGGCACCCTATGCAATACTTTTCACGATGTTTTATGTGTTCCCAGTAGTAGCTTCAATCTACTACAGCTTCACATATTACAATATTCTTGAACCTCCTCGGTTCATTGGATTGCAGAACTATATCTCACTGGTTCTACAGGATGATATCTTTCTGATAGGCGTTAAGAACACGTTGATGATAGCTCTAATCACAGGACCCCTTGGATATATTCTATCCTTCCTTTTTGCCTGGCTCATCAACGAGCTACCAGTATGGATTAGAAGTATAGCCGTCATCGTGTTCTACGCCCCTTCCATTGCGGGTAACTGTTATGTAATCTTCTCAGTATTCTTCAGAGGAGATGCATACGGATATGTAAATGCCTTTCTTATGAATTTGGGCATCATTGATACAGCTAAGTTGTGGCTCATCGATCCGAAATACATGCTTCCTATTTGTATGATCGTTATTTTGTGGATGAGTTTGGGAACCGGATTCCTTTCCTTCGTAGCAGGACTTCAGGGTGTTGACAGATCAATGTTCGAAGCCGGTTACATGGATGGTATCAAGAACAGATGGCAGGAGCTGTGGTTCATCACACTTCCAAGCATGAAGCCGATGCTTATGTTCGGTGCGGTTATGACAATTACTTCTTCATTCGGTGTTGCAGATGTAACAATGGCTCTTTGCGGATATCCAAGTACAGATTACGCAGCGCGTACCATCGTAACACACCTGTTTGACTATGGTTATTCAAGATTTGAAATGGGTTATGCCTGTGCAATAGCAACAATCCTGTTCCTCATGATGATACTTTGCAACAAGGCAATCCAGAGTCTGTTAAGGAGAGTTGGTACTTGATATGAGCGCAAAAATAATAAAGAAAAGAAAGCCAAATAGATCAATAGCCGGTGACATAGCACTTTACTTTTTCCTTTTGTTGGTAGCTTTTGTTATGGCGTTCCCAATCATATATGCGGTAAGTAGTGCTTTGAAGCCATTGGATGAGCTGTTCAAATTCCCACCAAAGATTTTTGCACAGCATCCTACACTTGATAACTTCTCAGACTTATTCGTTACAATGGGTAAGTCATGGGTTACCTTTACAAGATATCTTTTCAACACAGTATTCATTACATTTGTTGGAACAGCAGGACATCTTATCATTGCTTCCATGGGTGCATTCGTACTTGCTAAGTACGATTTCCCTGGCAATAAAACTTTCTTCAAAGTTGTAACAGTTGCCATGATGTTCACAGGTTGGGTAACAGCAATTCCTAACTACCTTATATTAAATAAGCTCGGATGGATTGATACATACTGGGCAATCATCATTCCGGCATTTGCTTCTCCAATGGGACTGTTCCTTATGAAGCAGTTCATGGAAGGTCTTCCGACAGCACTTATCGAAGCTGCCAAGATCGACGGAGCAAACGAGTGGACAGTATTTTCAAGAATCGTTATGCCAAACGTAAAACCTGCCTGGATGACACTTATCATTTTCTCAGTTCAGGGACTTTGGAATAACAGAGCATCAACATATATTTATTCTGAGGAAAAGAAAACGCTTGTATTTGCTCTTCAGCAGATTCAATCAGGCGGTATTGCAAGGACAGGTCAGGGTGCTGCGGTTCTTGTAGTAGTAATGATTGTTCCTATTCTTATCTTCGTATTCTCAGAGAGCCAGATTCTTGAAACAATGGCTAGCTCAGGACTTAAGGATTAATTTGAAAGGTTGAAGTTATTATGCGTAAGAAGAATTTCTTTTTAAAGACTGGAATGGCAATACTTGCGATAGCAACTGCATTTCTTCAGCCACTTCAGGTTAAAGCAAGTACAAATGAACGTAGCTATACATATAACTACGATTACTGGGGCGATTACATGAACAGTGCGGATTTCTACAATCCCTGTAAAGTATTCACCAGTTCAGAGTTAGGGCTTGACGTAAAACTCAAGAACCCTCAGGGACTTTTCGCTGAAGGTAATACGCTTTATCTTTGCGATAGCGGAAACAATAGAATCATCGAGCTTAATAGATTATCACCTGAACAGCTTGAAGTAGTCAGGATAATTGATACCATCAACGGAGCTGAACCTGCAGAACTTAACAATCCTACGGATGTTGCAGTTTCAGAGGATGGAAACCTCTTTATAGCAGATCAGGGAAATGCAAGAGTTATCAAGGTAGACAAAGATCTGAATTATATCATGGATTTCGTTAAACCAACAGATAACACACTTGATCCTAAGCTTGTATTCCAGCCAACAAAGCTTGCAGTTGATACAGCAGAACGTGTTTACTGTATAGCGACAGGTATCAACAAAGGTCTTATCAAATATGAGAACGATGGAACTTTCTCAGGATTTGTAGGAGCTACACCGGTTACCTTTGAATGGACCGATTATATTTGGAAAAAGCTTGCTTCTCAGGAGCAGCGTGCAAAGATGGAGTCTTTCGTTCCTACAGAATATGAGAATATCTATATGGATTATGAAGGCTTCATTTACGCAACAAAGGCTCGTACAGTAGACCAGGCAAGAGCTGATGAGAACGCAGTCAGAAAGCTGAATCTTATGGGCAGTGATATCCTGGTTTCCAACGGAGACTGGTCAGTGGGTGGAGATCTTTACCTTGGATCTGGTGGTGGATATGAAGGACCTTCAATTCTTACTGATGTTACTGTTTTAGATAATGACGTGTATGTATGTCTTGATAGAAACAGAGGAAGACTTTTCGGCTATGACGATCAGGGTAAAATGGTATTCGCTTTTGGTGGCAACGGTAACATGGATGGTTATTTCAGAAGACCATCAGCCATCGAGCATATAGGACATGAACTTTATGTTGTAGACAGCCTTGATTGCTCAATATCATCTTTCGTTCCGACACAGTTTGGCGAATTGGTGTATACAGCATTTGAGGAGTTTGATAAAGGTCATTACGAAGAGTCAGGAAATGCATGGCAGGAAGTAATGAACCAGAATGGTAACTACGATCTTGCTTATATCGGAATAGGAAGAGCACTCCTCCGTCAGGAAGAGTATGAAGAGGCTATGAAGTATTTTGAGCTTAAGTATGACGCGGACAACTATTCAAAGGCATATAAACAGTATAGAAAAATATGGGTTGAGGAACATATTGTAATAATTGTTCTGGTAATCCTGGCACTATTCCTTATACCTCTTACAATTGGAAGGGTTAAGGCAATAAGGCATGAAATAGATACTGCAGATATTTTTGTAATAGGGAAAACGGGTGAGGAAAAATGATAACGAATACAAAACAGTTTGATAATCCTAAAGATAAATATTTTGACTCCCTGAAATACGCGCTCTATTGCATCACGCATCCATTGGACGGTTTCTGGGATCTGACACATGAAAAAAGAGGAACGATAGCAGCAGCCAATACGATTTTGTTCTTTACACTTCTGATTCGTATTTTAAAGCTTAGATATACAAGTTTTATTTTCTTAACAGTTTACTGGGAGGATTTGAATATTTTCCTTTATCTGGCAAGTATTCTTTTCCCATTAGCCCTTTGGGTAGTTGGAAACTGGGGACTTACAACATTGTTTGATGGTAAGGGCAGGCTCGGTCAGGTATATATGGCAACATGTTATGCACTTACTCCTTATCCGCTTATCCAGTTCCCGCTTATGGTTTTCAGTAACTTTGTAACAGTAGATGAAGCTGAGTTCTATAGCGTAGTAAGTGCTCTTTCGCTGGTTTGGGCAGCACTTTTGGTTATAGCAGCGATGGGACAGATACATGAGTACTCGGCTGGTAAAAATCTTTTGTTCACTGTGGCAACTTTGTTTGCAATGCTAGTCATGATCTTTATTCTGATGATCTTCTTTAGCATGATTTCACAGGGTGTTGCATATTTCATTTCCCTGGCAAAAGAATTAATGTTCCGAATGTAGGAATGAAGGGGTGACGAAGTTGAAAAAAGATAAGAATAAAATACAAAATGAATTTCTGCAAAAAATATTGAGCGGATTTTTGAAACTACTTCCCTCAATCATAATTCTTTTGCTGTTGATAGGCGGTGTAATATACGTAGTAAGTACAAAAGCTCCTACAGAAGTAAAAGAGGCCATTCCACCATATGCTTATGAAGGTGGAGAAGAGCCGGTAGTAGTAGATAATGGACAGTTAAAGCTGACCATGGATCCAAAGACAACAGAGTTCTCTATTGAAGTTAAGGACAGCGGCAAGGTTTGGTATTCAAACCCTCAGGGAGCAGCAGAAGATGCACTTGCTCTTGAAGATCAGAAAGCATTTTTACAATCTCCATTCATTATGTCCTATTCAATTACACAGGGACTTGAGACAACTTATAACTCATATGGATTTAGTGCTCTGAACGGAATTTACGAAATAATTCCCGGTGAGAATGAGATAAGAGTTAACTACTCACTTGGTAGTGTCGAGAAGGAATTTACAATTCCTCCGGTTATCACCAAGACAAGGTTTGAGGAGTATATGGGTAAGCTTGATAAAAAGGAATCTGATCTTATCAAGCAGTACTACAAAAAGTATGATATCAACAAGCTTACACCAAAGGATGATAAAGACGAGCTTTTAGCTAATTATCCTATTATAGAGACTGATGTTATATACGTTCTTAGGTCAGCTACTAAGGAAAACGTAAAGAAGACTATTCAGGATAAGTTTGCGGCAGCCGGATATACATATGATGACTACCTTGCTGATAAGGAACTTGATCTTTCATCAAAGACATCTGATACACCTATATTTAATGCAAGCATTATTTATAAGCTTGATGGAAAAGATCTTGTAGTAGAGGTTCCTTTCTCAGATTTGGACTTTGATCCAAATACACCTATTTACACAATCACTCCTCTTCCATACTTTGGAGCAGGCGGAACTGAAGATCAGGGATTCATGGTAGTTCCTGAAGGTGGCGGAGCGATAATTAACTTTAACAACGGCAAGACATCACAGAGTAGTTACTACACAAATGTTTATGGCTGGGATATGTGTCTTTCAAGAGATGCAGTAGTACATAACACAATGTCTTCATATGGCGTATATGGTATTTCAGAGGGAAATGATTCCTTCGTATGTATCCTTGAAGATGGTAGAAGCTATGCTTCAATCCAGGCTGATATCGCAGGCAAGAACCACAGCTACAACTTTGTAAATGCCAAGTACAGCGTTTGCCAGAGAGAACAGTATGACGTAGGTGATATCGCAAACAGTGCTATTTTCGAGTATGCTACAGACCTTCCGGATGAGACACTTACACAGAGATACAAGTTTGTAAACTCTGGAAGCTATGTAGATATGGCAAAGACTTATGGCGAGTATTTACAGAAGGAATATGCAGGTTATCTTGATCTTGTAAGTGATACGAGTACACCTGTGGCAATTGAGATTGTTGGAGCTATTGACAAAGTTAAGCAGATCGTTGGTGTACCGGTTTCAAGACCACTTAAGCTTACAAGCTACAACGAAGCATCTGCAATCCTTGATGAGCTTACAGCAGCAGGATTTACTAATATGCACGTTAAGTTATCAGGATGGTGCAACGGTGGTGTAAATCAGAAGGTTCTTTCAAAGGCAAAGACAATAGGCGCACTTGGAAGTAAGAAAGATTTACAGAATCTGATAACAAAAGCTGCTGCAAACGGCAATACAGTTTATCTAAACGGTATTACACAGTATGCATTTAACAGTAATATCTTAGATGGATTCTTCTCATATAGAGATGCAGCTAAGTTTATAAGTAAGGAAAGAGCTGAACTTTATGAATACAGTAATGTAACATATGGACAGCGTGAGAATGCAGATCACAACTATTTCCTGTTACATACAGATTTAGCTAAAAAGTATGCTGACAATCTGGTAAATGCAGCAAACAAGTACAGTGCAGGTGCTTCTTTCCAGGATCTTGGATCTGATCTTTCATCAGATTTCTACAGAAAGAAGACCAACAGCCGTGAGGCAGTACTTAAAACACAGGTTGATCAGTTAAAGAATTACAACAACAACGGAACTCCTCTTATGATCAACATGGGTAATGACTACGCAGTTCCATTCTGTCAGATGGTAACAGGAATGGATTTAAGAGGAAGTGAGTACACAATTATTGATGAGTGTATTCCGTTCTACCAGTTAGCTGTACATGGAAGAGTTGATTACACAGGTAGAGCAATAAACACCAATGGTAACATGGAAAATGAGTTGCTTTATGCTGCTGAGTATGGTGCAGGTCTTTGCTTTGAAGTAATGGAAGAAAGCTCTTTCGCAACACAGAAGACACTTTACACTGAGTACTATGGTGCATATTTCGATGCTGTCAAAGACAATATCACAGAGATATACACAAGATACAACAAAGAACTTGGACATACCTTCAATCAGGAGATGGTTGGACATGAAAATCTATCATCTGATGTTTCCTGCACTGAGTACGCAGATGGAACAAAGGTATATGTTAACTACGGATATAGCGACTTTACCGAAGGTGGTGTCAAGGTTCCTGCAAGAGATTATGTTGTAACAAGATAAGAGAGGCAGTGATTATGAGTAAGCAAAAAAACAAATTAGCCGGGCTTCAAAAGCGTAAGGCAATATCGGGATATCTTTTCATATCTCCGTTCATAATTGGCTTTTTGGTCTTTATGGTCAAGCCACTTTTTGAGTCTTGTTACATGAGCTTCTGTGAGGTAAATCTTGCGGCAGGACAGGTTACAAAGACTTTCAATGGAATAACAAACTACATCTTCGCTTTCAGAGTAGATCCTGAATATAACAGGCTACTCTGGGAGGAAGTAACCAGAATGATGGTATATTCATTAGCGATTATTGTATTTAGCTTCTTTGTAGCATTGATACTTAATCAGAAATTTAAGGGAAGAGCACTTGTAAGAGCAATTTTCTTCCTTCCGGTTATCCTTTCATCCGGAGTAATCGTAGGACTTGAGTCCAACAACCAGCTTATGGATCAGCTTGCACAGACTATTGAACAGAGTTCAAGCGGAATAAGCGTAACAGCGGCTCTTGAGAGTATCTTAAGAACAGCGGGGGTTGGTGTAAGAGCTTATGAAAAGGTTTTCGAAGTAATTGATAACATTTATGATGTAGCGCTTGCTTCAGGTATCCAGATCATTATCTTCCTGTCAGGACTTCAGACTATTTCATCAAGTATGTATGAAGCCGCAGACATTGAAGGTTGTACAAAGTGGGAAAGCTTATGGAAGATCACTTTCCCGATGATCAGCTCATTGTTCCTTGTTAACTGGGTTTACACAGTAGTTGATTTCTGTATGAGATCTGATAACTCAGTTATCGAGAAGATTCAGAAGGTTATGATCGACCAGCAGCAATATGGTAATGCATCAGCAATGTCCTGGATTTATTTCATGTTGGTACTTGCTTTTGTAGGAATTACATCATTTTTCATTTCAAAGAGGGTTTATTACTATGACTAATGTGGAGAATAATGCAGGATACAAAAAACTAACCTTTTGGGAAAGAAACAAGCTCTCCGGCGGATATCTCCTTCAGAAGGTAGTAACACAAAAAGCTGTAAGTATCATCAGATTCATTCTTTTATTCGGAATGTGCTTTTTGATCCTTCAGCCAATATTTAACAAGATTTCAGTCAGCTTCATGACAGAAAAAGATTTGTATAATCCTATCGTGGTTTCAATTCCTGAGCACTTTACTACAGGTAACTACAGACTTGCGGCTGAGCTTATGAGCTACAAGCAGGCAGTTTTAAACTCACTTATTGTTTCACTTACAGTAGCTGCTCTTCAGATTGCAGTATGTACTTTGGTTGGATATGGATTTGCAAGATTTGAATTTCCTCTTAAGAAGTTCTGGTTTGCAATGGTTATCCTTGTAATCCTTATTCCACCGCAGACAATTGCCAGCTCACTGCACTTGCACTTTAGATATTTCGATGTCCTTGGACTCTTTAAGCTGATAACCGGAGATTCAATCAATCTTCGTGGTTCAAAAATTCCTTATTATCTTATGAGTGCCGGATGTATGGGACTTAAGAACGGTCTGTATATCTACATGATCCGTCAGTATTTCCGTAACATCCCAGGAGACCTTGAAGAAGCTGCATACGTTGATGGTTGTGGAACACTTAAGACATTCATAAGAATTATGCTTCCACAGGCAACACCTATTCTTACTTCTTGCTTTTTGTTCTCATTTGTATGGCAGTGGACAGATGGATTCTATTCCAGAATGTTCCTTGGTAACACAAAGCTCGTAAGTACAGCTCTTTCAAGAATCGTAGATAGCCTTGGTGCATATATTCAGAGAATTAACGGCGTTAAGACAACAATTTCAGTTGCTTATTCAAACTGTATTCTTGCAACTGGAACTCTTATGATCATTGTACCTTTGATCGCACTTTACCTCTTCGCTCAGAGATCATTCGTTGAGAGTATTGCGTCAACGGGTATTAAGATGTGAGCGATATAAGGATGCAAAGTCAAGTACTGCTGTGCTTGCACAAAGCAGCACTTGACCTTGCAGACTGAACGGACATGAGGAAGTAGCACGATAGTGCGGATTCCGAATGTACGTAGGATTGCGAGAGCGGAAGCGGAGCAATCCGTATATCGCTCTTACATAGCGGGTATCACCGCTTGCGAGAGCTTCATCGGAGCAATCCGAATGTACGTAGGATTGCGAGAGCTTCATCGGAGCAATCCGTATATCGCTCTTACATAGTGGGCATCATTTTAGCTCTTATACTAAATTTTATTTAAAAATTGCTTTATTTTAGCAATAAGTGAGAAGTGTGGGAATATTATAGCAATAGTTGGTTATCGGAAAATCATTACAATCCATATAATATTAGTAGTGTTTTCCGTTAAACATATCCTAAGGGGATTACATTAACAAGGAGGATTAGAGTATGAGAAAGTCTCTAACAACAAAAGCAACCGCTGTTATTGCAACAGCAGCTATGCTTACAAGCATGGCAGGATGCGGAAGCCAGGAAGCAGCTCCAGCATCTACAGACACACAGCAGCCAGCTGAGACTACCACAGAGGCAGCACCTGCTGAGACAGCAGAAGCAACTGAGGCAGCAACAGAAGCAGCTGCAGAGGAAACAGCATCTGACGAGTATGATCCATATAAGGTTATCACAGATGCAGATGGAAACCCAATTGACCTTGGCGGTATGGATATCATTATCCGCAACTGGTGGTCAGGTGATCCAACAGAACCACAGAACGAGTATGAGGAAGCTCTTAAGGATTACAGAGATTGGATCCAGGAGACATACAACTTCACAATCAAAGAGCAGGCTATTTCTGACTGGGGTTCAACACCTACAGACTTCGTAGACTATGCTACAACAGGTGGCGATGAGAACTATGTATTCATCCTTCGTGATGATCCAGCTATCACATCAGCTATGGCTAATGGTCTTATGTATGATCTTTCAACTCTGGATTGTCTTGACTTCAACGATGTTAAGTTCCAGAGAAACCTTCTTCATAAGCAGTATTCAAAGGGCGATGCTATCTATGGTATGTTCGCTGGATACTCAGAAGCTCGTACAGGTGTATACTTCAACAAGAGAATTCTTTCAGACGCTGGTATCGATCCAGAATCAATCTATGATATGCAGGCTGATGGAACATGGACATGGGATAAGTTCGATGAACTTATGAGCAAGGTTCAGCAGGATAAGGATAACGATGGTACAATCGATATCTATGGTCTTACACTTAACGAAGGTGTTATGACAACACAGGCTGTATTCTCTAACGGTGGTTCTTACATCGATAAGGATGCAAACGGTAACTTCGTATACAACCTTGAGTCTCCTGAGACACTTGAGGCTCTTGAGTGGGTTGTAGATATGTTCACAAAGTATGATGCAGAAGTAGCTAACCCAGAGGGCGCTGAGTGGGATTACTACAAAGAGCAGTTCCTCAATGGCCAGGCAGCATTCCTTGTAGAGGATGAGTACGCAGGAACACCTGGTAACTTCCTTGATGACATGCAGGATGAAGTTGGATTCGTTATGTTCCCTAAGGGACCTAAGATGAACGACTACATCAACGTTTGGTCAAATAACCCGGCAGCTATCCCAGCTTGCTATGATGCTGACAAGGCTTGGAAGATCGCATTCGCTTGGAACCTCTTCACAAATCCTCCAGCAGCTGAGTACGTTGATTACAACGGATACCTTTCAACAGCTAGAAATGGTAAGTTCGACGAGAGAGCAGTTGATGAGACAATCACAATGATGACAGAAAAGGGTACAGTTGCTTACCACGGAATGGTTCCTAACCTTAACCTTGGTTCTGACTTCGTATGGAACATTGGACCTGGCGCTGTTGTATCAGAGCAGGTTGAAGCTATCCGTGATACATGGAAGGCTTATGTTGACGAAGCTAACAAGTAATTAGAAACGTTAACGGTTTATTTATAAGGAATTTCGAGGCGGCGTCTAAAAACGCCGCCTCATATTTTGTAAAATATTAGGAAAAAATCATTTGTACAACGGGATAACACTATCTATAAATCAGAGGGTATGGGAAATGGAAACAACTATAGTTAGAGGACCTAAGGCACCAAAGGATCCTATAAAGAAAAAGCCTTTTTTCTTTATAATGCAGGGGAAAGAAATATTTGGAGCACCACAGCCTGATGGCAGGGGAATCCAGTTTATTTACGAGAGTGATGGCAGACTTATCAATGCTGCCAGATTAGCCGGAAATATTACAGACGATTATATGTTGGAACTTCTTAAGACCACAGAAGGCTTTAAGAAGATGGTACACTCAATCGGAGTAAGTGTATCAAGCAGAATAAAAGAAGAAAAAGTAAGATTTGTTTTTCAGATGTATGGAGCAACTCAGGCTGATCCCACATCTACACAGATCTCACTTGATTTTGAAACAGATGGAATGGAAAGAGTCATCAAGATGTCAGATGTTGACTGGAAAGAATCAGATCGTGAACCGGGACAGATACGATTTGAATTCCCTACACCAGGCATTCAGGCATCTGTAGATGTTAGATTTTATTTAAATAATGGATTTGTGGCTCCGATACAGCCATTGGAGTCAATGGTTGATTTTGGTTCTAAGAATTACTCAGAGATGATTGGAAGAAGTCTTATGCAGTTGGGAAATACTGCAAGACTTGAAAAGGTTTTACAAAAGGCCGGTAAAGGCGAAGATGTAACACTTGGATTTATTGGAGGATCAATAACTCAGGGAGCAGGAGCTATTCCTATCCATGAGAAATGTTATCCGAGACTTTTTGCTGATAAGTTTGAGCAGAAGTATTCGAATGGTGGAAAGGTTGACCTTGTTAAAGCAGGTGTTGGTGGTACACCATCTGAACTTGGAATGGTCAGATTCGAAAGGGATGTCCTTAGAAATGGTGGTAAGAAGCCTGATCTTATAGTAATTGAGTTTGCTGTAAATGACGAAGGCGATGAGACTAAGGGCGTATGCTATGAAAGTCTTGTCAGAAAAGCACTGGCACTTTCGTGGAAGCCTGCAGTAGTTCTTTTGTTTGCAGTATTTTCTTTTGACTGGAATCTGCAGGACAGATTGGGACCGGTAGGAGTAAGGTATAACATTCCTATGGTCAGCATTATGGATGCGGTTACTCCGCAGTTTAATTTGCTTCCTGATGATGGCAGAGTTATTTCGAAAAATCAGTTTTTCTATGATCAGTTCCATCCAAGTAATCTTGGACATCAGATAATGAGCGATTGCCTTATTCACATGATGGATGAGGTTAATGGAAAGACAACAGGACTTGAAGACGGAATTGATGAAAAAGAGCTTTCTTCAATAAAGCCCGTAATCGGAGCTGATTTTGAAAAAGTTGAACTTATCGATAGAAATGAGCTTTCAAGGCTTAAGAAGAAATATCATATCAGCGGACTTGAGGAAGGTTCATTTAATTCAATCGATAAGGAATTGCAGATGGTAGAGATGGACAAGAAGATTGAACCAGTTGCAGAATTCCCTTATAACTGGTCTCACAATGAGAAATCTACCAGCGATGCAAGCTTTAAGATGAAGATTAAGTGCAGTAAGCTTTTATTGTTATTTAAAGATTCCGGAAGCACAAACCACGGAACCGCAGAAGTATATGTGGATGGTGAAAAAGTTATGGATGCAGATCCGCTTAAGGTAGGCTGGACACACTGCAATGCAGTTATAGTGTTTAATAACCAGGAGTCAGCATGTCATAACCTTGAGATCAAGATGGCTGAAGGAATGAATAATAAGAGATTTACAATACTTGGCTTTGGTGTTGTAGAGTAAACTAAGAATTCTTTGTTGGTCTCTGCTATGGTTCAAGATATAAATGAACCATAGCAGAGACTTTTTTAATGATATAATTAGTATGTTACGGAGAGCTTTTTTCCATATGCGGACGAAATCATAATTGCCAGAGCGGAAGTCAGTGATATTTTTAATGCTGTGCTTAATGAGGCGAGTTCTGTTATGGTGCCGGAAAGATTCATATAAAAGAAATGGAAATAGAAAGAAACAGACATGAGTGGTAATGCATCAATTGATTTTCTTGAAATGTTAAAACGAAATACATTACAAGCGAAATCCAACCAAAATAGCGGAAGTGCCTATTCCAATAAAAATAAGGAAAATAATGGAATAAAAAATATAATGAGTGATAATTCAATTAGTGTAGAAAAGACTTCAAATGAATTGATTGCCGTTATTGATACTGAAACAAACTGGCACGATCAGGTAATGTCAATAGGAATTGCTATAGCTGATTCAGCATCATATAAGAGTGTTGATACCAGCTATTACATCATAGATCCTGAATATCGTGTTGGTGGGATATATTCAAATGTTCTTAATCTTAACAGGATAAAAAGACAAACGGCATGTGAGAGCCAGTTACCAGGACTTAAACAGCTAGTAGCCGGTCGCAGCCAGGTTATGATGCAGATCAGAGATTACCTGACAAATATGGGGGTTAACAGAATTTTTGCCTATAATGCAAAGTTCGATTATGGACACCTGCCGGAACTACGGGATTATGAATGGTATGATATCATGCGCCTGGCTGCTTACAGACAGTACAATAAAGCAATCACAGATGACATGGCATGTTGCAAGACAGGACGCCTTAAGACCAGCTATGGTGTAGAGCCAATTACCAGGATGCTCTCCGGCGATAATTATTACTGCGAAGTACATAATGCAGTTTATGATGCGGTAGATGAACTAAGGATTATTGAAATGCTTAGCCTACCAATAAATGCTTATCAGGTTGGCAGAATATAAAGTAGCCTAAGGAATTGTCTATAATTAAAAAGAAAAAGAGATAGTAACTATCTGAATATGAGAGATGAAAATATGAGTGAACAGTTTTCGAGAACAGAGCTTCTTTTGGGCTCAGAAGCGCTGGATAAATTAGCAGGAAAAAGAGTGGCGATTTTTGGTGTTGGAGGCGTTGGCGGATATGTCTGCGAAGCGCTGGTCCGAAGCGGCATTGGCGAATTTGATATCTGTGATGATGATAAGGTAGCCTTATCAAATCTAAACAGGCAGATTATTGCTACCCATAGCAGTGTTGGAAAATACAAGGTGGACGTGATGAAAGAGCGCATGCAGGATATCAATCCTGATGTAAAAGTGAACGTTCATCAGTGTTTCTTTTTACCTGAGAATGCGGATTCTTTTCCCTTTGAAGAGTATGATTATGTGATAGATGCTGTAGATACTGTAACTGCTAAACTGGAAATAATCATGCGGGCAAAAGAAAAAAATGTTCCTGTCATCAGCTCCATGGGAGCCGGCAATAAGCTTGATCCCACTAAGTTCAAAATTGCGGATATATACAAGACTAACGTGGATCCTCTGGCAAGAGTGATGCGAAGGGAACTTAAAAAGAGAGGCGTTACGGATCTAAAGGTTGTCTATTCCGAGGAAGAAGCAATTAAGCCAAGGAGTGAAACTGAAAAGGCGGGAAGTACTGTATCTGAAGTCACGGATATGAAAACTACAAAGACAGCTTCAGAGGCGAATCTACATCCTCGCCGCAGTACTCCAGGCAGTGTAGCTTTTGTTCCGTCTGTTGCAGGTCTTATCATAGCTTCCGAAGTAGTAAAAGATCTTATAAAGTAATAAATTCGCTCAAATACATTACAAAATTAATCTCAAAAGACATTAATTCTGTTATCTTGCAATAACGCTTTAAAGTGGTAACTTTATTTACGTACATTGCACAGTGCTTAAAAAGCTTTCGAAGACTTTTTTTGACTGATGCAATGTTACGGGGAGGAGAGTTATGTCCTGCACAGGTGATGACTATTTGAGTGAACTTTTAGGCAGATATCGTGCAAACTTCGATATCTGTGAGAATTATTCGTTGGGGGGAAAAGTATATCCAGCCTACGCGAGATTTTTTTCTCTTGGTGAAAAATATGTCTTAAAGAAAGAAGCTCAGCTATGGGCAATCAGGTCCTATGAGCATGTTCTTTTCATACAAGCAAATTCCATAGATGAAAATTTAATAGATGAAATAAGAAGCGCAATTGTTGATCACATGGAGCCGGAACTGGTACGTCGTAATGAGAAATATCCTGAGAAAGATCACATGTGCTCATATCTGACAGTTGTAGTTATAGCTGATACTACTCCGCCTAAAGATGTCTTAAAGACTTTAAAAAGATTTCATTATGACAAGGGATATCTTTTTAATTTAAGGGGCCACTGTGAGGCCAGAATAGGCCTTGCCTTTTTGGATACAGAGACAGTCCTTACAAATTACGCGGGAAAAGAGCTAAAACCGCTCTTATCCAATATATTTAAAGCCCTTAACAGGGAGGAGGAGAAAGTATCATGAATGCAGCAGTATTACTTATTGTAAGCATCGCTATACTGGCTGCCGGATATGTTTTTTATGGCGGCTATCTTGCGAAGCAGTGGGGGATTGATCCAAGCAGAAAAACCCCTGCCCATGAACTGGAGGACGGTATGGACTATGTACCTGCTAAGACACCGGTTGTTATGGGACATCACTTTTCATCAATTGCAGGCGCAGGTCCTATAAATGGTCCTATTCAGGCAGCAGTATTTGGATGGGTACCGGTTCTTTTGTGGGTTCTTATTGGTGGAATTTTCTTCGGAGGAGTACATGATTTCGGTGCACTTTTTGCATCTCTTCGAAACAAAGGACAGTCAATCGGAGAAATTATTAATTCTACCATGGGAAAGGGTGCAAAAAAGCTTTTCCTTACATTTGGCTATCTGACACTTCTTTTGGTTGTGGCAGCATTTAGCTCTATCGTTGCAAGTACCTTCGGCACAACAACATCAGCAGGCAAGGCAGTTGAAGGAGCAACACTTGCAGCTAACGAATCAACAGCAATGATTTCAATTCTTTTTATTTTGCTGGCTATTGTATTTGGATTTTTTGTATATCGTAAAAATGTACCTGTTGGCATTGCTTCAGTTATCGGATGTGTTGGAATCGTCGGAATCGTAGCACTGGGCCTTAACTTCCATCCAATTTCACTTACTTATAATACATGGATGTGGGTAGTAGGAGCATATATTCTTGTGGCTTCTGTAACTCCTGTATGGATTCTTCTTCAGCCAAGAGATTACCTTAGTTCATTCCTTCTTTACTTCATGATTGCTGCAGGTATAATTGCAGTTATCGGTGCTGTACTTGTTGGAAAAGGAAGCTTTATGGTACCTGCTTTTGGAGATGCATCACTTAAGGGAACCGGAGTATTTACAACAGGAACAGCATTCCCGGCTCTTTTTGTAACAATTGCCTGCGGCGCTATTTCAGGATTCCATTCGCTTGTTTCTTCAGGAACATCAGCTAAGCAGCTTGATAATGAAAAGAATGCACGTCCTGTATCCTATGGATCAATGCTTATAGAGTGCAGCGTAGCAGTTATTTCACTTTGCGCTATCGGTTTTGTATGGTCACAGGCTGCAGATGGCACTTATGCAAGTCCTACTCAGGTTTTTGCCGGCGGATTATCTGCCATGATCGGAACCTTTATCCCGGGAGCAGCGAACATTATGTATCAGATGCTGATCCTTGCAGTATCTATTTTCTGCCTTACATCCCTGGATACAGCAACTCGTCTTGCAAGATATATGTTCCAGGAATTCTTTGTAGAAAAAGGACAGACAGCAAAAGACCTTACTGGATATAAAAAGGTTTTGGCAAACCCATACGTAGCAACAGTTGTTACAGTTGTACTTGGAGTAAGTCTTGGTATGACAGGATATACAAAGATCTGGCCGCTTTTTGGTGCTGCAAATCAGCTCCTTGCAGCAATCGGACTTCTTGCAGTATGCACATGGCTTGGCCAGGTTGGCAAGAACAACAAAATGTTCTTTGTTCCAATGGTATTCATGCTTCTTGTAACAATCTGCTCACTTGTTCAGACAGTTATAGCCAAGATGAACGCATTCCTTTCAGGCGCTGCTGATCACTGGGCACTTATCCAGTCTATTATCGCAGTACTATTGATCGCGCTTTCACTTGTACTGGCATATATCGCAGCTAAGACACTTATTAGACAACATGCTTCCAAGAAGGAAGAAGAAAAGAAAGCAGCATAAAAACAAAATTATTTATATGCTACAAACAGCCTAAGGGGCCTCGCCCAGATGATCAATCTGGAGCGAGACCCCTAAATTTTTATCCTAATATTTTATGCAAGTGCATTTTCAAGATCTGCGATGAGATCCTCTTTATCTTCAAGACCACAGCTGATTCTGATAAGACCGGCAGGAATTCCGGCTGCAGAAAGCTGTTCGTCTGTCATCTGACGGTGAGTAGAGGTTGCAGGGTTAAGGCAGCAGGTACGTGCATCAGCAACATGTGTCTCAATAGCTGCAAGCTTTAACTTTTTCATGAAACTCTCAGCGGCAGCACGGCCACCTTCAAGCTCAAAGGAAACAACACCACATCCGCCGTTTGGCATATATTTTTTAGCAGTTTCATAGTACTTATCACTCTCAAGTCCAGGGTAATTAACCTTAACAACCTTAGGGTGTTTCTCAAGGAATTGAGCTACTGCAAGGCCGTTCTCAACATGCTTGGGCATACGAACATGAAGTGATTCAAGACCAAGGTTTAAGATAAATGCATTCTGCGGAGACTGGATGCATCCAAAATCACGCATAAGCTGTGAAGTACATTTTGTGATAAATGCGCCCTCTTTTCCGAACTTCTCAGCATAAACTATTCCGTGATATGAATCATCGGGCTGAGTAAGACCTGGGAACTTGTCCGCATGTGCCATCCAGTCAAAGTTTCCGGAATCAACGATAGCGCCACCTACAGCTGCGCCGTGGCCATCCATATATTTGGTAGTAGAGTGGGTTACAATATCAGCTCCCCATTCAATTGGTCTGCAGTTTACCGGTGTTGGGAAAGTATTATCAACAATAAGTGGAACACCGTGGCTATGAGCAACCTTTGCAAATTTCTCGATGTCGAGAACAGTAAGTGCAGGGTTGGCAATTGTTTCACCGAATACTGCTCTTGTATTATCTTTAAATGCAGCATTCAATTCCTCTTCTGAGGCGTCTGGTGAAACGAAGGTAACTTCGACGCCCATCTTTGCCATAGTTACGGCAATCAGATTAAAGGTGCCGCCATAGATTGAAGAAGAAGCTACAATGTGGCTTCCGCATTCACATATATTAAAGAGGGCAAAAAAGTTTGCGGCCTGTCCTGAAGATGTAAGCATAGCGGCACATCCGCCTTCTAATGCTGCAATCTTGGCTGCAACATGGTCATTGGTAGGATTCTGAAGCCTTGTATAAAAATATCCTGAAGCCTCAAGGTCAAATAGTTTCCCCATATCTTCGCTGGTATCATATTTAAAAGTTGTGGACTGAATAATTGGAATCTGTCTTGGCTCGCCATTTCCGGGAGTGTATCCGGCCTGGACGCATTTTGTTCCGAGTTTCTGATCGCTCATGATGATTCTCCTTTTTCGAAAGTTCTTTTGAAATGCTATTCGCACATCCTAAATAGATTAACACAAATCTAATGGTAATAACAGACTTTATTGGAGTAAACAATTGCAAGAAAAGCCCATGAAAAGTATAATAAAAAGTGCATATTACGGGGAAATCTAGGGGGAATTATGAAAGATTACATATACTGGCATCTGCCAGGATTCAGTGTATTCAGGGATCTGAATATAACTCTCATAGATCTTATGAGAGAATTTCCAAACAGTTTTAATGATAATTATCGGGTAGGAAGTGTTTATGGCACATTCCCCGGAGCTATATGGAATGGCGGTAGGACAGTTCTTGGCTTTTGTCCCAAAAATGAAATTGAGCGTACCATCAAGCTTTTTAACTCAAGACACGTTCCTGTGCGCTTTACCTGGACTAATCCGCTTATAGAAGAGAAACACTTAAATGACACCTATTGCAATCTTGTGATGCAAATGGCTGATAATGGTGAGAATCAGGTGCTTGTGAATACGCAGATTCTGGAGGATTACCTGCGAAAAGAGTATCCGAACTTTAAGTACATTTCATCTACAACAAAGCGAATTACCGATCCTGAAAAGCTTCATCAGGAGCTTGAAAAAGACTATTTTATGGTGGTTCTTGATTATGACATGAATCATGATGAGACTGTTCTTAAGGGTCTTGAGCCTGTGGCAGACAGGGTAGAAATTCTCGTAGATGAGATCTGCTTCCCGAACTGCCCAAAGCGTCTTGAACACTACAGGGATGAAGCAAAAAAGCAGCTTGATTATGAGGTTGCAAGACCTTTCCCATGCCCTAACAGGCAGGAAAAGAAATCCTTTGAAGATTGCAAGAATAAGCCTGCCTTCATTTCTAAGGAGGAGATGGCTGACTATATTGGAATGGGCTTTAGGAACTTTAAACTTGTGGGACGTGGCCTTCCTCAGGGACTGGTGCTGGATTCCTACATGTACTATCTAGTAAAAGATACGGACAAGCTCTTTATCCGCAATCAGATAGAAAAACGCCTTTCAGACATTGCCAAGAAGCGCGCCATGGCGGGCAGAAGGTGATACTTCAATATTTATAACAATTTAGAGGGGACAATCATGAGAGATAAGCAAAAACTAATACAGGCAGCTATGGACAAGGCTGTTGCAAACAAAGAAGTTGCAGGTGTAAATCTTCTTGTTATACAGGATGGAAAAGAAACCTTTTATGCCCAGAGCGGACATGCCAATATTGACTGCGATATTCCAATGAACCGCGACACTATCTGCCACCTTTATTCACAGTCCAAGCCAATTACTGCAGCTGCTGCAATGCTGCTGATGCAGGATGGTATTTTTGACCTGAATGAGCCTGTGGCTAATTTTATTGATAGTTTTAAAGAGCAGACCTGCATTATCGATGGTAAAGTTCAGAAGCTTCCGGATGACAGGAAGGTCCGCATTATTGATCTTCTCAATATGACTTCTGGACTCGTATATCCGGGTATTAATACAGAGGCAGAGAAGGCCACATCACTTCTATTTGTGGATGCTATTAAGCGTTTAAAGTATCCATACGAGAATAAGCCTTCAGATAATAGAAATGATTCCACAGCTGAGAAAAATTACCAGATTACTACAATGGAGTTTGCTCAGGAAATTGGCAAATTCCCGCTCCAGTTCATTCCCGGCACTCAGTTCCAGTATGGCACCAGTGCTGATGTGCTTGGCGCAGTTATCGAAAAAGCTACCGGACAGAGATTTGGTGAATTCTTAAAGGAGAGATTATTTGATCCGCTGGAAATGGTGGATACAGATTTTTATGTTCCAGAGGAGAAAAAATCTCGCCTGTCACAGGTATATGAAGTTAGAAATGGTGAGTTTACAGAGTTTGGTGGAGATCACCTTATAATCAGACATGATGGAAACAGAAATGCCTTTGAATCAGGCGGAGCAGGTCTTTTCTCAACACTTGATGATTATTCCCATTTTGCTCAAATGCTTATGAATAACGGAATCTACAAGGGAAAAGAAATCCTTACTCCTGAGACTGTACGCTTTATGACTCAGTCCGCAGTAATGGATGGTCCTCAGCACGCTTTCGACAACTGGTATGGTCTTGAAGGTCACACTTACAGCAACCTGATGCGTATCATGACAGATCCTTCCAAAGCGCTCATTATCGGTCACAAGGGTGAATATGGATGGGACGGCTGGCTCGGAGCATACTTCATGAATGATCCCGAAATAAACACTACCCTTCTTATGATGACACAGATGCGCGACTACGGTACAGGGCATTTAACTCGCAGACTTCGAAACATTGTGTTGTCATGACAATTAATAACTAATCATTTGCTAAGCTAGAAGACATTTAAAAGATAGATGTACTGTTAAGAAACACATTATTGGGAATAGATGGTAAAAAAACAAGCAAATTTACCGTCTGGAAAATATCACACAACCCCTGATTGCTGCATCTTTTTCATGGCTGCTCGGATGGGGTGGTAGAGTACCAGCATCAGCGTGAAGTTGCCGCCGCAGTGTACAAAGTCCCAGGGAATTCCTGAGATCCACCACATAAAGCCTGTTCGCAGACCACTTAGGAAGCTGCCACTACCCCATCCTATTACAAAGTATGGAATGGAGCACAGCGCACCAAAGCATAGACCGAACAGGCCTGACACAATTGCCCAGAACAAAGCTGAATCATTCTTTCTAAGCAGCCACACGATCAGAACCAGAAGCGGCCATGCGTACAGATACATGATCCACCACAGATTCATGCCGTAAATACTACCCTCTATAAGTATGAAGACCGGCACAACAACTACAATCTTCCAACCAAAGAACAAAGTAAACATTATTAGCCAGAAGCTGGTTAGCTCTATATTTGGAAGAAAAGCAAGAGCTGCCTTGCTTACTTCTATGATTGCCACCATCAGTCCGATCTGAGCTATATCTTTTACCGTTAAATTAAAGGTGTGTTTGTTCATCTATTTATCAGAATGAAGCTACTTCATATTTCCAGGTATACTTGTCACCATCTGTCACAGGCTGTGAATCAGCACCGTACTGACCGTATTCATCGTTAACATAAAGTGACCAGTAAGCATTATCTGTAGCGTAGATTGCCTGTTCTCCGTTGATGGACTCGATCATGATTCCATATTCACTCTCTGTGCCTTCATAGGTAAAGCCCTGAGCTTCCAGTTCATCCATGGCCTGGCGAAGAAACTCGGCATCTGTATCAAGAGTATAGCTTGTTGTTTCCCCGTTACTGTTTACTACTTCCAATGTGATGTTCTTAGCTCCGACTGTTGGCTTTGCGCTGAACTTGTTGTAGATAAATGCAAATAAAGCAATGAGTACAACAAGGCAAACGGCTCCAATAACTATTTTTTTAGTTTCTTTTTTCATAATTTCCTCCCTTAAAACAAAAGTTTTAGGCGTTTTGCAAACACCTGATAGTAAATTTATTAGAACTATGAATCATTTTACCATTTTTTTTATGAATTCATAGCACAGTTTGAGAAAAGCGGAATAATCATAAAAAACAACCAAATAAACATTACGATTACCAGAGAAGAATATTATGGTAAAATGTTTATAACTATCCTTTCCGGTTGGAGAACAAGATGAAGAATATGGTGGATATCGAGGTTGTTCTCGATGAAAAATACATAGATCCGAAGGTTACTATCAGGTCAAGGGCTAACACCAGGCAGGTAGAGAATATAATCTATGCTATTGAAAATGCATCTGATTCTGACTTTCCGCAAATTGCAGCCTATCAGGACTCCAAGCTGATTTTTGTGTCCCAGAAGGATATAGTAAGGGCCTACGTGGAAGGACGCAAGGTAATAGTTCAGACGGCGGATGGGTTATATACCGTTAAAAAGACCCTTTCAGGTCTTGAAAATGAGTTAAATGAACTGAGATTTCTTCGTATTTCTCAATCTGAAATAATAAACCTGTACAAAGTGAAGTGCTTTGATTTTAACGCAGTGGGAACCGTGGGAGTTGAGCTTGAATGCGGTGTGAAAACCTGGGCTTCAAGGAGCAGGGTAAAAGACATTAAGTCCAAAATTAAAGCCAATGAAGAAGCGCAAAAGGAAGTGGATTCTTAGATAGAAATACGGAAACACGCATTTACTGTGGGTTTCGAGAGTAAGTGAACAGGGAGAAGGATATGGAACTGAGAAATAAATTCATTATCAAATCTCTTATTGGTTTTATTATTGGGATATTCATTGGACTGTTTTTCTGGTTTTTGAATTTTCGTGATTATTCAGGAACGGCCTTTGTTGTACATCTTATAATGTCGGGAATCTTAGGACTGATCGCTATGGGAGGTTCCGTAGCATATGACATTGAGAGCTGGGGACTACTAAAGGCAACAGCCACTCACTACATTCTTGTTATGCTGGATTTTATAATTGTTGCCACAGTTCTTGGCTGGGTTTCTTCTATTCTTGAAATGGTTGTATTCCTGGCAGGAATGACGATCATATACGTAGCAATATGGCTGTTTGAAAGTTTCCTTTGGAAGAGAACAATCAGGAAAATGAATGAGCAGCTAAAAGAAATGCAGGAGAGATAGCCTATGAAATTTAAGGTTCTTGTTTCAGGCAAAAACAAAAATGTTATAAGAGATGTGTGCGAGCATTTAGAGCTGGATAGGGGATATCTTACTGTGAAATGTCCGCCTAGCAAAGCTGCGCTGTTTGATACCGCTTTGACCGAACTGCCTAGGGTTATTATTCTTTGCCTTGGAGATGAGACTTCTCAGTCTGTTAAGGGGTATGATGTGCTTGCTGATCTATCCAAACGCGGCGGTTGTCCTATTATAGTGGTCACCAATGAGGAAGATGAGAAGGTTTTCATCAATAATTCCGCTTTGTCAAAGGTTCTTTTCCTAAAGAGGCCTGTCTCTCTTATGGCTCTTTACGCGAAACTATCAGAGATGGAAGAGGCTATAAAGAACGGAAATGATGTGATACAGACAGCCTTTAAGGAATATCATAATGACAATCCTAATGGAGGCAGGAAGAGAAAACATATTCTGGTAGTGGATGATGACTCAGAGCAGCTTATAACTATAAAGGACCAGCTGGATGAGTTTTATGATGTTACTCCGGTCAAATCAGGGGATGCGGCGCTTAAGTTTCTTACCAAAAAAAAGCCAGACCTAATTCTTTTGGATTACATGATGCCTAAGATGGATGGGACAGAAGTGCTTCGAAGGATAAGAACTGTGGATGAATATGCATCCATACCTGTTGTTTTCCTTACAGGTACTACAGAGAAAACTGCTGTACTAAGGATACTTACTGAGCTTAGGCCGCAGGGATACATAGTCAAGCCAGCAAAGAAATCGAAACTGGTGGCTAAGATCATAGACTTATTGGGGTAATGCTTATGGAACTAAATACAAAGTGGGTTGAGGACATAGGACTTGATGTTAAGCAGGGGTGCGAGTTTACGGGGAGTGCAGAAAAGTATTTTTCTGCACTTTCGCGTTTTTATAACAACTATGAAAAGAACCGGGAGAAGGTGCAGGAATTTCTTGAATCTGAAGACTATGAGAACTACACCATAACGGTACACGCCTTAAAGAGCAATTCCAAAATGATAGGTGCCATGGAGCTTGGCAAAGCCTTTGAAGCTCTGGAAAATGCCGGCAGGGAAAATGACATACCGACTATCCAAAGCATTACCCAAAAGGTGCTTGATGATTATGCAGCTCTTATCGAAAAGTTAAAACCAATTTCTCAGATGGGGGAGGTAAAGGCTGCTGATGAGATTTCTGCACAGGAAGCAAAAGAAACAGCGGATAAGCTCCTTGCTGCCCTTGATGATTTTGAAGCAGATGAGGCTCTTGAGCTTTCCCAAAAGCTTTCGGGATATCCTTTCAGACCAACCCAGAAGGATAAGCTAAAGCAGGCAAAGAACTACATTTCAGACTTTATGTACGATGAAGCTGCGGACCTTGTAAGGGAGATCATCCCTGCCATAGAGTAAATGAATGGGTAAGTAATTTGAATAAGATTAGAACAATCCTTACAGTAATTCTGATAATTGTGTTTGGTTATATTCTCATCGGCGAATTAGTAATGCCGCGAAATGCCCTGATATCCGGGATAGTATGCGATGAACTACCGGCTGATAAGTGGATGCTTGTCAGGGAAGATGGAAGCAAGGTGCCTTTTGAGGTTCCGGGAAAAGCTGATGGGGATGTTTTGCTACAAACTACACTTCCTGAAAAGTTAGATGTGGATTATGATGCATTGTGCTTTAGAGGCATGGATATGAAGATTTACATCGATGGACAACTGCGGGAAGAGGTTGCTTCAGAGTACTATGGCTATTTGGGTGACAGATCAGCTGAAAAGTACGTATTTGTTTCTCTTAAGCCGGAGGATGCTGGAAAAGAACTATTAGTCAGCTACGAGTATAACTATGGAGTAGTTTATGAGGTTTATATAGGCACCAGAATAGGCGTGTTGGGGCATCTGTTTAAACTTTATGGCCTTGAGCTTTTTGTGGGGCTTATCCTTATTATCATAGGTCTTATTTGTCTTGTTGCTGCTTTGGCATACAAGTTTCTTTATGGAAAATATCTTGAACTTGAGCACCTTTCAATCGGCGCCATTCTTGGGGCCTGCTGGGTGTTGTCTAATTCTGTCTTTCGGCAGTTTTATACCAGTAATATTTCAGTGATGTCAGACGTACCATTTCTCATGGTAATGATCATGCCACTTCCATATCTGGTCTTTATTAATTCACTTCAAAATGGCAGATACCACAAAGCTATCACAGCAGTAAGTATTCTTGAGATTGCTAATTTTGTCTTTTGCATTACGCTGTTTATTTCAGGTAAGGTACCGCTGGCAGACAGCTTTATTTTCTCTGCCGTATGCGCACTTATCGGAATAAGTGTGATCTTCGTTACGGTTATTTTGGATTTGAAAAAACACCTGATAGAATCCTATATATTTGTGGCAGCAGGCTTCGGCGTTCTGGCCATCGCTGCTGTAGTTCAGATTCTCGCGTATCAGTTTGCTCATGACGGAGTGTTTTCAGGCCTGTTTATGTCTCTGGGCCTCTTTGGTTTCATGCTCTGCTCCATCATTCACACTATCAAACAGATAATTGGAATAAGGCTCGAATCTAACGAACTGCTTCACATCAATAAGGCGAAAGACGATTTTCTTGCCAATATGTCCCATGAGATCAGGACACCTCTTAATGGAATCCTTGGAATGGATGAGATGATCATTAGAGAAGCAGCCCAGAGTAACATAAAGAAATATGCGCTGGAGATTAAGAGTGCAGGGAATACTCTTTTATCCATAATAAATGACATTCTGGATCTTTCTAAAATCGAGTCCGGAAACTTCGAGATCATTCCGGTGGAATATGACGTGGCTTCCGTTCTGAATGATGTTCTGATAATGACAAGGCCAAGGGCACAGAAGAAGGGACTTGAATTTAACTACAATGTGTCAGGGGAAATTCCTTCAATGCTCTATGGCGATGAGATAAGGATCCGGCAGGTGATGCTGAATATAATCAACAATGCCATAAAGTACACTCAGGAAGGGCATGTTGATGTGTCTGTAGAGGCAAAACGTCAGAATACGGGACATTTCGTGGAACTTTTCGTCAAGGTATCCGATACGGGAATGGGAATCCGGGAGGAAGATAAGGAGAAGCTATTCAAGAGCTTTCAGAGGCTTGAGGAAAAGAAAAACAGAAGTATTGAAGGTACTGGGTTGGGACTTCACATAACTTACAGATTGCTGGAAATGATGGATGGAAACATCCGCCTTGACAGTGAATATGGCACCGGAAGCACTTTTGAGATAACTATTCCTCAAAAGGTTGTAAATGCCCAGCCAATAGGAGATTTTTCCCAAGCGGTAAAGAACTATCTGGACAATATTGAAACGGATGAAGTGGAGCTTTATGCACCTTCAGCAACAGTTCTTGTAGTGGATGACAATGTCATGAACCTGGAGGTTATGGAGGGACTTTTGTCAGATACCAAGATAAAAGTTACATTGGTTAATTCAGGACAAAAGTGTATTGAGGCTGTAAGGGAAAAAAGGTTTGACTGCATTTTGCTGGATCAGATGATGCCGGGAATGAGTGGAGAAGAAACACTTTCTGAAATGATGAGGCTAAAAATCCTTGACGGAACTCCGGTGGTGGCACTTACAGCTGATGCTATCATTGGGGCGCGGGAAAACTATATTCAGAAAGGATTCACTGATTATGTCTCCAAGCCTGTTAAATATGATGCTCTTGAAAAAGTATTGAAGCAGTATATTCCAAAGGAAAAACAGCTTGTACATACTGCTGATGATGAACTTCCGACAATGCTGGTATGGGGGAATGATTCGGACAAGCTGAAGGCTGAAAAAGAGAGGCTTGATGGGATATATAAATGCGTATGTGTGGTGGGAGAAAAAGCCAGAGATAAGTATCTGGAAAAACATGAACCTGTGGGTATAATGCATATCACCTGAAATGGAGGTACAGCAATGAAGAAACTTATGAGCGTTGCACTAACATCATTATTGGCGTTATCGGTCATTTCCTGTGGCACTTCGGGTAGTACTGATTCTGTGACTAAGATCGGTGACAGCGCTGCTAATGAATCTACTTCTGCCGATGTGGGTGAGATAGAGAACGCTGCAATAGAAACTGAGAATAAGGCTGAGTTTCACATTGGAATAGTTACAGGTTCATATTCCCAGTCCGAGGATGACAGGAGAGGTGCTGAGGCATTTCAGAATAAATATGGTGAGGATATGGTGACCCTTGCTATTTATCCGGACAATTTCACTGAAGAACTGGATACAACGGTGCAGATTATAGTGGGGCTTTCGGATGATCCGGATATGAAGGCAATAATAGTCAATCAGGCAGTGGATGGAACCACAGAGGCTTTTCAGCAGATCAAAGAGAAGCGCCCTGATATTCTGTGCATAGCCGGAGAAGCTTATGAGGATTTCTCTGACATAGGTGAAGTGGCGGATCTGGTGGTAAATTATGACTTTATCAGTAGGGGCTATCTTATGGTTCGTACTGCTCATGAGCTTGGATGCGATACTTTTGTACATGTGTCTTTTCCAAGACATCTGTCTTATGAATCAGTTTCAAGGCAGGTTGCCATCATGAAGGCGGCCTGTGAGGAATTTGGTATGAAGTTTGCCATGGAAGAAGCTCCGGATCCAACAACAGATGTAGGAGTTCCAGAAGCACAGTCCTACATATTAGAGAATGCTCCAAAATGGGTTTCCAAGTATGGCCAAAACTCGGCGTATTTTTGTACGAATGATGCTCATACAGAGCCACTTATAAAGAGTCTTTTGGAAAATGGAGGCTACTTCATTGAGGCAGATCTTCCTTCTCCTTTAATGGGATATCCGGGAGCACTGGACCTTGATCTTACAGGTGCAAGCGGAGATTTTGAGCAGATTACAAAGACAGTTGAAGAGGCTGTGGTTGCTGCCGGAGGAAGCGGACGTTTTGGTACATGGACCTATTCCTATGGATATGCTGTTTCTGCCGGCCTTGCAGAGCATGCCAAAAATGTGATCCTGGAAGATAGCAAACTTGGCAGTATAAGTGATCTATCAAAAGCATATGGTGTTTTTTCTCCGGGAGTTGACTGGAACGGATCCGGATACTCTGACGCTGAAACGGGAGAGAAGTTTGATAATGTATTCCTTATTTATCAGGACACATATATTTTTGGCAATCCGGGACGATATATGGGAACTACTGAAATAGAGGTGCCACAGGAGTACTTTGCTATTAAGTAGGAGCTGACTATGGAAGATAAGGCAAAAAGAGTCATAGAAAAAAATCACCAAAAGAATAGAATGCTGATTCCACTTATACTGTTGTTTATATTTATGACATGCATGGTGGTATATGTTTCTGCGCTTATGTACAGGGTTGCAGTATCTAATTCTTATGCTGTAATGGAAGACAGAGTGCTGACGGTTTCTGCTATGGTCAACAATCACTTAAACACTGCTGAAAACGTGCTCCATGTAGCAGGTGATTCAGTCAATCATATGCTTGTAAGCGGAACCACTACTGCCAGGATCCATGAATTTCTTGTTGATGAAACAACAAATGTGGCTGAGCAGTTTAATGAAAATTATACCGGACTATATGGTTACATCATGGGAAAGTACATCGATGGACTTAACTGGGTACCACCGGAAGGATACGATCCAAAGAGCCGTGAATGGTTTATTATAGCAAAAGAGGCTGGGGGAAAAGTCGTTTTTTCGCCGCCTTATATCGATGCTCAGACAGGAAATCTTATTATCTCATCCTGTAGAATGCTTCCTGATAAACAGAGTGTCATTGCCTTGGATGTTCAGCTGGCAGGTATACAGGCTATGATGAGCGAACTAAAGATATCAGGCAAGGGCTACGGCTTTGTCTGCGATGAGAATGGTCTTATCATTGCCCATGATGAGGAGGACAGAAAGGGAAACTATCTTAGCGATACGGAAGGTGGTGAGGAACTTCTTACTGCTATGAAGGAAGCTGGTTCAGGTAGCTTTTCCTATTCCCTGGGAAAAGAAAAATGTACTATCTACGTGAACAGCATAGCTAATGATTGGATTGTGGTCATGGTGGTCAGTGATCGTGAGCTTTATTCTGAGGTATTTACCCAGCGAATAGTTATCATCATTATCTGCGTTCTGATTTTTGCTATGATAGCAGCAATCTACTATGCAGGCTATAGAAATGAGCAGAAGTATACAAAACAGATGGAGGAGATGAGGCTGGAGGAACAAAAGGCAGAATACGACAGGAAAGTGCTTGAAGTGGAGAAGGACGCAGCTAATGCATCTAATAAAGCCAAGAGTGATTTTCTTGCCAATATGTCCCATGAAATACGAACTCCTATGAATGCCATTCTTGGAATGGATGAAATGATACTTCGAAATTCACCCGGGGATCCAATAAGAAAATACGCCCTGGATATTCAAAGTGCCGGAAAGACTCTTTTGTCCATAATCAATGATATCCTGGATTTCTCCAAAATAGAATCAGGCAAGATGGAGCTGGTGCCTGTGGAATACAGCGTTGCTTCTGTGATGAATGACGTGGTCAACATGACCATGAAGAAGGCCACGGACAAAGGACTTATCTATGACCTGAATGTATCGGAACGCGTTCCGTCAGTGCTTCTTGGAGATGAGATCAGAATCAGACAGATCATGCTTAACCTCATTAATAACGCTATTAAGTACACTCATGAGGGCAAGGTGGCTATAGAGGTTTCCTTTGACGAGGAGACATCTATGCTGGTTATCTGTGTGGCTGATACCGGAATTGGTATTAAGAACGAGGATCTTGGCAAACTCTTTGGTTCTTTCCAACGCCTTGAGGAGGAAAAGAACCGCAACATAGAGGGAACAGGACTTGGGCTGAATATTACCCATAGACTTGTAAATATGATGGAGGGTTCAATTTCAGTCAGTAGCAGGTACGGTGAAGGGACCACATTTACTGCTTCTGTGAAGCAGACTGTTGTGGATGCAACACCGGTAGGAGATTTTGCCCAGAATCTCTTAAAGCTCCAGCAGCAAAAGGAGGATTACAAGCCTTCGCTTATTGCGCCTTCCGCAAAAATTATTATTGTGGATGACAATGATATGAATCTGGAAGTTATAGAGGGGCTTCTTGAAGATACCAGGATCAAGATAACCACAGCCCAGTCCGGCAGGGAATGTATTGATATCCTTCGAGAAAAGAAATTTGATGTGATCTTCCTGGATCAGATGATGCCCGGTATGTCCGGAGCTCAGACCCTTGTTGAAATAAGAAAAGAGCATTTGGCAGATGAAACTCCTGTCATTGCTCTTACCGCTGATGCCATAGTTGGCGCAAGAGAGAATTATATTAAAGAAGGCTTCACGGATTACCTGAGTAAGCCTGTTATGTATGAGGCGCTTGAAGCACTCCTTCTTAAATACCTTAAAAAAGACCTTATCCTGAGCAAAGAGGAACTTTCAAAAGAGAAGGCTGTCCAAGCAGATACTGCTTTAAATAAGCCGGTTGTGCTGGTTATAAATGACTCCAAGGAAGAACTATCCGGCCTAAAAGAGATTATGGATGAAAAGTTCAAGGGCGTCTATGTAAGAGACGAAGAAAGCGCCAAGAAATATCTATTGAAACACAGCGCGGATTATATTATGAAAAAACCAGCATTTCCGGACTGATGTCTGAAAATGCTGGTATATGTTCATGCCATATTAAAAGCTTGAATAAATAAATGAAGCTGCATCGTATCCCGGACCCCAGATTCCGCAGGTAATGACCACAATAGTGGCTGTAATGTAGATGATCCAGCGAAGCCATAAGCTCTGCTTGTAAATCTGATCACGAAGGATAATCCCTTTAAGGTTGCATATATCAACGATCAAAAGAATGATCAGTGCAGCTATCAAAAGATAAACATCTGCGGCGGACAGCCCCAGCTTAAACAGTGTGCCATCAACAAGCACCCATGGAGCAAATCCCCACATCTTCTTAAGAATGTCTACTGCCAGTACAAAGGTATCAGCTCTAAAGAAAACCCAACCAATATTTACCAGCATAAATGTGAATAGTATTTTGAAAAGCCTGTGTGAAAAGCTGTTTCGATCTATATTAAAAGTAGAGACGAGTTTGTTGCGTACAGGCATAAGTAGTGATCCGATCACCTGATAAAGACCATGCAAAAGTCCCCAGATAACAAAGGTCCAGGCAGCGCCGTGCCATAAACCGCTGACTGCAAATACAATCATGATATTGATGAGCTTACGTGCATTGCCTTTTCTGTTTCCTCCAAGAGGAATATAGAGATAATCTCTAAACCAAGAGGAAAGTGAGATGTGCCAGTTGCGCCAGAACTGTGCAATTGAGCCTGAAAGATAAGGGTGCTTAAAGTTCTGCATGAGATTGATGCCCATTATCTTAGCACTTCCGATTGCAATGTTTGAGTAGCCGGCAAAGTCACAATAAATCTGAAGAGTATAGCATATGGTAGCAACAAGGATTGTAGTTCCTGCATAGCTGTCTACGCTGTCATAAACATTTCCAACAACAATGCTGAGTCTGTCAGCGATGATGATCTTCTGGAAATAACCCCAGAGCATGAGGAGAAGTCCATCACGCATGCCGTCGTAGGAAAAGCTCTTTGGCTCTTTATACTGAGGAATCATGTTGCCGGCTCTTTCTATAGGACCCGCCATTATCTGAGGGAAGAAAGAGATGAAAAGTGCAACATAGAGATAGTTCTTTTCCGCCTTGATGGTACCTCTGTAGCAATCTATGATATATCCGATTGCCTGGAACAGATAAAAAGAAATACCAAGAGGAAGGATGATGTTCACAACAGGCATTGAATCAGGAAGACCAAGCAGAACCTGGAATCTTGAAACAGTGTGAAGTAAAAATCCTGTGTACTTAAAGTAAAGGAGAAGTCCTACCATCAGGACGATACTAATAATCAGTACAGCCTTTTTGTTTACTTTCGCTGAAGTATTATCCTTATCAAGAAGGCGCCCTGAAGCGTATGCAAGTAGGGTGACACCTATCAGCAAAAGAAGCAACGTTTTGCTGGCGTAGAAGTAAAAGCACCAGCTGCAGATCAGGAGCCAAATGTACTTGACCTTTTTGGGAATCACAAAGTACCCCAGTATTGAAATAAAAAGGAATGCGAAAAACTCTATTGAAACGAATTGCATTATAAAACCTCCGTAAGTGTATGAGTCCTTATATAATTACAGAAATCCGCACTAGCTGCGGTTTTCGTGAGAATGTGATTACTGCTGTGCGAAATTATATGAGAAATTATCGCATATGTAGTACTGGTGGTTTGTGATCTGACCATCTTCTAAGAATAGAAGCTGTATGTCTGCGTAAGGGTAGTCTTCAGAATAAATGTAATTAGTATCCTGATCATCGCCAAGTCGCAGGACTCTGTATATATCAACCACAGGCTCATAGTAGAGAGAACCATTTGATGTATCAATTTCGCGCCCGCCCTCAAAGCCTGATATCTCGGTGATCTGTCCATGGTCAGAAATCAGTAGATAAGGACTTTTATCTGAAAGAGCCTTATCGAGCTCTGACCCGGCACCAAGGGAGCGGAGCTGTCTTATAAAGGCTTCATCATAGTAACTCTTGGAATTTCCCATAATACTGATAACAAAGCTTGTGTTAGCCTGCTCTATATTAAGGAAAAGACCTTGTGAATAGAGATCCTCGTTACCCATTACCTTATCCTGACGATCATCATTATATTCGCCAATCAGCTGATGCCATTCGTCATAGGAAGAATCTTCTCTGTGGTCCGGAAGGTCGAAGTTAGAGGATATCCAGTTTCCAAGGTATGAGGTAACTTTGGCACTTCCAAGTACATTCATGTGTCCCGGATCCATGAAGTCTGTGTTGTAGTCCACAAGCCCTCCTACTTCTAACATGTTGATCTCGGGTACTCCGTACTCAGAGGCAATCTGCGAAGCACTGTGGGCAGCGGCCTGATTTTCTTCCATAGCTAAAAAAGGAAGAGTAACTACCGCAACCTCGATGCCCTTAGACTGGCATTTCTCAATCAGCCTTCTAAGATATGAGGTACTAACGGTTTCACCTGCAAGAGCGCCGGTTCCATAATCATTGTAGGTATAAGCTGCTGAGTGAACACCATATTCAAGCTCTGCACCCATAAGCTTATTGATATTGGCAGTCCCGGTCATTCGTCTGAAGTCGTCTCGGTTTAGTTCCTTCCATCGGTCATGATAAACGATGAAATCAAACAGGAATGGATACTGCTTATCCCTTGCGCTGAACATGTCGGACACTGCAGCATACTTTGTCTTGGAAAGCGGGAATCTGTCGATGTTAAGGTGAAGTTCGTCGCTGTTTACATTGGCGTTTGGATCATCAACGAATCGGATGTCATTTTCAAGCATGTAGGTGTCAATAACTACAAGCTTTGGAGTGCAGTATTCAAGCGCAAGTTCCATCTGCCAGTAGCTGGACATGAGCACGCTTCCGAAACCTCCGAGATTGTAGGAAGTAAAGCCCTGTTCCTCAAAAAGCTGCAGGGGATTAATTCCGTTTATAACGTGGGAGGAACCAAATAAAAGAACATCCAGATGGTCCTTAGATGCTTCCTCAAAAAACATTTCATTTTTAATATAGCTGGATTTTCGCTCGACGATAAGGCTAACTGCAGACAGGCAGATAACAAAGATAAGCAAAAACGCAATAGTTCGTAAGAATAACCCTAATCCTTTTTTCATATTTTCCTCTTTTTTAAACATTCTATGAATAATTCTATAATGCTGGGAAAACACTGTCAAATACTGATGGGAGAGTGTAAAATAATAAGTGCATTTTTGATGTTTTTTTGGAGGAAATCTTGGGGTATGAAATTAGTTCATTTATCTGACCTGCATCTTGGAAAAAGAGTAAATGAGTTTTCCATGATCGAGGATCAAAAGTATATCCTTTTGGAAATAGTGAATTTAATAGATGAGATTAAGCCGGATGGCGTAATAATTGCAGGGGATGTGTATGACAAGTCTGTTCCCAGCGAAGATGCGTTAAGGCTTTGGGATGACTTCATAAATCTTTTGGTACAGCGCCGTTTGCAGATCTATGCCATAAGCGGCAATCACGATTCTGCTGTTCGTTTTGCTGAGCATTCGAGGATTGTTGATGGGGCAGGTGTACACTTTTCCCCTGTTTATGGCGGAAGACTGAGCCGGTTTTCTTTTGCAGATGAATATTCATCTAAGTGTGGGGATGTGAATATATATATGCTTCCCTTTATAAAGCCTGCGCAAGTCAGAGCTTTTTTCCCGGATGAAGAAATTGAAAATTATACAGATGCAGTGCGGACTGCGCTTAAATATGTTAACGGTGCCCCTCTGGCAAAAGAAAATGTGAGCGCAGAAAAATGGGATGAAGAGGCATCTGCTATCGATACCACCAAGCGAAACATATTGATTGCCCATCAGTTTGTGACGGGGGCAGAGAGGTGCGAGTCAGAGGAAATAACAATCGGCGGCATTGATAATGTAGATGCAGCTGCCTTTGATGACTTTGACTACGTGGCGCTGGGGCATATTCACGGACCGCAATACGTGAAAAGAGAGACAGTAAGATACAGCGGAACACCGCTCAAATACTCTTTTTCAGAAAAAGACCATCACAAATCCATGACTGTGATTGAAATAAAGGAAAAGGGAAATGTGGAAATTGAGAAGGTGCCACTTAAGCCCCTTAGGGATCTTCGGCAGATTAAGGGGACGTACGAGGAACTGGTGGATAGGAGAAACTACGAAGATCAGAATACTGAGGATTACATTCATGCTATTTTGACTGACGAAGAAGATATTCCGGATGCTATCAGCAAGATGCGCATAGTATATCCGAACCTTATGAAGCTGACTTACGACAACAAGCGGACAAGGCAGAACAATATTATAGAAGGAAGTACTGATATTGAGCAAAAAAGCCCCATCGAGCTCTTTGAAGAATTCTATGAGATTCAGAACAATCAGAAGATGAGCGAGGAACAACGAAATCTGGTGCAGGAGCTTATCGAGAACATTTGGAACAGATAAAACATTTTTGATTAGGGGAAGTTATGAGACCGATACAAATTACATTATCTGCCTTTGGCCCATATGCCGGGGAGATTAGTTTAAATATGGAAGAACTTGGAGAAAAGGGGTTGTACCTCATTACCGGAGACACCGGAGCAGGTAAGACCACAATCTTCGATGCAATCTGCTTTGCGCTTTTCGGAGAAGCCAGCGGAGACAGCAGAGATGCTGGAATGCTGCGCTCCAAGTATGCGCTGCCGGAGACCCCCACATTTGTGGAGATGACTTTTACTCATGGCGGCAAGGAGTACTACATAAGGCGTAACCCGGAATATATGCGTCCTGCCAAGAGGGGAGAGGGAGAGAAAAAAGAACTCTCAAACGCTGAGCTTCACAAACCTGATGGCACAGTGATCACTAAGGTGAGAGATGTAAATGCCCAGGTGATCGAACTTCTCGGAATTGACAAGGGACAGTTTTCTCAGATTGCCATGCTGGCTCAGGGAGATTTTCTTAAGCTCCTTCTTGCTGACACCAAGGAACGACAGGAAATATTCAGAAAGCTTTTTAAGACTGAATACTACCAGACTCTGCAGTACAGGTTAGAGGAGGAACGCAAGAGGTGTTATGGAATCTGCGAGGACGCAAGAAAGAGTGTTAAGCAGTATATTACCGGAATACAATGCACTGACAGTAACGTTTTGTCCATAGAAGTTGAAAAGGCTCAAAAAGGCGAGATGCTGGTGAACGACGTAATGGATCTTATCGAAAAGCTTTTGAATGAGGACCTGGCTGTAAAAGACAAGGGTGAGGCTGAAATAGAGAAGCTTGATAAAGATCTTGCCCTGGTAAACCAGAATATCGGAAAGGCGCAGCAGAGGGAAAATGCCGTAAAGGAGCTTGCATCTCTTAAGGAGAAACTTCAAAAAGAGCTTCCAAGGCAGCAGGAGCTCGAAGAAGAAAAACGTGAAGCAGAAAATAAGCTCCCTGAAAGAGAGGAATATTTAAAGGAAGGAAGTCAGATAGAAGCTGAGCTTATAAGATATGGTGAGCTTGAAAATCTGTTAAAGAGAGAAAAAGAGCTTCAAAAAGAAGTTGCAGTCAGTGATAAAGATATAAAGAAACTCACTCTTGATATAGAAGAAAAGAGTAATGAAAATATTCAGCAAAAAAATGAACTGTTGCAGTACCAGAATGCAGGAGCAGACAAGGAAAGGCTCTTAGCTGATAAGAAAACTTTGGAGGATAGAATTCAAAGCTTATCAGTGCTGGAACAAAAGTTTTCTGATCTTGCCAGGGACGAAAAAACTCTTTTGAAGGGAAAAGAGGCCTATTCAAAGGCTGACAGAGATTATCAGGAAAAAAGCATTAGATACGAGCATATTTTCAAGGCCTACAGGGATGGCCAGGCAGGAGTGCTGGCGGATTCCCTTAAAGAGGGCGAGGCCTGCCCTGTATGCGGCTCTACTATGCATCCGCATCTGGCAGTACTTTCCGGGGAGGTGCCTACGGATGAAGAACTTAAGGCAGCCAGAAACCTTGCGGATAGCGCAAGAACAGCTGTGGAAAAAGCCAGCAGAAGGTGCGGCGAGCTAGGGAGCTCTTTTGACATAAAAAGAAAGCAGATAGGCGAGGAATGCGACAGAATATTCGGAAATAAGGAGGCCGGACCCGAAGAAATCAGCGAGGCACTTACTGAAACAAGGGCGCAGCAGAAGGACATAATCGTAAAAATATCGCAGGAAGATGAAAAGCTTGATAGGAAAAAGCAGCTTGAAATAAAGATTCCGGAGCTTGAGGAAGAGCTTTTGGAGCTTAAGAATAACCTTAACCATTTAAAGGAAAAGCTTGCAGCAGATGTTTCAGCTATTGAGACCATAAAGCAGCAGATAGACACCACCAAAAAGAGCCTTAGGTTCGAAAATATGGCGGAAGCTGAGAAAAAGGCTGCCGCTCTGAAGATGGAAGCAAAGAAAATTCAGGATGCCTTTGATGGGGCAGTCAGAGACCTTAATGAATATCTGCAGAAAATAAGCCTTTTGCAGGGACAGATAAAGGCCCTTGAAGATAATATTTCCGGAAGCGAAGTGGTAAGTCTTGAAGAGGAGCTTGATAAAAAGCGTGCTCTTGAAGAAAAGAGGAGCTATGAGAATGGTCTTTTTACTGCTGCTAATTCCAGGATCGAAGCTAATGAGGCAGTAAAAAGAGGCATAGAAAATAAGCAGGCACTTTTAGCGGAAGCAGAAAAGAAGCTTCAGTGGGTGAGCGCACTTTCTGAAACTGCCAGCGGTAAGCTCTCCGGCAAGGAAAAGATCATGCTTGAGACCTACATACAGACCACTTACTTTGACAGGATCATAGCCAGGGCGAACCTTAGGTTTATGAAGATGTCTGATGCGCAGTATGAGCTTAAGCGTATGGAGGAAGCAGCTAATAACAAGGGGCAGAGCGGTCTTGACCTTGGAGTCATCGACCATTACAATGGAACGAAACGAAGTGTCAAAACCTTATCAGGTGGCGAATCCTTTATGGCAGCACTTTCTCTTGCTTTGGGTCTTTCAGATGAGATACAGTCATCAGCTGGCGGAATTCAGATAGATACTATGTTTGTGGATGAAGGCTTTGGAACCCTGGATAGCGATGCTCTGGAGCTGGCCTACAATGCTCTTGCCGGACTTACGGAGGGCAACAGGCTGGTGGGAATCATCTCTCATGTCACAGAACTCAAAGAGAAGATAGACAGACAGATCGTGGTCACCAAGGAAAAGAGCGGAGGAAGCTTCGCGAAGATTATTGTATAGAAATGAGGAAGTAAAACTAATGGCGGTTAATAACCGAAGAGAGTATATGACGAAAACTCCGGTGCCAAAGCTTATTTTGACACTGGCAGTTCCGACCATTATCAGCATGATGGTTACAGCAATTTACAATACTGCGGATACATTTTTTGTGGCGAGAGTATCACATGATCCTACGATCAATACTTCTGCTACGGCAGCAGTTGGTCTGGTGTTTACGGTTATGGCACTGATCCAGGCCACCGGTTTTTTCTGCGGACATGGTTCAGGAAACTATCTGTCCAGAATGCTTGGGGCAGATAATCATAAGGAAGCTAGTGAGATGGCTTCAACAGGCTTTGCACTGGCGCTAATACTTGGAGTGCTTTTTGCGGTAGTCGGAAATATTTTTGTCACACCAATTGCAGAGTTTCTGGGATCCGGAGCATCGGCCCAGACCTTGGAATTTACCAAGCAGTACATGAGGATTATTCTGCTGGGAGCGCCCTTTATGATGGCGCAGTTTGTTATAAATAACCAGCTCCGTTTTCAGGGAAGCGCCTATTATGCCATGATCGGTCTTATGTGCGGCGCTGTTATGAATATGATCCTGGATCCACTTCTTATCCTGGGCTTTCACCTTGGTGTTCGCGGAGCTGCTATAGCAACTGTCATGGGACAGATGACCAGCTTTATTGTCCTTCTTATTGGAACCAGCAAGGGAGAGAATATCAAGCTTTCACCGGCTAATGTTCACATAAATGGTCATTATATAAAAGAGATCATAAATGGCGGTGCACCATCCTTATTCCGTCAGGGACTTGCTGCTATAGCAACACTTATCCTGAATCATACTGCAGGAAGTATTGGCTCTGATGCTGCGATTGCCGGAATGAGCGTTGCAGGCAGGATTATGATTATGATGGCTTCTGCACTTATAGGCTTTGGACAGGGCTATCAGCCGGTATGTTCCTTTAACTATGGAGCGGGACTTACATCCAGAGTAAAAGAGGGCTTTAAATTCTGCGTTAAGTATTCAACTATTGTTCTTGTAGGAATAGGAGTTGTTGCCTATATTTTGGCACCACAGATTATTTCTTTATTCTCTAAAGATCCGGCAGCAGTAGAAGTTGGAATTGCAGCTCTTAGATTCCAGTGCTGTACACTTCCGTTATCAGGGGCAATTGTTATCAGTAACATGATGCTTCAGTCCATTGGCAAAGGGGTTAAGGCTTCAATAACGGCATCAGCCAGAAACGGGATCTGTTTTATTCCAATGATACTTATCTTACCTATGATACTGGGAATAACAGGTGTTGAAATGGCTCAGGCCTGCGCAGATGTGTTATCACTATTTATTGCAGTGCCTATGGCCTATACGGAGCTTAGAAAGTTTTAAAATACTGGACTACTACTGGTAGTTGTTGGAGGAGTTATGGAGAAAAAGAAAATACTTAGTAATAAACTGTTCTTATATATGACGGAGTTTTTTGCGGGAATGTCTGTAATGGCGGTGGAGCTTGGTGCCAGCAGACTTCTTGCACCATATTTTAGTTCTTCACAGATTGTCTGGACCATAATTATCGGCACTATCATGATAGCAATGGCGCTTGGCAATATCTATGGCGGAAGAAAAGCAGACAAAGATCCTGATCCTGGGAAGCTCTACGGCAGGATTCTGATCGCTGCTCTTTGGATTGCCGCAATTCCCGTTCTTGGCAAATATATTATTCTTGGCATATCTGCAGTTCTCATTTTTGCTGTTAACAGTAATTTCCTTGTGATCGCAGCTTTTGCAGCCTGCATGATCGTATTTGTATTTCCGCTTTTCCTTCTGGGAACCGTAACTCCAAGTCTTGCGAAATACACAACGGATTCACTGGAAGACAATGGCCGGATTATCGGTACACTTGGCGCCTTTAATACGGTTGGAAGTATTATAGGAACCTTCATGCCAACCTTTGTGACTATTCCTGCTGTGGGAACCGGTGTGACATTCCTGATCTTCGCCGGAATTCTTATAGCCCTTTCCATTATTTATTTTGTAAGCCCTACGGATGAGAGTAGTGATACTACCAAAAACAGAATAAAAAAGGAAGCTCCAAGGATTATTTCAAGCGTTCTTATTTTTGCTATTTGCTGCGTTTGGGGACATAGCTCGAGTTTTGCTTTCTGGGAAAAAGACTTAACCTACGAAGGAGAATCAGTATATAACTACCTGCAGGTTAAGGAGACAAAAGACAGAGTAATCCTTTCAACAAACGTTCTTTTCGGGGTTCAATCTATTCTGGTTAAAAATGGTGAGCTTACAGGAATGTACTATGATTACGCCATGGCAGCACCTTATATGGCAGGCGTAAAGGAAAAGAAAAATGGAGAGGCTCTGGATGTTCTGATTCTGGGGATGGGCTCAGGAACCTACGCAACCCAGCTATCCCGCTATTTTGATAATGTAAATGTGGAAGGCGTCGAGATAGACGATAAGATAACTGATCTGGCCCACAAATATTTTGAACTTCCTGCAAACACAAAGGTGACAACCTATGATGGGAGGGCTTATCTTGCTGCGATAGATGGGAAGTATGACGTGATCATGGTGGATGCCTATCAGGATATTACTATTCCCTTTCAGATGTCTTCTGTAGAATTTTTTACCATGGTAAAAAATCATCTTAAGGATGAGGGTGTAATGGTAGTAAACATGAATATGTATAGTGATTCCGACATTTCCGGAAAAGACGGTGATGCCAGCATTAATACATATCTTGCAGACACTATTTCTTCAGTATTTGACAATGTGGTAATTGTTGATGTACCGGGCAACACAAATAAAGAGCTCTTTGCATCAGGTAACAGCAGCTTTCTTGAAAATTTAAAGGAAAATGCAGAGCTTGAAAGTAATCAGACTCTCAGGAATATGATGCTTGCAGCCAGCGACAGCGCTACAGAATATATTTCCACCGGACATGTAATGACTGATGATAAGGCTCCGGTTGAACTTCTTGGCATGAAGCAGATTGACCTGATCATAAAAGATGAAGTGGCCTACTATAAAGAAATATACAGACAGCGCGGAATCAGCGGCCTTCTGGAACTTCTATAAACCAGGATGCTTTGAACAGAGGATTCTTTAAGATGAGAATTCTGTGTTACTGTTCACTCGCATGCAGCTCGCTCCAGTAACAAATTCGCGCATTCATTCCATATCGACTTCGTCGAAGGAATGCGCTCACTCCTGCATCAAGTTCTCACGAAATGCGCAGTTTAGTGCGCATTTCTGTCTGAACAGTAACAATTCTGTTACTTTTTGAAGTTTGTTTATTTGAGTACATCGACCTCATAGGTGAGCTTACATATGTCACTTAAGTCGGTGGCTTCCCAGTTCATATCAATTCGCTCGGTAACAATTTCAATGTCTGAGGGCAGGGTTTTTAACAGAAGCACCATAATCTGAGATTTTCCGTGTCTTGAGATAACGTCACTTTGACGAAGGGAGCTTTTTAGAACTCCCATTAAAACTTCAATAGCATTTTCAATATCCACGTCCTGTTCTTCCGGAGTAATCGAGTAGAGCATCACGTGGATTCTTTTATGGTAATTGACGGTTACACGGTTAAGAAACTGGTACACTGTCTTGAACTGCTCTGAAGGAAGAACCAAGGCTCCTTTTCCAGGGCTTCTTTCTGTCATCAGGAGCATTGCAGTTGATAGGGCAGAAGTCTCATTAGGCAGGTTATCCTGAGCTTTCTTCGTATCATGAAATACCTTGTAGCCGTGCTTGCCATTTTGCTTTACATCATAAAGAGCCTTGTCGGCTTTCTTGAATAAAGTAAGAAAATCTTTTCCCTCATCAGGTGCAAAGGCGCAGCCTATGGAAGCCCCAAGAGGAATGCTCATGTCTGCACCCATCAGTTCTTTTGCGGCTTTAATAAGCTGATCATTAATATAAAGAGCCTTTTCGGCTATAACTTCCTCATCCAGAATGTTCTTGCAAAAGACAATAAATTCATCACCACCCATGCGGCCTGCCAGATCTGTTGACCTAATGGCGGTTCTAATTATTTCAGCAAATTTGATCAGTACCTTGTCACCCATGTCATGGCCATAGATGTCGTTTACCGGCTTGAAGCTGTCAAGATCTATCATCATGATGGCGCCGGCATTATTTTTGACCAGAACATCAATCTCTTCCTGAGAAGAGGACTTGTTCAAAAGACCTGTCATGGGATCTGTTACAGCGGCTTTTTTCAGTCCCTGAATCTGCTCTACCGTCTTTAAAATATTCGAGACACGTCTTAGTAAAACATCAGCTCTGAAGGGCTTTCTGATAAAATCAAGCGCACCGATGGCAAAGCCTTTGCTCTCTGCTTCGTCGTTTTTATCAGCAGTCATGAACATGAATGGAATCTGCTTGCCAAGTTCATCCTGGAGAGATTTCTGCAGAGTAAAACCGTCGATTTCAGGCATACGAAGGTCTGACAAAACAAGATCCGGATGCTCAGATTTATAGAGAGTAATTGCTTCTTTCCCTGAGGAAGCGCAGATTGTTTCATACTCACTGGATAAAATATGATCCGTCATTCTGAGGGATATTTTTTCATCATCAACTATCAGAATCTTGTGTTTGGTCATATCATCGCCTCGTATATAAAATGTATCATACATACACTTTTTGAATAATGAAATTTCTAAAAATAATCTATAAAAAGTATATATTTTTACGAAATACACCATTGAATGGAACGATAAAAGTGTATAATGGAAGGGTAAAGATAGGTTTACTGTTTTTTAAATTATGGGTTAAAGCTTATGAAAAATGATACTTTGGACATACAGGTCAGGCAAGAACAGGGCTTTAGGCGTACAGTTCTTATAGTTGATGACGAGGAGGTCAATCTCCGAATTATCAGCAAGATCATTGAGGATGAATACGATACCATATTAGCCAAAAGTGGAGAGGAAGCTCTTGAAATCATCAGGGAGAAAAAGGATTTTATTTCCCTGATTTTGCTGGATCTTTTTATGTCCGGAATGCATGGGCATGAAGTTATTGACGTGCTGCAGGAAGATGAAGAATTAAAGAAAATCCCGGTAATAGTCCTTACTTCGGATAAGGCGGCAGAGGTGGAGAGCCTTCAGCGCGGAGCTGTGGATTTTTTGAGTAAGCCTTTTGATCATCCTGCTGTAATTAAGGCCAGAGTAAGAAGATCCATAGAGCTGTCCATAGACAGAAATATCATAAGTAATACGGGGACAGATCCGCTTACAGGTCTTTTGACCAAGCAGTTCTTTTTCCAGTATGCTCTTGAATACGATAAATTCCATCCTGATCAGGGAGTAGATGCCATAGCGATTAATTTTACCAAGTTTCATCTGGTGAACGAGCTTTATGGCAGAAGCTTTGGTGATAAGGTCTTATGCAAGATCGCTGACGGACTGAGGAACATAGCAAGATCCTGCGGCGGTGTTGCTTGCAGACTGGATGCGGATATCTTTTATCTTTATATAGAACATCAGAATAACTATGATGCACTGATAGAAGAGATTAAAAAGCACCTTGAGCATATAATGAAGCCTTCTGATATCAGGATAAGAGTTGGAATTTATCAGGATATTAATCGAATGGATACTCTGCATCAGCGTTTTGACAGAGCTGTGGTTGCAAGCAACATGCATGACAAGTCCATGCAGAGTAAGCCTTATGTGATCTACGATTCAGCGATGCATGAGCAGGAGCTTTATGAGGCGAGGCTTCTAGAGAATATCGACCAGGCTATAAAAAATGATCAGTTTCATATTGTTTTACAGCCGAAATACCATGTTCAGGAGGGTGAGCCCAAGATCTGCGGAGCTGAGGTACTGGTAAGATGGGATAACCCGAAGTTTGGAAGAATTAGTCCTGATTATTTCGTACCGCTATTTGAAGAAAATGGTCTTATCAAAGAACTGGACAGATATGTATGGAGTAAGGCAGCTAAGCAGCTGGGTGAATGGAAGAAACGGTATAATTCTGTAATTCCTGTATCTGTTAATGTGTCCAGGGTTGATGTATTTGATCCGGATCTTACGGATTTTCTTTTGGATATGATTGATGACAACGGATTAAAGCCTTCGGATGTTCATCTTGAAATAACTGAGACAGCCTATACAGACAGTACTTCACAGGTTTTGAATGTGGTAAAAGATCTGCAGTTTCTTGGCTTTAAGATTGAAATGGATGATTTTGGAAAAGGATATTCTTCATTGAATATGCTGACGTCACTGCCTATTGATGTGCTTAAGCTTGATATGGCTTTTATTCAGGGCATTGCATCAGGAAACAGGGAAATGAAGATGGTAGAGTTCATCATCGGAATCGGAAGATTCCTTGGGGTTCCTGTAGTGGCAGAAGGTGTCGAGACTGAGCAGCAATACAGATTATTAAAGGATGCGGGCTGCGATCTGATCCAGGGGTATTATTTCTCCAAGCCCCTTACACCGGAAGAATTTGAAAGTGCAGCGTTTTCATGATGTATTAGCTTTCTTGAGTATAGGAGGATGATCATGACAGTAGAGAGACTGCGAGAACTGGGCGCAAATGTTGATGAAGGCCTGGAAAGATGCATGGGAATGGAAGATTTTTACATGGAAATGATTGAGCTAGGCCTTTCTGATGAAAGATTTGATGAACTGGGGCCGACTCTTGAGGTCGGGGATCTGGATGCTGCTTTTGAACAGGTTCATGCTTTAAAGGGCGTTATCGGTAATCTTGCACTTGCACCGCTTTATGAGACTATCTGTGAAATAACAGAGCATCTTCGGGCAAAAGAGAGCATGGATTATAAGCCGCTTTATGAAAAACTGATATCCCAGAGAAATGTATTTCGTGAATAAACTGCGAAGAGCGATAACAATGTGTATTGTTATCGCTCTATTTATGCAGCGTAAAAAGTCATATTATGAAGTTTTAGAATGAATCTACTGATCTGAATTCATCAAATTGCGGATCCTCAACAAAACTTTTAATGAGGTTCAGCGGTGTAAGCCCGATGGCTTCGTGATGAATCTGCTGTTTGATGACCATTTTCTCATATGAAGAGAGTGAACAGAATTCTGGATGGCTCTTTTCATATTTCTCATTCAGCTGGTCGAATAAATTATACTCCGGATCTCCCCACGCAAATACTTCGGCTGTCTTCAAATTTGGTTTGAACGGAGAATATTGCAGCTGGCTGTTGCCCATCTGATGTTGCTCCTTTCTGGTTACAAAATGAAGTTAAAATGGAAGTCTGAAATAATAGTCCGAAGGTCAAAAATACCCTCTTTATTATAATATCATAAATTTTAACAAAATTTAATAAAAATAATCAAAAAATTTATACAATCTTTTTGCTGGTTATATTGAATGAAATGCCCCTAAAAGCTAACATAACAGTAGTAGTGGTGGAGTTTTTATGAGGAGTTATTATGGCAATGTCTATTGGCTTAGTTGGAAGTTCATATGGAATGAATTACATCCAGCCAATGAACTATGCTCTTAAGAACGAGTCAGAGGTTTCGGATGAGTTCGTTCAAAGAGGAGTGCAGGGGCTTCTGACTAATGTTACACCGGTCAGATATCCCAATGCCCAGGCCATACCTACTGCATCTGATAATAAGGAAGATCCTATGCAAATGGCAGCAGCTTCTGTGAAAAAATCTCAGGAGGCAAACCGCATGTATAATGATGTGGCTGAGAAATTCCAGGGAATGACTGTTGGTTATTCGCAGGATCAGGCAGCAGTAGCTTATGGAATGCAGGGCGCTGCACTGGATCTATTTGCTTAAGGTAGGATTCTATATAAGAAAATGAGCGGCATCAGTCAATAATATGTATGGCTGATGCCGCTCGTTTGTTTTGTTTATTAAATTCTATATTTGCTCTGTATTCAATTTTATTTGGAAATGTTCTTAAGAAGCTGAGCTTCATGGATCTTCTCATTTACATCAGCAAGGAACTGGTGATTCTGAGGATCAGAGATGAATTCAAGAAAATCCTTGGCTTCCTTAAGTGTCAGTTTCTGAATCTTTACCAGATAATCCAATATTTCTTCCTGAGTTTTTCCTTCGTTAATATAGCGATCAACGATATCAAACAGTACCATGAATCTGCGCATTTTGACTTTAGTTGTAATATGGTGGAGTTCGATGAGAATTGCAGCAAGAATAATAAAGGCTGCGATAGAAAGCAAAATAAAAAACACACCTAAAATAATCTTCTCTCTATTCAGGTTCAGCAACCCGGCAAAAAGCGAAGACACCGTAACTAACGAAAACGATGTTATTAGAATTCCTAGCCGCGCTTTGTTCCGTGCGGTGTCACTTAGTGCCATAAGACGCACGGTGACTCCGAATACTAAATAGAACACTACTGCGAAAGCAATCCCTAGATAAGATAATTGAAGCATAATGTTCTTCCCCCTATGTATTAATTCTAACAATGATAATGTACAAATGCAATCTGCTAAATTGCGTGTACTATGTGGCAGTTTTTCAGTTACTGTTCACTCGCTTGCAGCTCCCTCCAGTAACTGATTCGCGCATTCATTCCAATTCGACTTCGTCGAAGGAATGCGCTCACTCCTGAATCACTTTCTCACGAAATGCGCAGCACAGTGCGCATTTCTGTCTGAACAGTAACTTTTGTCATATTAAAAAATGTTTGACTTTTACACTTTGAAGCTTTAAACTAATAAAAACAAGCGGATTGTATACAAAAATACATTTTGTGGTGTAGAATGGTTTATGAGACAAAAATTATCAATTTATTGTCTCGAACACATATTTTTACGAGGAGGATTTGTTTTATGAAAAAGCTTAACAAGGTAGTTAGTTTGGCAATGACTTCTATGCTGGCGCTGTCAATGCTGGCAGGATGCGGCGAGAGCGGAGCGGCATCTACAACAGGTACAGCTAGTCAGAGTGAAGGTTCAGCTGCTGCAGGTGCAACATTCAAGATTGGTGCTATCGGACCTCTTACAGGCGGAGCTGCTGCTTACGGTAATGCAGTTTGTAATGCTGCAGAGCTGGCAGTTGAGGAAATCAACGCTGCAGGCGGAATCAATGGTTATCAGGTTGAGTACAGCAAGGAAGACGATGAGCTTAATGCCGAGAAGTCAGTAAATGCGTACAATGCTCTTAAGGACTGGGGTATGCAGGTTCTTGTAGGATCAACAACAAGTGCATGTTCAATTGCTGTTTCCGAGAATACCAAGGCTGATAATATGTTCCAGCTTACACCATCAGGCTCTGCTGAAGACTGTGTAAAATATGATAACGTATTCAGAGTATGTTTCTCAGATCCTAACCAGGGTATTGCTTCAGCTCAGTACATTTCAAATAATAACCTGGCTACAAAGGTTGGTATCATCTACGACAGTTCAGATGTTTATTCAAGTGGTATTTATCAGAAGTTCGTTGAAGAGTCAGAAGGCAAGAGCTACGAAGTAGTTTCTGCTGAGGCATTCACACAGGACAACAATACTGACTTTACTGTTCAGCTTCAGAAGGCTAAGGATGCCGGAGCAGATCTTGTTTTCCTTCCAATATATTATAAGGATGCTTCACTTATCCTTACTCAGGCTAACACAATGGGATATTCACCTATCTTCTTTGGTGTAGATGGTCTTGATGGAATCCTTACAGTTGAGAACTTTGATACATCACTTGCAGAAGGAGTTATGCTTCTTACACCATTTGCTGCTGATGCAACTGATGACCTTACAGTTAATTTCGTAACCAAGTATCAGGAAAAATATGGTGAGATTCCTAACCAGTTTGCAGCTGATGCTTACGATGCAGTTTATATCATCAAGCAGGCAATTGAAGCTAAGGGCGTTACTCCTGACATGAGCATTTCCGATATCTGCGAAGCACTTAAGGGTGCTATGACAGAAATCGAGGCTGCAGGTCTTACATCTGCCAAGATGACATGGGCAGCAAACGGCGAGCCTAACAAGGAGCCTAAGGCTGTTGTAATCAAGGACGGTGCATACGTTTCAGCACAGTGAGATTTATGAGCAGGCAGAAATGAAATAAACAAGCTATTTCTAATCCAGTGAGGGACGCTTTAAAAGGTGTCCTTCACTTTGTATATTGATGTTTTTTATCATATAATAAGTATAAAGATTTTTGTTGGGAGGTAGAGAATGAGTAGTTTTCTGACATATCTCATTAGTGGACTTAGCCTGGGGAGCATATATGCGATAATAGCCCTTGGATATACCATGGTTTATGGTATTGCCAAGATGCTGAATTTTGCCCATGGCGATTTTATCATGGTGGGGTGCTATATAATTTTTACAGTAAGCGGTGCCCTTAGTGGTAATTCACTAATAGGAATTCTGGTGGCAATCGTTCTCTGTACCCTTCTTGGTATAACGACGGAATTTGTTGCATACAGGCCTCTCAGAGGGGCTGCTTCACCGCTGGCAGTTCTTATCACTGCTATTGGTGTCAGCTATTTTCTTGAGAATGTGGCGCTTCTTATCTTTGGCGCTGACATTAAGTCTTTTACTTCGGTTATAAAGTGGGAAGGTCTTACTTTTTCCGAGGGTAATCTTAGAATTCAGGGTGTAACCATTGTTACAATTGTGGTTAGTCTTGTGGTTTTAGTGGTATTACAGCTTTTTATAAAGAAAACCAGACAGGGTCAGGCTATGCTGGCTGTTGCGGAGGATAAAGGAGCAGCTGCTCTTATGGGAATAAATGTCAACAGGACGATCATGCTGACATTTGCCATAGGTTCGGCACTGGCTGCGATAGCAGGAGCACTGCTTTGCTCGGCATATCCTTCTTTGTCACCATATACAGGAGCTATGCCAGGTATCAAAGCCTTTGTAGCTGCGGTTCTAGGCGGAATCGGTTCAATTCCCGGTGCCATGATCGGAGGTCTTTTGCTTGGAATAGTAGAAATCCTCAGTAAGACCTATATTTCATCTCAATTATCTGATGCAATAGTGTTTGGTATCCTGGTTGTGGTTCTGCTTGTTAAGCCAACAGGTATCCTTGGCAAAAAAATACAGGAAAAGGTCTGAGCTATGAAATTATCAAAAAAATCCAAAGACAATTTAATAACCTATGGAATAGTTATAGTGGCATATGTGATATTTCAGATTCTTGCGGCTACCGGAAATCTTTCAAGTCATATGAAAGGTCTTTTGGTTCCGATGACATATTATGCGGTGATTGCGGTTGCACTTAATCTGTGCGTCGGAATACTGGGAGAACTAAGTATCGGACACTGTGGTTTCATGTGCATAGGAGCCTTCACCAGCGCATTCTTTTCCAAAATCACAGAAAATTCTCTTCCGATGGTTCCAAGGTTTATTCTTGCTTTTGTTATAGGAATAGCTTTTGCAGCGCTGTTTGGTTTCTTGATAGGAATCCCGGTACTTCGTCTTAAGGGCGACTACCTGGCAATCGTGACACTGGCATTTGGAGAGATCATCAAGAATGTTATCAATGCATTCTATATCGGAGTTGATGGAAACGGAGTACATTTTTCCATGAAGAATTCCATGGAGCTTGGGATGGAAAAAGACGGACTTCTTATTGTAAACGGTGCTATGGGAATCACGGGAACACCGCATAATTCCAGCTTTACAGTGGGGATTGTAGTTCTTCTTATCGCTCTTTTCGTGGTTCAGAATCTTGTTAATTCAAGAGATGGCCGTGCAATCATGGCAGTCAGGGATAATTACATAGCGGCTGAGGCAACCGGAATAAATGTCACAAGATACAAGATGATGGCATTTGTGATCTCGGCGGCAATTGCAGGGGCAGCAGGAGTTCTTTTTTCACATAATATTACAACACTGACAGCATCATCACAGTATTTTGGCTACAATGCGTCAATCATGATCCTGGTTTATGTGGTTCTTGGCGGAATTGGAAATATCAGAGGAAGCGTTATTGCTGCCTGCGTTCTTTATCTTTTGCCTGAACTTCTTCGTGGCTTTAATACTTATCGAATGCTTATATACTCAATTGTTCTTATTGTAATGATGATCGTTAACTGGTCACCTAAGGTTCTTGAGTGGAGAAAAAGAACAGTGGATAAGTTCCCGCTTCCATGGAAAAAACAAAACGCGTAATTCAAAAGCAGAGGTAAATAGATGGCACTTCTTGAAGTAAACAACTTATGCATATCCTTCGGCGGTCTTAGAGCCGTGGATGATTTTAATCTTAAGATTGAAAAGGGTGAGCTGTATGGACTTATCGGGCCAAATGGTGCAGGTAAGACAACGGTCTTTAATCTGCTGACCGGAGTTTATAAGCCTGGAGAAGGAATCATACGTCTTGATGGAGAGGATATCACCAGAAAGAGTACGACTCAGATAAACCACGCAGGCGTTGCCAGAACTTTCCAGAATATCAGATTATTCAAGGGAATGTCTGTTTTGGATAATGTTAAGGTGGGACTGAACGAGCGTTTTAAGTACAGCTTCCTCGAGGGCATTTTGCATGTGGGCAAGTACAGATCCGTAGAAAAAGAGATGGATGAAGAGGCGCTTAAGCTTTTGAAGGTTTTTGACCTTGATAAGGAAAAAGACACTCTTGCTTCAAATCTTCCTTATGGTAAGCAGAGAAAGCTGGAGATTGCCAGAGCCATGGCAACTAATCCAAAGCTTCTTTTGCTGGATGAACCGGCAGCCGGTATGAATCCAAATGAGACCAAAGAACTTATGGATACGATTGCGCTGGTGCGCCGAGAATTTGATATGACAATTCTTTTGATAGAACATGATATGAAGCTGGTGTCCGGAATATGCGAGAAGCTTACTGTACTTAATTTCGGCCGTGTTTTATGTCAGGGGGAGACGAAGGAAGTACTCACCAATCCTGAAGTAATTAAGGCATATTTAGGAGAGTGAGAATCCCACGAGTAGAGAGGATTAAATGAATGAGTTCATTGTTAGAGGTTAAGGACCTGACCGTTTATTATGGCGTGATCCAGGCCCTGAAAGGAATATCTTTTCATGTAGATAAGGGAGAGGTTGTGGCTCTGATAGGTGCAAATGGCGCAGGTAAGACTACTACGCTGCACACTCTGTCAGGTCTTATTTCCGCCAATAAGGGAGAGATTATCTATAACGGCAAAAATCTCACCAAGGTTCCGAATCACAAGATTGTGAGCATGGGAATGGCGCAGGTACCTGAGGGAAGGCGCGTTTTTGCTGAGATGACAGTGCTCCAGAATCTGAAAATGGGAGCCTACACCAGAAAAGATAAAGAAGAAATTGAGAGTACTCTGAAGAATATCTATAAGAGATTTCCTCGTCTTGAGGAACGTAAAAACCAGCTGGCCGGAACTCTTAGCGGCGGTGAGCAGCAGATGCTTGCCATGGGCAGAGCACTTATGTCTCATCCTGATATTATTCTGATGGATGAGCCATCTATGGGACTTTCGCCTATTTTTGTAAATGAGATATTCCAGATTGTGCAGGATGTAAACAAGGACGGAGTGACAGTTCTTTTGGTGGAGCAGAATGCTAAAAAGGCTCTTTCTATCGCAAACAGGGCGTATGTCCTTGAGACAGGTTCCATCGTCAAGGAAGGTCCTGCCAGCGAACTTCTTAATGATGAGTCAATAAAGAAGGCATATTTAGGTGAGTAAACACATGCCGGAATGAGCATATATAATAGGGGGCAACATGAAGAAGATAACCATAACTATTGCCAGACAGTATGGCAGCGGCGGTCGAACTGTAGGAATAATGCTTGCAGAGCAGCTGGGAATTCATTATTACGATAAAGAACTTACAAAAAAAGCTTCGGAAGAAAGCGGAATAAGTGAGAGTCTTTTCCTGGAATCTGATGAGAAACTCAGAAATAAAGGGTTCCTTAGGACTCCGGTTCATGTGTACCACTCGGAGAAAATAGGACCTGACAGCCCGGAATATACATCTCCCGACAATCTCTTTAATCTTCAGGCAGAGTGCATCAAGACTATTTCTGACAGCGAGCCCTGCGTAATTGTCGGAAGATGCGCAGACTTTGTGCTAAAGGACAGAGACAATGTCCTTAGCGTTTTTGTGCATGCTCCTCATGACTTTTTGATGGAGCAGGCCGGCAAGGTTCAGCCTCTTAAGGGAAAAGAGCTTGAGAAATTCTGTGCCCGTGAGGATAAATTCAGAGCTGACTATTACAAACATCACACAGGGCAGGAGTGGACTGATGCCATGAATTATGATCTGTGTCTTGACAGCAGTAAGCTGGGCTTTGAGAAATGCGTTGAGGCGATTAAAGCCCATGCCAGAGTGCGATTTGGAGAAGACGTCTTTGACTAAGACAAATTTACTGTTCACTCGCTTGCAGCTCCCTCCAGTAACTGATTCGCGCATTCATTCCAATTCGACTTCGTCGAAGGAATGCGCTCACTCCTGAATCACTTTCTCACGAAATGCGCAGCACAGTGCGCGTTTCTGTTTGAACAGTAACGTTCCAATAACTAATTATTTATACTTACAGGTGCATCTTGCCAATGCACCTGCTTTTTCGTTATAATTTTATGATGGAGTTTGATGAAAAATAATTTTGAGGTCGTTTCATGAGTAGAGATAAATTCATACTGATAGATGGCAGTTCGATGCTTGTTACTAATTACTATGGTAATCTGCCAAAGGCATTATTGTTTGAAAAAGATCCTGAGAAAAAGGAAAGCCTTTATTCTCAGATCCTTCATAATGATCAGGGGCAGTATACAAATGCTATGTATGGTATGATGCGCACTATTTTGAAGATCATAGCTGAGCAGAAGCCTACTCATATGATGTTCGCCTTTGATATGACTAGGGATACTTTCAGAAGAGAGAAATACCCGGATTATAAGGGCAACAGAGGAGATACTCCGCAGCCACTTAAGGAGCAGTTTGAGAATATGGAGAAGCTCCTTATGGATATTGGCTTTCAGGTCTTTTACGATAACAGATATGAGGCGGATGATATCGTAGGAAGTGTTGTGACAAGATTCGAACAGGAGATTCCTTCATATATTATTACCAAGGATCATGATTATCTTCAGCTTGTAAGCGACTATACAAGGGTTTGGCTTATTCAGACCAAGCAGGAGACGGCAGATGAACTTCAGGCTAAATATGGCTCTGAATACGGATGGAATAGTAAGCTTTCCGCAATTCCTGACAAGGCCTTTGAAGTGACAGCTCCTTTGTGTCTTAAGGAGTATGGTGTACTTCCCGAGCAGATTCCTGATCTTAAGGGAATTCAGGGAGATCCAAGTGACAATATCCCGGGAGTAAAGGGTGTTAGCAGTGCTGCACTTCCTCTTTTGGCTGAGTATGGCACTGTTGAGGGAATCTATGCTGCAATTGATGAATGCGGTGATGATGCAGGGAAGCTTAAGGCTCTTGCTGCTCACTGGAAGGATGATCTTGGCATTTCCAGAAGTCCTATGAAGGCTCTTTCCCAGTATAGGGACATGGCCTTTTTGTCAAAAGATCTGGCTAAGATCAGAAGGGACTACGATACGGGCAAGTCTCTGGAGGATTTCAGAATTAATATAGATAAAGATAAAGCCAAGGAGCTGTTCCTTAAATATGGCTTTAAGTCTCTGATTGAAAAGATATAAAAAGAAACTAATGTGTTGTGTGAGGGTAAATGCGTAATTACTATAGAACGATTATTATAAATATTTTCAGGATTATTTACTATGTCATAAAATCCAGGATTTGGATCAGACATATTGATAAACATACAGAAGAAGAAAGATATGCACTTGCCAATGAGATGATCACCAAGATGAATCGCTCATCCGGCTACAAAACGATTTGCTATGGCCTTGAGAATCTTCCTAAGGAAGGCGGGTATATGCTTTACCCCAACCATCAGGGCAAATATGATGTACTTGGAATTTTTAATACCCATAAGACACCGATATCCTTCATTATGGATGAGAAGAGATCCCATATCATCCTTGTAAGTGAATTCCTTGAACTGGTACAGGGCAAAAGGCTTGAAATGGATAATCCGAGGCAGACTATCAGAGTTTTCCAGGAGATGGCTAAGGAGCTTCAGAATGGAAGAAAGTTTATTCTTTTCCCTGAGGGAGGATATAAGGAAAACAATGGAAATGTTGTAGAGCCCTTTAAGGCAGGAAGCTTTAAACTGGCTCATATGTCTAAGGTGCCGATTGTTCCGGTGGCACTGGTAGATTCCTACAGGGTTTACAATTCTGATAAGGACTTCGGCCCGGTTACTACATATGTTTATTACATGGAGCCAATCTACTATGATGAGTACAAGGATCTTAAGACCAAAGATATAGCTCTCATGGTTGAGAACAGGATAAAAGATAAAATTGCAGAGCATTTAAAAGAAAACGCACAGGCAGGATAAAACCTACTGTGCGTTTTTCGATTTTTGACAATTGCTTGCATAGTGAATTTTTCTTTTGCGTGATGCGGCTACCTTAGATGCAGGTCATGATTGCCTTTACGATGAATGTGTCGTTTTCTTTGGAGAAGCTGGCTACACCGCTGTACTTTTCTGCTATAGATCTTATCTGCTGTGTTCCGATACCGCTCTGGATTACCTTGGTGCTGTTTGGCATTCCCTGATCATTGAAGTAAACAGTATGGAGACAGGTATTCCTGGTCAAAAGCTTTAATTTCCTGCCATCATAGGTAAGCTCAAACTGTATGAAGCGTCTTTCTTTTGGAACATTTTCCTGAGCTTCAAGGGCATTTTCAAGCGCATTGGCTACAAGGCTGGTAAGTTCAATTTCCTCCATCGGAAAACGCTCCGGGATAATGGCTTTTGCTCGCATTTTGAAACCTAGCTTCTGACATCGAGAGGCGTATATTGTCAAAAGCTCGTTTACTATCTTGTTGTCACAGAACGATACCACTGTGACCTGCTCAAGCATTGTATCGAATTCCTTTAAATACTCAGAAGCTCTGTCGTATTCTTTTGCATCGATAAAGCCGGACAGCACTCTGTTAAAATGCCTTATGTCATGCTTGTATTTTCTGATGGTGAGTTCATTGGACTCGTAAATTGCAAGCTGTTCTCGAAGTCTTTGGGTTCGCTCTTTTTGATAATATGCGATCTTATCGTCAGAGATCTTTTTATCTATCTGATATGTTGTGAGCTCATATTCCATAATGGCGGCGACTATCATGACGACAAAATAAATGATAGGGAACCAGTCAACCATGTTTTGCCCGTAGGGCTGCAGATAATTAATTAGAGGAGTATCGAACAATACTATGCTCAGTATAAGGCCACTCAAAGCGCTGATGGAGCCATACACAACGCCGGATATATAGTTGGTCACAAAGGGGATTATCAGGATAAAGAGCCAGAAGGCATCCATTCCAATCGACCAGTCTACCTCCGTGATAAAGTGGAAAAACATAATTGAATTAAGGCCAAAAGAGCCGAGAATGCATAGATTAGTGTGATTGCCGGTAATCTTGTTGATGATCATTATGACTAGAAAAAACAGAGCAATGCTTATATTGGTGACCTTGCCATGCATATAGCTGTCTGATGAAATAAAGGTGGCTATAAGACTATAGATGATAAAACCGGACAGGAGTATTACAGCGGCACGGCTCTTTTGTTTCCTGACATCGTCAGTGTTCTCGAACTGTACCAGCTGCTTTAAGCTGTATCGAAGTTTGAAAAAGTCAAATAGAGAATATTTAATATTCATGTATGCCTCTGGAATATGTCAGCTACTATAATGGGGTGTGACGATATGATATAATTTAATAAACGTATAATCGAGAAAAGATTATATTTTTATTATACATGAAATGTCGATGATTTGGAGGGTGTATGAGTAAGGTACTATTGATTTATGCAGCGGTGATATTTATTGCGGGGGTTATCCTTTTTACATATGCTACTCTGCAGAAGGATAAAGAGCAGGATGAACCGGAGACAAACAGGTGGATGCGGATATTATCCATACTGATCATCATAATGGCGGTGATCTGTCTTGTGATCAGTATTATATCAAGGTAGGAATAATTAACTGACAATTTAATAAAGTGATGAGAAAATATATTATTTTACGCGAATTTACAAGAAAACATTCACATTTGTAAAAAAAAAGAGTTATAATATTTTCAAATATTTTTGAGAGGGAGGAAATGAGATGGCAAAGGTTAATACCAAGATCGAGCTTCAGTTCGGTGATAAGGCATTAAACGAAGAGCAGCTTGTTTCTATGGCTAAGGAAGCATATGGTAAAAAGGACATCAAGAACCTTGATATCTATGTTAAGCCAGAAGAAGGCAAGGCTTACTATGTCGTTAACAATGACATCACTGGCAGTTTTGATATCTGATCAAATAGATCAATTATTGAAACTTATCTGATTTAATAGTGTAAGATGTACAAGATTTTAGCACGCTTCGAGGTTGCATTTGCTACTTCGAAGCGTGTATCATTTTATTGGAACTTTTTTCTTATGACAAAGCATTAAGGTGACAAAAGCTTTAAGGGCTGGGGTATGAAAGCACAGATTTTATATGGAATAGGTAATCTTAATATTGCCGATATAGAGAAGCCTTCTCCCAAGGAGGGTGAGGCTCTTGTAAGAGTGACAAGATGCGGTATCTGTGGCTCGGATGTGCCGAGGGTTTATAAGACCGGTGCCCATAACATGCCGCTTATTCCAGGACATGAATTTTGCGGCGTGGTGGAGAAGTGCGATTCAGATGAGAGATATGTGGGCAAAAGAGTTGGTGTGTTTCCACTGATTCCTTGCAGGACCTGCTCGCAGTGTAAGGAGAAGCACTATGAAATGTGTGAGAATTACAACTATCTGGGGTCAAGAAGTGATGGCGGTTTTGCAGAGTATGTGACAGTTCCATTATGGAATCTGCTTCCACTCCCTGATGAAGTAGGTGATGATGAGGCGGCTATGCTGGAACCTATGGCTGTAGCTGTTCACGCTATCAGGAGGATCGGCCTGTCATTATGTGATAGAGGCGCCCTGAAAAAGTCCGAGAAAGCCAAAACAATAGTTGTTTGCGGACTGGGTACCATAGGACTTATGGTGGCAATGTTTCTTAGGGATGCCGGATATCATAAGGTTTTGCTTATAGGAAATAAAACGGTACAAAAAGAAAAAGCCCTTAAGATGGGATATGCTGAAGAAGATTACTGTGATGTCCGGTACGGAGATCCTGTGAATTTCATTATGAGCAGGACTGGAGAACTGGGCGCAGATTATTATTTTGAATGTATAGGAAGAACGGAGAACTATGCTCAGGCGCTAAAGTGCATGGCACCTATGGGGGCTGTCATGCTGGTTGGTAATCCTTATTCGGATATGGAGCTTCCCAAGGAAGTATATTGGAAGATTCTAAGAGGACAGCTAACTATAAAGGGAACCTGGAATTCATCTTATTTAGGACCGGCAGAAGGCAGAGATTTAGGCGAAGAGATTGGTGGGAAGAGACAGCCTTTGGATGACTGGCGGTATGTTATTTCAAGAATTTCCTCCTGGAAAAAAAAGGCAGATACTGCCGGTAGTAGTGGAGAAGCTGGTGATAAGAAAGAGAGGGATGTCTTTTTACCGGATGAGCTTATCACCCACAGATTTACGTTGTCTGATATGCAGGATGGCCTTCGCATAATGCAGAAGAAATCGGAAGAATATATCAAGATAATGATTGATACATCCTTGGATGTATGATCCGGAAATGCAGGAGTTCTTAGATGAAATTACAGAAATCCGCATTTACTGCGGATTTCGTGAGAACATGATTCAAGTGGCAAACAAGCCCTTCGACGTAAGTCGACTGGAATCGGCTTGTTTGATGATATCTTGAATGATTCATTCAAGATATCATATTGATTTGGAATAAGTGTGGTTTGTTGTTTGGGATTATAGCAGTAACAGGTTTTAGATTGGAAGAAGGATCATGATATGAGTGATGCAAAGCAGATGATGTTTGCCAAAAATCTAATAAGTGTTTGCATAAACGGCAGCAAAAACGGGGATTTTCAGGGAGCTTTGTACCATCAGTATGCGGATGAGCCGATTCCCTTTGACAGTGTGATAAAGCTACTTATATTGGTGGATGAGCTGCTGGATGAATGGGATTTTCCCCAGAAGAGTCTTGATCCAAGAACATTTAAGGCGCCGAATGTTGTCAGGAATACCCGCAGGACTAATAGCGAGGATGAGCTGGTAATTGATAAGATTCAGCAGGCTTATGGAACTCGCAATATTCAGAAGCAAAGCGGAGAGCTTGGAACCTTTATTGTTCAGATAGTCTATAGACAGAATGCGACCTGGCAGGGGCAGGTGCTGATGGTTGAGACTAATGAAAAAAAGGAGTTCTCAAGCGCAATGGAGCTTTTAAGGATTATGGATGATAGTCTTAAATCTAGGGGGGTTTTAGAAATTTAATTGAAATGGAAAGAGTAATATGGAAAAAAAGAAAAGCGTTCGCAGAATAGTACTGACATTACTGGCAGTATTTTTGGCAGCTGTAGCAGTAGCTGCAATTATTTTTAAGTTATATGCACTGGATTATTATAAGGCAGATGTTGATAGCATCAGCAGCATAAAGGCCTCTGTAGGAGAAGGTGTTGCTTCATTCTCGGATGAAGATTTTACTGTTTTTGTTCCTGGAAGTGAACCGGAGGCTGTAGTGGTCTTTTACCCCGGAGGAAAGGTAGAGTTTTCTGCATATAGCGGGCTTATGTATGAACTAGCTGACAGAGGATATCTTTGTGTGCTGCCCAGAATGCCGGAGAATCTTGCGTTTCTTAGAATCGATGCAGTGGATATGATGAAGGAGAGATATCCTGACAGGTATGAGCCACTTGATAAGCTTGACTGGTTTCTGGCTGGCCATTCCCTTGGAGGCGTTGCTGCATCACAGTATTTGGCAGGACATTTGGAAGAAAAAGAGTTTGCAGGGCTGATTCTCTGTGCATCCTATACAACATCGGATTTTAGTAATAGTGATCTTAGGCTCCTATCCATCTATGGTTCTGAGGATAAGGTCATCAATATGGAGAACTATGAGGCTAATAAAGTAAACTGGCCGGCTGATTCTTTGGAATATGTGATACAGGGCGGTATTCATTCCTATTTCGGCAATTACGGAATTCAGGAGGGCGATGGTACTCCCGGGATTACCAATGATGAGCAGATAAAAGAAACTGCTGATGTGATAGAGAAATTTATTGAGAAAAAATAAGTGTGATGAAGGCGCTTACTGATGGTCAGAACTTCGTATTATGCTTAGTTGTTTGCATTTATGAAGTATCGGTAAGCTGTCATCGACTGAACAGTAACTAGGTAAAGTGATATCAGATAGATGATAATTGAGGAGGCATAGATGAAATTTAGGATTGTTGAGATTTTTAACAGAAGTGTGACTATAGAGCTGGAGTCAGAGGCTATTTTCCAGCAGGCTGATGAATTTGTAGTTAAGCTGTCTGGCAGAGAAGTGTACAGGGGCAGACAAAATGTTGTTTCTATTACAGGTCTTTTACCTGATACAGAATATGTCCTTAGACTTGAGACCGCAGATGGCGCAAGCGAGGAGTCTTTTACTACAGAGCATGAGTCAGTGCTTCTGGATGTAAAGGCATTTGGAGCTAAGGGTGACGGCGTAACATCGGATACAGCAGCAATTCAGGCTGCTATATGTTCATGCCCGGCTGACGGAACAGTATATCTTCCTAAGGGAGTTTATTATTCTACAGCTCTTTTCCTTAAGAGTAACATGACCTTATGGCTTGATGAAGGTGCTGTGCTTTTGGGCGATACTGATAGAAATCACTATCCGATGCTGCCTGGTATGATCATGTCTACCGATGAAAAGAGTGAGTATAATCTTGGAAGCTGGGAGGGAAATCCTCTTACTAATTATGCGTCGCTTATCACAGCAATTGATGCTGAGAATCTGGATATTATCGGCCCAGGAACAATCGATGGAAATGCACAGAACAGTGACTGGTGGGTTAATGCCAAGGTTAAAAGAGGTGCCTGGAGACCCAACGCGATGTTTTTGTCCAGATGCAGCAATGTGAGAGTTCAGAAGGTTACAGTTCAGAATTCACCTTGCTGGACGCTGCATCCTTATTATAGTGATAATCTGTCATTTCTTAACATGTATATTCACAACCCATCTGATTCTCCTAATACAGATGGACTTGATCCTGAGAGCTGCAAGAATGTATTGGTGCTTGGAACTATTATTTCTGTTGGTGATGACTGTATGGCAATTAAGAGCGGCAAGTACTACATGAGCCTTAAGCACCATAAACCAACTGAGAATATTATTATCAGAAACTGTAAGTTTGAGCGCGGTCACGGCAGTGTGACAGTGGGCAGCGAGGCAGCAGGCGGCGTTAAGAATGTAAGAGTGTCACAGTGTATTTTTGACGGCACTGACAGAGGACTTCGTATAAAGACGAGAAGAGGAAGAGGCGAGAGGTCTGTACTGGATGACATTGTTTTTGAGAACATTGATATGAATGGCGTGCATATGCCGTTTACTGTTAACATGTTCTATTTCTGCGATCCTGACGGACACAGTGATTATGTTCAGAATCAGAACCCTGCGCCTGTTGATGAGATGACACCGGTAATCGGTTCGATAACAGGAAGAAATATCGTGTGTAAGGGTGCCAGTGCCAGCATTTTGTGTGCTGTTGGACTTCCTGAAAGACCTATTGGCAAGCTTGTATTTGAGAATATTGATGCAACATTTTTGCCTGAGGAAGAGCGTGTACCTGAGAGACCTGTTATGATGGACAATTTTGACGAGATGAGTGGCAGAAGTATCTATGCCAAGAATGTAAAAGAGCTTGTGCTTAAGAATATGAAGATTGCAGGCAGCGTGGACAGCGAGCCTGAGCTTATTAATGTAGAGAAGACAGAGTTTGAGGGACTTAGCTACTAAATTGTATTTTACGGAAATAAATGGAGATGAAAATGCTAATAGACATAAAACGCATTAAATTGCCAGCTATTATTCTGGCATTTTTATTGGCACTGAGCCTGATTGGATGCGGAAAGCAGAATCAGCAGTATGATCGGGCAACGTATTTAGAAACAAGTGAAAATGAAGGAAATCTAACTAATCCTTCAGACTTTTCGAAGGTGTTGGAATCTGGGAACGGGTCTATCACTGAGCAGGAAACAATTGTAGATTCTATCATGGATGTGGATGTAGGAGATGAATCTGCGGAGGATAGTCCTGCAGAAAACAGTTCTTCTGACAAAATTTATACAGAAGACAGTGTGGTAGAGGATATTCCAGCAGAAGATGGTGTCTACACTTCCAAGGATGATGTTGCTTTGTATATTCATATATATGGTAAGCTTCCGGGAAATTTTATTACCAAAAGGGAAGCCCAGCAGCTTGGGTGGCCAGGAGGTTCGCTGGAAGACTATGCTCCGGGAAAATGTATAGGCGGTGGTAAATTTGGTAATTATGAAGGCCTTTTACCGGAGAAAAAAGGAAGAGTCTATCACGAATGTGATATAGATACCTTGGGCAAAAAGTCTCGTGGAGCGAAAAGAATTGTTTATTCCAACGATGGACTGATCTACTATACCGGTGATCACTATGAATCCTTTGAATTATTATATGGGGAACCATTGTAAAAATCTTAACTAATGTGAGGGAATGAGACTATGGATCAGATTTTTTACATAGATCTTATGGAAGTACATAATAAGGACGAACTGCAGGAATTACTGGAGGATGAGTTGCCGCTTCCTGACTATTATGGCAGAAACCTTGATGCTTTTAATGATGTGCTGACTGAATGTGGAAGCGAGTGGAATATTATCTTTTATAATTCCAAATTTGCTGAGTATAGACTTGGAAAGTATTTTGATGCTTTTAAGAGACTGTGCGCCGAGGCATGCGAAGAGGTTAAGGGGCTACGGATAAGATTTTATCCGTGATTTATTACTATAGTGTGTATAGGAGGGAACAATATGCGATACCCTGAGTTCTTAAAAGTTGGCGGAACCATAGGCTTTGTAGCACCATCCTTTGGGTGCACCTTTGAACCATATATTAGTCGTTTTGCAAATGCTAAAAAGACTTTTTCTGAAATGGGGTATAGCCTCGACGAAGGCCCCAACTGCAGCGTGGCGCTTGGAATTGGCATTAGTAATACACCAGAGAAGTGCGGCGAGGAACTAAATGACTATTACCAAAGCGACAAGAATGATGTACTCATGTCCGTTGGTGGTGGCGAGCTTATGTGCGAGGTTGTGCCATTTATTGATTTTGAAGGCGTTAAGAAGGCAAAACCTAAGTGGTACATGGGCTATTCCGATAATACAAACTTTATTTTCCCATCTGTTACATTGGCTGATACCGCAGCAATCTATGCTCCTTGCGCGGGAGACTTTGGTATGGAAAAGTGGCATCCGGCAGTGGCAGATGCGTTTGATCTTTTAACCGGGAAAAAGCTTGAATTTTCTAATTATGATAAGTGGGAGCTGGAACTTCCTGAAGGGGCAGCAGACCTTTGCAGCTACTATGTAACTGAGCCTAACAGAATGAAAGCGTATCTGGGAGGTGAAGGCATCTTGGATGGTGAGGCGGTGAATACCCCTGTAGGTTTCAAAGGACGCCTGATCGGTGGATGTCTTGACTGCCTTGCGAATCTGGTTGGAACCCCCTATGAAGATGCGAAGGGCTTTTCAGGTAAATACGAGGACGATGGAATAATCTGGTTCCTCGAAGCCTGCGACCTTAACGCTTACAGCATTCGAAGAGCAATTTGGAATCTTCGCGAAGCCGGATGGTTTTCGCATGTGAAAGGCTTCCTCATTGGTCGCCCCGGTGCAGCCTTCGGTCAGGAAATGTTCGGCCTTGACCAGTACAATGCTGTCACTGACATTCTTGCAGAATATGGCGTTCCTATTCTCTTTGACCTGGATATAGGACATCATCCGCCTATGCTTCCAATGCTGTGCGGAGCCGTGGCTGAAGTTGAATTTGTGGAGAATAGGTTGAAGATAATATATGTTCTTGAATAATGAGGAATGATAATGGGAAGAATTACACTGCTACGTGTGATGCCTCTAAGCTTCCTAAAGGCTACATTCTTCTGAACGGTGAACCTGTAAGAGTAGCGGATTTGGATGAGAAGTAAGGTGGGCATAATAAGATGAATTATACGATAGTGGATAAAGAAAAGTATTACAGAAGCGGAGTGTTCGCTTAAATCATGCTATAGCAGATATATTGTTTGAATAAGTTGAGGATTTGTAATGGCAAATATATGGGAAATACTACATAAGCCTGATACGGTTGTGTTTTTTGATATTGATGGGACGCTGACCAGCTACAATTATGGACAGCATCATGCTCATCATGAGCTGGATGGAAAGCCTGAATTTCGAGAGGTGAACATATACGCAGATTGCAAGAGACTAAAGCCTTTATACGACTATATCAAGGGACACGATGTTAACAGGCTCTTTTGCATATCCAGGGAGCCTCATGGTCACGAAGTCTGGAAGTCTGAAATGGTGGAGAAACTCTATGGGATTCCAGCTTCGCATTGTTTTTACACTCTTGAGGCAAGGGAGAAACCTGCAATTGTCATTAATAAGGTGAAAGAGCTGTTTCCGGATATTTTACCTGAATCCGTAGTCCTCATGGATGACAACGACGATACTCTGGGAATGTACATGGCGCAGACGCCCTTCTGCACCGCTCATCCAATGATCTTTATGGAGCACCTATAAAATCCATACAGTAGTGGCAGCCATAACCGTCCGCGGAGCCACCATACAGTAGTGGTAGCCATAACCTTCCGCGGAGCCATCAATATACCATCATTTTCTGCGAAGAATTTCAGTATATGCCAGAATAAGTGGTGCAACACCCTTGGCTTCATTTTCTACTACAGGCTCAGAGAAATAATACTCAAGAGATCCGTCTCTGTGCTGAGCACCACCAAGTCCCGCAACAAGACAAATGCCACCAAGCTTAGGTGAGCCATCTTCATTACGTGAAAGATACTTCTCGGTGATTCCGTCAAAAGCCTTCATTGCAATTTCTTCGAAACGCTTAGGAAGATATCCAAGACGCACGCCCTTTAATAAGCCATAAGCAATAAGAGCTGTTCCGGAAGTCTCAAGATAGTTGCGCTCATCATCCTTCTTATCTACAACCTGGTAGAACATTCCACTTTCATCCTGGAAAGGAATAAGGCTGTCAGCCAGATCTTTTAACATATCCTGAAGATAACGATACTCATAGTACATAGATTCATCCATGGCTTCTGCTGTATCAACAAGAGCAACTGTGAACCAGCCAAGGGCTCTGAGCCAGAAATTAGGACTGCATCCGGTGTCCTTGTCAGCCCAGTACATCTCGCGGCTTTCATCATAACCGTGATAGTAGAGACCTGTTTTAGAATCCTTCATAAGAGCCTCAACATTTTTGAACTGCTTGAAAGAATCAAGACAACCCTGCATCTTGTTGTAGCGGCGCTCGTACTCCATGTAGAAAGGCTGAGCCATGTACATTCCATCAAGCCATACCTGATAAGGATAGATATTCTTGTGCCAGAAGTTACCGACCTTGGTTCTTGGCATGGTGTCAAGCTGTGCTCTTACTGTATCCATTGCCTTTCTGTATTTCTCTTTTCCTGTGAGATCGTATAATTTAAAAAGATTCTTGGATGGATTAATGTTATCAAGATTATATTCTTCAGTGCTGTAGGTCTTGATAGAACCGTCTTCCTGAACAAACCAGCCAACAAATTTGTCTGTGAAATCTAAATATTTCTGTTCTCCGGTCATTTCATAAAGTGATAAAACAGCGGTAATCATGCATCCGTCAATGTAGTTCCATTTGTTAGGCTTGCCGCTCAAAACCTTTTCAATGTTCCAGTAGGGGTGCTCTGCATCGGATTTCTCAAGAAGGAAATCAACATATTCACTGAGCATCTTGTAAGTTTCTTCTCTTGTCATAACTTTTCATCCATTTCTATTATTATTTGATTGTTCAAAATGTAAGTGCTTACATTGTAGCATAAATCCACTTTTTTACAAACACTTTTTATTATAATCAATAGAATCATTGTTACTGTTGACTTAGTCTGATGATAATAATAATATAGGAAGATGTGAGAAATATGTGCTGTAAAATGGTGTTTAAAGTTAATTAGGATGGTTACGATGGCAGGTAAAAAAGCAAACAATAAATTGGAAAAAAATAGTAGTTTATATACAGATATAACAGGAAGAATGCTGGATTTCATAGATGAGAGCCCTACATGTTTTCATGTGGTAGCTAATCTGAAAAAAAGGCTCTTGTCTGAAGGCTATGTGGAGCTTAAGGAGTCAGAAGAGTGGAAATTAAATCCTTTGACTAATGGCAAAAAGACAAGTCCCAAAGCAGGCAAATACTTTGTTACCAGAAACGATTCTTCTATTATATCTTTCAGGATTCCACGAAAAGACTTCAAGGGATTTTACATGATTGCAAGTCATAGCGATTCACCATCCTTTAAGATTAAGGAAAATCCTGAAATGGAAGTTCCCGGAGCTTATGTCAAGCTCAACGTTGAGAAGTACGGCGGCATGCTGTGCGCTGAGTGGTTTGACAGACCTCTTTCCGTTGCAGGAAGACTTATTATCAGAGATAAAAAGAACACTGTTTCATCCAGACTTGTAAATGTGGACAGAGATCTTTTGATGCTGCCTGCACTTGCAATTCATATGAACAGAGAGGCCAATGACGGCTATAAATACAATGCTCAGAAGGATATGCTTCCTATTTTCGGCGATGCTGATGCCAAGGACAAGTTCTTTGAAGTTGTGGCAGATGCAGCAGGAGTAAAAAAGGAAGACATTTTAGGACACGATCTCTTCTTATATAATAGGGTTAAACCTACGGTATGGGGAGCGTCAATGGAGTATATCGGAAGTTCAAGACTTGATAATCAGGAGTGCGTATATACTACATTTGAGGGATTTTTAAATGCTGCAGATTCCGACAATGTTGCTGTTCATTGCGTTTTTGATAATGAAGAGGTTGGAAGCGGAACCAAGCAGGGAGCTGCATCAACATTTTTGAAGGATACTCTTACCAGGATCAACGACTGCCTTGGAAGGACTGCAGAGCAGTACTTTACTGCTGTTGCCCAGAGCTTTATGATATCTGCGGATAATGCACATGCAGTTCACCCAAATAACACAGACAAGGCTGATCCGGTTAACAGACCTGTTATGAATAAGGGCGTTGTAATTAAGTACAATGCTAATCAGAAATATACAACTGATGCAGTTTCAGCTGCAAACTTTAAGCTTATGTGCGAAAAAGCCGGTGTTCCTTATCAGAGCTTTACTAATCGTTCTGACATGCCCGGCGGTTCTACTCTTGGAAATATTTCCACAACTCAGGTTGCGGTTAATACTGTAGATATAGGCCTTGCGCAGCTGGCAATGCACTCACCATATGAGACCGCTGGCAGCCTTGATCCACAGTATCTTGCAGCAGTTTCGAAGGTCTTTTACGAGAGCTAAGGATATTGATTATTAGGAGGATTTGATATTAGATGGGATTATTTGATTTATTTGGTGGGAAAAAAGCTGACAAGAATATTCAGCAGGAAGAGCAAAATAAAGCTTCTCAGAAGGAAAAAGAGATGCAGGCGGCCATTGATGCACACGCAGACATGGAGTGGCCTACATTTCCTAAGCTTAATCCTGTGAATACTCCACAGTCAGAGCCTATAGAAATGGAAGATACTGTTTCACCTGAGAGAAAAAATGAGATCGGTGAAATGATTTATGATTCTGATATGTCCGCAGATTCACTTAGATTTTTGTCAGGACAGGAGCTGTTGTTCCTTTTGACTGCTCTTGAGGTTTACAATAAAAAGGCTCCTCTTCCGGGATTTGAGAAGAACCACAGAAAGGTTTACAACGAGCTTCTAGGCAGGATCAGAGATGCAGATGTTCTGTATGTCCTTTACGATGCCACAACAGGGTATCCTTTTATCGACCACGGCTTTGGTAACGTTTATTTTGAGGAAGAACTTGCCAAGAATGCTGCAAGGCTCTTTTTCAAACAGTTCAGACAGCTCATGGTCAAGGAGATTAAGGTTGAAAATCCTGAGGATGAATCCGGTTTAAAGAGAGGATTTTTTGATTATCTCTATTATATTGGTATTGAGAATATCCTTGTGGATAACGGTGCTTACAGGGCAAGATTTAAGAGAAATGAAATTGTAGCAGCACCTGGTGATTGGAGTAATGACGATCAGAGCAAGAATCCAATTAATCCGGCCCTTAATTTTGCAATGCTTGATTTCATGGAAGAAGTGAGATGGCCTGTTAAATACGAGAAAAGAGATGAAGTCGTAAAGGCTAAAGAGATGAGAATGCTCTCACTTGTAAGAACTGCCAATTTCATTGTTCCTATGCAGCATGAGGGACCTGCAGAGGTACTCGAAGATGGGAAGATGAAATTTTCTAAAGATACAAAGTTCAAGTTCCTGGTAATGAATGCCAAGGACGGCAAGCAGTTTTTGCCGGTATATACTGATGGAATTGAATTTGGTAAAAAACTTCGCGGCACAGAGTGGCATGCAGCAGTATTCAAGTATCAGGATCTGCTTAAGTTTGTTAATGACAAGGATGGTATTACAATCAACCCTGATGGACTTAGTGTTATTTTACCTAAGGACAGGATGATGCTTCTTGAGGTTGCCGGACAGCGTGCTGACCAGATGTTAAAGGCTTCCGGAAAGGGTGTACCCGGCGCAGCTTCAACTTCACAGGATGCAGATATTCAGCGAGCTCTCAATCAGGCAATGACTCGCATGAATGAAAATAAGGCAGAAGAAAAGACAGAACAAGAACAGTAATTCACTTGTTTATAAACGGATATTAGTCTACAATATATATTGTCTACTAATATCCGTTTTTCTATTTCTTTTAATGGATTAGTGACAGACGTTTGCTCAATTGTTTCTTTATGAGGTAGAGACATGCTGGATAGATTACTGGGAAAATACATGCTTGAAAAGCAGCTTATAACCAAGGAACAGCTAGGGCATGTTTTTCGTGTTCAGGAGAATAACCGGGCTAAGCTTGGCGTTATAGCAGTTTCAGAGAAGCTGATCACTATAGCTCAGGCTGAGCAGGTAAATGCACTCCAGGCATCTATGGATATGCGTTTTGGCGATATTGCGATAGAAAAAGGTTATCTTACACAGGCTCAGCTTAATCGTCTTTTGGAGTTACAGGGAAACTCTTATCTTACTTTTGTTCAGGCTATTGTGGACGAAATCATTCTTTCCATGGAACAGATTAATAAGGTAGAGGCAGATTATCAAAGCGAACTAGGACTTACAGCTACCAATATGATGGAACTAAAGTCTGATGATATCGACAGGATAGTGCCTATTTTCCTTGAAGATTCGGACAAACAGCTGCAGGGAATGTTTGCGATGGGCGTAAAGGCAATGTATCGTTTGGTGGATAATCATGTTTATATAGGAAAGGCCTTTAAGACTACATCCATAAGGGGTGAGGTTTTTGGATACCAGAAGTTCCACGGCGATGAAAATGCGACCGTTGCTATATGTGGCAAATACGAAGATATCCAGAAGGTTGCAATATCCTACACCAAGGAAGAATTTATTGAGACAGAAGAAGATGCGCTTGATGCTGTCTGTGAATTCATCAATTGTATAAACGGTCTTTATGCGACAGAACAGAGTAAGAGCGGGCAAAAGATAGAACTTGAACCGCCTGAGTTTTCTGTTTCCTACACAGAGGCCAGAGGAGAAGGAATTACCGTGCTGCCGGTTTATATCAGCGGCGGAGAAGTGGCATTTATGGTAGCAGGATCCAATAATATCGAGATAGTATAAGTGAACACTTTAGCTGCATTTTAAATCATGTTCTTACGAAAAACGTAGCTAGTGTGGATTTTTTGATTGTATGTTTGTGATGCCGGAGGATAGACCATGAAGAAGGTGCTGATAGTAGATGACTCAAGAACATCCCGCAGAGTATTAAAAGATATTTTGGACAGGGGCGGATATGAAGTGGTAGGAGAAGCAATTAATGGACAGGAAGGGTTCGATCAGTACGTCAAGCTTCAGCCTGATATCGTCACAATGGATATAACCATGCCGGTTGTTGATGGTATTGAAGCAGTTAAACTAATAAGAAAATTTGATAACAATGCAAAAATTATCATGATCACCGCTGCCGGTCAGAAGGAGAAGATAGTAGAGGCTCTTAAATACGGGGCTTCTGAGTTTATTACTAAGCCTTTTGTAGAAGAAAGTGTGCTTGAAGCGCTTTCGCATTGCTAAAATAATAAATTTTTGCGACAATTATTGCCGAGGGGACTTTGGAATAGCTAAGGTTTTCTCGGCACTTATATTTTATGGGAGAATCAAATGAATAGAAAAGTGTTTATTACAGGAGCATCACGGGGAATCGGTCGCAGCATCGCTGCTTCTTTTGCCGAGGAGCATGATGATCTTTTTCTGGTGTGCAGGAAGAATATAGAAGAACTTGAAAAATATGCTTCAGAACTTGAAAAAAAGTATGGGATTACTGCTAAGGCTTTCAAATGTGATGTGGGTAGTTTTGAAGAACTTAAAAAGGTTTTTGAACAGATTGATGATATTGATATTCTTATCAATAACGCCGGAGTGGCCTGGATAGGTCTTTTGACGGATATGGATGTCAGTGACTGGAAAAATGTGATGTCCACAAATCTTGATTCGGTTTTTTATACTTCTAAGCTTGCAGCTCCAATGATGGTAAAAAAACAAAAGGGCAGAATTATCAATATTTCATCGGTGTGGGGCAGTGTAGGTGCATCCTGCGAGGTGGCTTATTCAGCTTCCAAGGGCGGAGTTAATTCTTTTACCAGAGCTTTGGCAAAAGAGCTGGCACCATCCAGAATAAGCGTAAATGCTATTGCATGCGGAGTTATAGACACTGATATGAACAGACAGCATCTGACGCAGGAGGATATGGAGGAGCTTAGAAATGAGATACCTATGGACAGACTTGGATCTGCGGAGGAAGTAGCGCAGTTGGTCCTTAAATTATCAGATGCACCGGAGTATATGACAGGACAGATAATAACAATTGACGGCGGATGGATTTAGGTATTTACAAATAAAAAGAATTGTGTTAACGTATAATTAAATTGTACGCAATCTAAATTGTTTCTTTGTAAAGGAGGTTCATATGTACGATCTTATTATTATAGGTTCCGGCCCTGCAGGACTTTCAGCAGCGGTGTATGCGAAAAGAGCAGGACTTAATATGATCATTATAGAAAAAAATCCTGTGAGCGGAGGACAGATAATTGATACCTATGAGGTTGATAATTATCTTGGAATCCCAGGAGTAAATGGCTTTGATCTGGGTATGAAGTTCAGAGAACATGCTGACAAGCAGGGGGCTGAGTTTATCGATGCCACTGTTACTGGAATAGAGTGCATTGAAGAGGGGTCTGATACAAAGGCGCCTGTATATAAAGTTGTAACTGATAACGGAGAATTTGAGACACATACTATAATTCTTGCTACAGGAGCTCATCATTCCAAGTTGCAGATTCCTGGAGAAGAGGAGTTTATAGGTAAGGGAGTTTCTTACTGTGCTACCTGTGATGGTGCTTTCTACAGAGGCAAGGTTACAGCTGTAAACGGCGGCGGTGATGTGGCTGTAGAGGATGCTATTTTCCTTTCAAGATTCTGCAGCAAGGTATATCTGATCCACAGAAGAGATGAGCTGAGAGCTACCAAGATATTGCAGGATGAGTTGTTTGGACTTGAGAATGTGGAAGTAATCTGGGACAGCGTAGTCAAGGAAATAAGCGGAGAAGATAAGGTTACAACTCTTAAAATTCAAAACGTTAAGAATAATGAAACAAATGACTTGAATGTCGATGGAATTTTTGTGGCGATTGGTATTAATCCAACAACAGAAATTTTTCAAAATCTCGTGAACTGTGATGAAAAAGGTTACGTAATAGCGAATGAAGATGGAGTTACTTCTGCACCGGGCATTTTTGTTGCCGGTGACTCGAGGAAAAAAAGACTTCGTCAAATTGTTACAGCCGTTGCAGATGGCGCAAATGCTGTAACTTCCGTACAGGACTATCTTGTGGGCAAAGAAAAGTAAAACGCTATATCGTGTGTATGGAAACTTAATTGGGCTCAAGGCGTATCTAAGAAGTGGCGTAAATATCGGATTTTCGTCACTTCTTAAATTATTTTAGGGTTGACAAAAATTTATAATTAGTTTATATTCTTAAAAGATGTAACAAATTTCGTAACAATTTTGGAGGGTACGTTTTGAGAAAAGCGAACATGCAGCTTGTAGCTCTTTCACTTACAGCTGCTATTACTTTTACAGGCTTTAGCCTGGACGCACACGCTGCAACATCAGACAAAGTAACGAAGGTAATGCCACAGGCGGGCATAACATATGCACTTGGTAATAATCAGGTTTCTCTTTCAAATTTGCAACAGTCAATCGACGAGGAAAAGGCAGAGGAAGAATCTGATTCAGATTCTAAGACAGAGACATCATCAGCCAGTTCAGTTACAGCTGATGGAATAGATTTATCCACAACAGTTACAGATGTGACACCACTTGCGTCAACAATTACAGATAATATTCTTTCAGATATTCAGGATGCTACAGGAGCAGTTATCAAGAAGTCAGAGGATGCAGCAGCTGAGAAAGAGGCTGAGGCAGCCAGTGAAGCTTCAACAGAGGAAGAATTATTTAAGACACTTGTTATTGCACAGGTTTCCAAGTACGTAAACGTAAGAGATATTCCAAGCGAAGACGGTGAAATAGTAGGTAAGCTTTATGACAAGTCAGTTGGTACATATATCGGCGAGGAGAATGGCTGGTACAAGATTCAGTCAGGTTCTGTAGAAGGTTATGTTAAGGCTGAGTACTGCGTTACAGGTGATGATGCAGTAGAACTTGCCAAGAAGGTTGGAACCAGAATCGCTACAGTTACAACAACTACTCTTAAGGTAAGAAATGGCCCGGGACTTGATGCTGAGGTTATCGGTCTCGTTCCTATAGAAGACGAACTTGTTGTTGAGGAAGAACTTGACGGATGGGTTAAGGTTAGTATCGAGGAAGGTGATGGTTACGTTTCTTTAGATTACGTATCACTTTCTACAGAGTTTGTTAAGGCTGAGTCCAAGGCAGAAGAGGAAACTCGTCTTGCCAAGGAGGCTGCAGCAAGAGAGGCAGCTACCAAGGCTGCTAAGTCCAGCACATCCAAGTCTTCAAGCTCATCCGAGTCATCTTCAGGATCAAGCTACAATTCTGCAAGCAGTTATACAACAGCTACAAGTTCAATTGGTTCTGCTGTTGCACAGTTTGCTCTTCAGTTTGTTGGTAATCCATATGTATATGGTGGAACATCTCTTACAAACGGTGCTGACTGCTCAGGATTTGTTATGAGTGTATATGCTAACTTTGGTGTCAGCCTTCCACATAGTTCAGGTGCTGACAGATCAGTTGGTGCAGCAGTTGATGGACTTGCCAATGCACAGCCTGGTGATATTGTATGCTATTCGGGTCACGTTGCTATCTATATTGGTAATGGACAGATTGTACACGCTTCTACAGCCAAGACAGGTATCAAGGTTTCAGATGCCGGCTACAGAACAGTGCTTGCTGTAAGAAGAATCTTCTAAGTCTTGAGATGCATGACAGGGAGATGATTTTGACTATACATAATTTGCTCGCGTTTCCTCGTCGTAATTCATAGGATAAAAAGTAATAAGACCAATTCCTACGGTTTAAAATTTGGGTAAACCGTAAACAGGAATTGGTCTTTTTATTTTTATCCTTATGAATTGATACACAAAGATTCATTTCTCTGATATGCACATAAAACCAAAAGTCAACAGTAGATTTTAATTTTTTTTTAATACTTTTTTAAAAAGTTATCCACAATCCACGGGATAAAAATGCCGATTTTAACCACTTATACACGAAGTTATCCACATTGTCCACAAAATAATTCACTTACAAGTGGATTTTATGCGATTAAAAGCGAATGATATCTTTTGTGCATAATTTACAAAAATGGCATTTTTTTATAAAAAGATTATATATATCAATGTACTAATAAATTGCATATCAGCTAATAGGAATGTTATAATAGCGTATAGACAAAAAAGTCCAAAAGGCTGAATTGTCTCAATATTACCGCCATGGCCACTTTGTTATCTGAAATTGTCCATGGTAAGAGCAAAGGGGATGATTGCATGAAATTTACTATCGTAGGTAAGAACATTGAAGTAACACCAGGACTTCATTCAGCAGTCGAGGATAAGATTGGTAAGTTGGAGAAGTACTTCACTCCCGACACAAATGTAAATGTTACACTTAATGTGGATAAGGAACGACACAAGATCGAAGTTACCATTCCCGTAAAAGGAAAGATTATTCGTGCAGAGCAGGTCAGCAATGATATGTATGTATCAATTGATCTGGTAGAGGAGGTTATTGAGAGACAACTTAAGAAATATAAGAGCAAACTGGTTGATAAGCAGCAGGCTGAGGGAAGCTTCTTCAAGAAGGAATATATTGAGTCGGATTACATGGATGACGAAGATATTCGCATTGAGCGTATGAAGAAATTTGATCCTAAGCCAATGTATGCTGAGGATGCATGTGTCCAGATGGAACTTTTGGGACATAATTTCTTTGTTTTTGTTAATGCCGAGACAGATCAGGTTAATGTTGTTTACAAGAGAAAAGGAAACACCTACGGTCTTATTGAGCCTGAGGTATAACATATCCGCTTAGCGAGGTTTTTTTCGAGCTTAGCGGTATGTTACACTTGAATATGAGGCGAGGTTTTTCACGAGCCCATAGTGTCAAGTGTTTCAATACCCGCTTAGCGAGGTGTCTGCACTAATTAAATGAATCATTAGGAAATAACAGTATTCTGGAAAATGGATACTGTTATTTTTTTATCAATATCGTGTTAAAGAATTGTCAATTTTATAGATTTTTAATAAAATAAAAACGGCCTCTCGATTGTTTTTGTTGCATTTGCCTAATGTCTGTGCTACAATTAGACTGTTCTGATAAAAATTTAACGAGTTTATGGAGGTAATACTTTATGGCACAGAAAGTAGTAATAGCAGGCGCATGCAGAACAGCTATCGGTAAGATGGGCGGAGCTCTTAGCAATACTCCTGCAGCAGAACTTGGTTCAATCGTAATCAAGGAGGCACTTAATCGTGCAGGTGTTAAGCCAGAAATGGTAGATGAAGTTCTTATGGGATGCGTAATCCAGGCAGGTCTTGGACAGAACGTTGCAAGACAGGCTTCAATCAAGGCTGGTCTTCCTATTGAGACTCCTGCAGTTACACTTAACGTTGTATGCGGATCTGGTCTTAACTGTGTCAACATGGCAGCTGACCTTATCAAGGCTGGCGAGGCTGATATCGTAGTTGCTGGTGGTATGGAGAACATGTCAATGGCTCCTTACGCACTTCCAAATGCACGTTTTGGATACCGTATGAACAACGGAACTGTTGTAGATACAATGGTTAACGATGCTCTTACAGATGCTTTCAATCACTATCACATGATGATCACAGCAGAGAATATCTGCGACAGATGGAACCTTACAAGAGAGGAACTTGATGAGTTCTCAGCTAATTCTCAGCAGAAGTGCGAGAAGGCAATGGCAGAGGGCAGATTCAATGATGAGATCGTTCCTGTTCCTGTAAAGGTTAAGAAGGAAATGGTTGAGTTCAAGGTTGATGAGGGCCCACGTGCCGGCACAACAGTTGAGACTCTTGCAAAGCTTAAATGCTGCTCTGGTAAAGAGGGCGGACTTGTAACAGCTGGTAACGCTTCTGGTATCAATGATGGTGCTGCAGCAGTAGTTGTTATGAGCGAAGAGAAGGCTAAGGAACTTGGTGTTAAGCCTATGGCTACATGGGTTGGCGGCGCTCTTGCAGGTGTTGAGCCTGAGGTTATGGGTATCGGACCTGTTGCTGCTACACAGAAGGTTCTTAAGAAGACTGGTCTTTCACTTGACAATATCGATCTTATCGAGGCTAACGAAGCATTCGCTGCTCAGTCAGTTGCAGTTGCTAAGGACCTTGGATTCGATATGAGCAAGGTTAACGTAAATGGTGGTGCTATTGCACTTGGACACCCTGTAGGAGCATCAGGATGCCGTATTCTTGTTACACTTCTTCACGAGATGGCTAAGAGACCTGAGGCTAAGAAGGGACTTGCTACTCTTTGTATCGGTGGCGGAATGGGATGCGCTACTATCGTAGAGAGCTACGAGGCTTAAGTATTTTTGTAGCCTGCTGCAGCCTTGCAGCAGGCTATTATCACAATATTCAAGGAGGGTATTAAAAAATGGGTTTTGTTAATTGCGAAGTAAAAGAAAACATCGCTGTTGTAACAATCAACAGACCAGAAGCGCTCAATGCACTTAATTCACAGGTGCTTGACGATCTTGCTGCTGCATTTGATGGAATTGACACAAATGTAGTAAGAGCTGTTGTTCTTACCGGTGCAGGTGAGAAGTCATTTGTTGCCGGCGCAGATATCGGTGAGATGAGCACTCTTTCAAAGGCTGAGGGAGAAGCTTTTGGTAAGAAGGGAAATGATATTTTCCGTAAGATCGAAGAGTTCCCTGTTCCTGTTATTGCTGCAATCAACGGTTTCGCACTTGGCGGTGGATGTGAGATTTCCATGAGCTGTGATATTCGTATCTGCTCTGAGAACGCTATGTTTGGCCAGCCTGAGGTAGGCCTTGGAATTACACCTGGATTTGGTGGAACACAGAGACTTGCTCGTCTTATTGGCGCTGGAATGGCTAAGCAGCTTATTTATACAGCACGTAACATCAAGGCTGATGAGGCTTATAGAATTGGTCTTGTTAACGCAGTTTATCCACAGGAAGAGCTTCTTGCTGCTGCTGAGAAAATGGCTTCACAGATCGCTGCAAATGCTCCTATCGCTGTTCGTGCCTGCAAGAAAGCTATCAATGATGGCCTTCAGGTAAACATCGATGATGCTCTTGTGATCGAAGAGAAGCTCTTTGGCTCATGCTTCGAGACAGAAGACCAGAGAGAAGGAATGGCTAACTTCCTTAGAAAGAAAGATGATCCGGCTAAGGTTAAGGTTGTAGCTTTCAAGAACGCATAAAAAAAGTAATCACTTGCCGAGGTTTTTTCGAGGCTAGTGTACTACTTTGTTCTGGCTCAAGCGAAGCGAGAGAGCAGAACTACATTATAAAATAAATATTTGAATATATAGGAGGAATCAAAAATGAAGGTAGCTGTTATTGGTGCAGGTACAATGGGATCAGGTATTGCTCAGACATTTGCTCAGGCTGAAAGCGTTGAGAAGGTATATCTCTGCGATATCAAGACAGAGTTCGCAGAAGGCGGCTTTGCTAAGATCAAGAAAGGACTTGATAAGCAGGTTGCTAAGGGAAAGAAGACTCAGGAAGAGGCTGATAAGATCACAGGTAAGATTCAGACAGGTCTTAATGACATCTGTGCAGATGCTGATCTTGTAGTTGAGGCTGCTCTTGAAGTTATGGACATCAAGAAGAATCTTTTCAAAGAGCTTCAGGACAACATCGTTAAGAACCCTGATTGTATCTTTGCTTCTAACACATCATCTCTTTCAATCACAGAGATTGGTTCAGGCCTTGCAAAGCCTATCATCGGTATGCACTTCTTCAACCCAGCTCCTGTTATGAAGCTTGTTGAGGTTATCCAGGGCGCTAACACTCCTGATGATTATGTTGAGAAGATCAAGAAGATTTCTGAGGATCTTGGAAAGACTCCTGTTCAGGTTAACGAGGCAGCTGGTTTCGTAGTAAACAGAATCCTTGTTCCTATGATCAACGAAGGTATCTTCGTATATTCAGAAGGCGTTTCAGATATCGCTGGTATCGACACAGCTATGAAGCTTGGATGTAACCATCCTATGGGACCTCTTGAGCTCGGTGACTACATCGGACTTGATATCGTTCTTGCTATCATGGATGTTCTTTACTCAGAGACAGGCGACTCCAAGTATCGTGCTTGCCCTCTTCTTCGTAAGATGGTTCGTGGTAAGAAGCTTGGTGTTAAGACTGGTATCGGTTTCTACAACTACGCTGATGGAAACAAGGTTCCTACAGATGCCTGAACGCTTAGTGAAGTTCTTTTGAACTTAGCGGTCAGGTACACTTGAATAAATTATAAATAGATTAAACGGAGGAAATAATAATGGATTTTCAGCTTGATCAGCAACATGAAATGGCTAGAGCTCTTTTCAAGGATTTTGCAGAAAAAGAAGTTAAGCCACATGCAATAGACGTTGACGAGACAGAGGAGTTCCCAAGAGAGACAGTTGCCAAGATGCAGAAATTTGGTTTCATGGGTATTCCGATTCCTAAGGAATATGGCGGACAGGGTTGTGATCCTCTTACATACGTTATGTGTGTAGAGGAGCTTGCTAAGGTTTGTGGTACAACAGCAGTTATCGTATCTGCTCACACATCTCTTTGCTGCGATCCTATTCTTACATATGGTAACGAAGAACAGAAGCAGAAGTACCTTGTACCTCTTGCAAAGGGCGAGAAGCTCGGCGCATTTGGTCTTACAGAGCCTATGGCTGGTACAGATGCTCAGGGTGTTCAGACTAAGGCTGTTCTTACAGAAGATGGTAAAGAGTGGATTCTTAACGGATCAAAGTGCTTTATCACAAACGGTAAGGAAGCTGATGTTTACATCATCTTTGCTTACACAGATATCGTAGAAGATAAGAAGGGCAGAAAGCAGAAGAAGTTCTCAGCATTTATTGTTGAGAAGGATACTCCTGGATTCACATTCGGAACCAAGGAGAACAAGATGGGTATCCGTGGTTCATCAACATATGAGCTTATTTTCCAGGATTGCCACATCCCAGCAGAGAACCTTCTTGGTGCTCGTGGAAAGGGCTTCAACATTGCAATGCATACTCTTGATGGCGGCCGTATCGGTATCGCTGCTCAGGCTCTTGGTATTGCAGAGGGCGCTCTTGACAGAACAGTTGAGTACGTAAAAGAGAGAAAGCAGTTCGGTAGAGCTATCGGTGCTTTCCAGAATACACAGTTCCAGCTTGCAAACATGGCTACACAGTGTGAAGCTGCAAGACTCCTTGTATATCAGGCTGCTGATGCAAAGAAGAATAAGGACGTTTACTCAGTAGAAGCTGCTAAGGCTAAGCTTTTTGCTGCTGAGGTTGCAATGGATGTTACAACTAAGGCTGTTCAGCTTCATGGTGGTTATGGTTACATCAGAGAGTACGAAGTAGAGAGAATGATGCGTGATGCTAAGATCACAGAGATCTACGAGGGTACATCTGAGGTTCAGAGAATGGTTATCTCTGGTGCTTTGCTTAAGTAAGAGAAAAAATAAAAAGGAGAAAAAACATGAAAGTTGTAGTTTGCATTAAGCAGGTCCCTGATACAAAGGGCGGCGTTAAGTTCAAACCCGATGGAACATTGGATAGAGGTGCAATGCTTGCTATCATGAATCCTGATGACAAAGCAGGTCTTGAGGCAGCACTTAGATTAAAAGATCAGTATGGCGCAGAGGTTACAGTTCTTACAATGGGACTTCCTAAGGCTGACGCTGTACTTAGAGAAGCTCTTGCTATGGGCGCAGATAAGGCTGTTCTTGTAACAGACAGAGTACTCGGCGGCGCTGATACATGGGCAACATCTTCAACAATCGCAGGCGCACTTAGAAATCTTGAATATGATCTTATCATCACTGGTCGTCAGGCTATCGATGGTGATACAGCTCAGGTTGGACCTCAGATTTCTGAGCACCTTCACATCCCTGTAATCTCATACGCTGAGGAAATCAAGGTTGATGAGAAGGCTCGCACTGTAGAAGTTAAGAGACAGTTTGAGGACAGATATCACATCGTTAAGGCTAAGA
>NZ_CAMVPU010000005.1 GCF_947169445.1 uncultured Butyrivibrio sp. | reverse complement strand
TGGCAGGGCAGCTTCATTATGAATTCAGAGATATCGAAGATTATTATTTCCCGAAAACAGACGATAAATATGAATACAGAGTTCAGAGAACAGAGGAAGAAGTAGCAGTGCTGTTACTCAAAGACTTGGAAGAAAACGATGATGTTGTACTTGCATCAGTTCGTGGTAATTACAGTGAGCAGATAGAAAAACTATTCGATATGGCAGTATACATTGATATACCCAAAGAGATTAGAATGGCAAGAGTAAGAAAAAGATCCAATGACAAATTTGGAAATCGTATGTTACCAGGGGGAGACCTTTACGAGAGTGAAGAACGTTTCTTTAAAATGGTAGAGGCAAGATCTGATGATCATGCAAAAGGTTGGCTGAATGATTTAACTTGTCCTGTGATTAGTATAGATGGAACTGCCGAAGTGGCTACCAATGTTGAAATAATATTAAATCGTATTGCTTGCTGAGTGGATGCAAGGGTGATGAATAAGCTTGTGAGAAAGGTATTTGAAATATGCAATTGTTATATGCTACAGGGAATGAATCCAAAATATGTAATATGAGATACAGGCTCACGGGATATGATGTAGAGATTATTACTCCTAAAGACCTGGGAATTCATATAGATGTCGATGAATCAGGCAGTACTCCTATAGAGAATGCCAGATTAAAGGCAATGGCATATTATGAAAAAACAGGACTTCCAACATTAGCAGCAGATTCAGGGCTCTATGTAGATGATATTCCTGCAGATGCGCAGCCAGGATTATTTGTGCGCAGGGTAAAAGGTAAGACATTATCGGAAGAGGAAATGATTGAGCATTATAGTAATCTGGCTGCAAGATATGGAGGAAGGCTGAAGGCACGTTATATTACAGGATTGGTTCTTCTGATAGATGGAAAAGAATATACTACAGAAGTACCTGATGACGATTTTTACATATCTAATGAACCAAATGTTAACAGGAAACATAGAGGTAATCCGCTTGATGTTGTAACGATTTGTCCTGCCAACGGCAAGTACTTTAATGACTGCTCATTAGATGAGCTTTCAGTTCTTGCAGGTTCTTTTGATGAAAAGTGCATTAGATTTTTGCAAGAATCCAAAATAATTCCGGAAAAATCATGTGGTGCTGTAGTTTATTCGTTAATAGATGGTCACACAGAATACTTTTTAGTTGAGGAAACGTCTGGATTTTATAGTTTTCCGAAAGACCATATTGAAATTGGTGAATCTGAGGAACAAACAGCAATTCGAGAGATTTTGGAAGAAACGGGACTTGATCTCAAATTGATATCAGGTTTTAGAAAAGTTAGTGAATATGTACCTGCCGAGAGACCAACCATAAAGAGGCAGGTTGTGTACTTTCTTGCAGAAAATAAAAATCAGGAGCCTAGGATTGTAAGGCCACAAGAAGTGAAAACTATCAAAAGATTGAAACTTGAAGATGCATTACATTTGTTGGAATATGAGAATCCAAGAAGAATACTGTTAGAAGCAGATGAATTTATAAACGGCTGAAAATACCTATTTATGGGCATACACCATAATGGTGACAGGAATTTTTTCATAAAAACGTTAGTAAGGGATTGTATTATGAGCAATGTAATATTCCTTGATGTGGATGGAGTCCTTAATTCGAAGTTTTGGGACAACGAACATCAACGTGAGATTAGTAATGGCAAATATATTGATTCTGAGGCTGTAAAGTTACTTGGAAGCCTTGTGAAAAGAACTAATGCTAAGATAATTCTTCATTCTGGCTGGAGATTTTGGTTTGATGAAACGATGAAACCATTAAGGACGGAAGCAGATTTTTTGGCTAACACAATGAAGGAAGCAGGCATTACGATTGCAGGAGTAACACCAGACTTAACTACGGAAGAGATAAGAAAGACCAAGAAGTTTAGCCTGGTTAAAGCTGATGAAATACTTTTGTGGTTAAAAGATAATCCCTCTGCAAATTGGGTAGTACTTGATGATCTTGAACTTCATAATAGTGAGATTGAAAAACATCAGGTAAAGACAGATGCTGAGGTTGGCCTTACTACAAAAGATGTTGAAAAAGCTATAACTATACTACTGGGAAATTAGTAAGAAGGAAGAGCACTATATGTTAAGGCTTGAGAAGATATTTGATAAGATACAAAAATGAGTATTTGTAGTATTATGTTGGTAAGAGGCATGATGGAATACAGATAAAGTTAAGGAGTAGCCTATGCAGGAAATAAAAGAAAAAAATGAATTAGATTATACCTGTGGAATTTCGGATGATGAATTAACTGAAAGATTTAAGGAATCCATACGCATAGACGAGGAGATAAGAAAAATTAAAGGGCTTCCTACGTCAGGTTATGATGCCGAAGCGAAACGAGCATATATACTCTACCCTGATGGGAGGAAAGAGTATGTCTGATGTAGAGAAGAATTTAAAGCCAGAGGTAATTGTTTTTGCTGGACCTAATGGCAGTGGAAAATCAACAATTACAAAAATGGCCAAAACAGTTGGCGTGTATATTAATGCAGATGATATCAAAAGATCTAGTTTGTGTAGTGATCTTGAAGCAGCTCAAAAGGCAGAGGAACTCCGAGAGCAAGCGATAAATGAGAAAAGAGATTTTACATTTGAAACTGTTCTTTCTACAGACAGAAATCTTAATCTTTTGAGGCGTGCTAAGGAGAATGGTTACTTTATTAGATGCATTTATGTTCTTACTGCATCTCCAGATATTAATGTAGCACGTGTCAAGATTAGGGAGGCTTCAGGTGGTCATGGTGTGCCTGAGGAAAAGGTAAGATCCAGGTATTATAAGGCCCTATCTTTAGTTCCACAGTTGGTTGATGTTTGCGATATACTGCATGTTTATGACAATACGGACACACCATTTCGAATTTTTAAAAAGCGAAAAGATGTGTGTTTTCAATGGGAAAACGACTATTGGAGCAACGAGAACATTGCTATATTAACCGGGATACATAATTGATATCAGTATAGAAGCATCAACAGCTTGTTGACAAATTGATAGATATATAGAGTCGTCCCCAAGCTGAGGACGATTTCAGAAAAGAGAATTCTATGGCAAATATTAGATCTGTTCAGGATTACAAGGAATTTCTCAAGGAAAACAGAGAACTTCTGCATAAAAACGCTGTAAGAATCGAAGATCTTTCTCCGGATGATGATTGGATTCTTGATGAGGAGTGGGATGTAATATATGAGCAAGAGGCTATAAAACATGTGAGAGTATAATTGCATTTGTTAAGACTAAGTGCTTGTGATATACTTTTACAACGAAAGAAAACCTTCGAGGTTTTCAGCGGAAGCGGTGCCATCATCAATTCCGTTCTTGAAGATTTACTAAGAACACTTCGGTGTTCTTTTTTCTTACAGAAAAACGGGGCAACAATGACAAGGCTTTTATTTGTTTAGATTCCCTATTACAATATAAAGGTATGAGAAAGAGAGGGCCTGGGTCTTGTTTGGGGAAATGAGATCTGGGAAGTGGCTGATATGAAAAATAAATTAGTTGGGGTGATTCTTATTGGCATACTCATTTTATCTGCATGCTCTTATTCCAATACAAAAGAAACAGAACAGAATTCAGTAGCAGCTTCTTCAGAAAAATCTTCTGAGGTATTGATTTCAACTGACCAGGTTCCAGAAGATGAATTTGTTGCTAAGATGCCAGTACATGCGGGAATTTGGCAGGCTGCTGATTATGGTAGGACAAATTACTATTACGAGTTTTCTAAAGGATATACCGGCAGACGTCTTGGCGCAAATGCAGGAGATATAGAAGAGTTTTCTTATCCGCGAAATCGGCCGGAGTATGTCGAGATTGGGCATAATGGAATCAGGGAAAAGTATAAGAGACAAGGATACGGACATACGCAGCTGGAAGAAGCTATTCGCAGAATCAGAGAATATGAAGGATTGAAAAGGATTATTGTATGCACGAACAACAATCTGGCTGCACCGAAGAATTATGAGTCGGTCGGGTTTACTTTGTATGACAGAAAACCGAATGAAACAGAAAGTGCCTATACAGGCGATTACCTGTACTATGAGATATTGCTTTGACAGAAAACGATATCATCCTAAAAAAGGTAGTAGATGCTTGGATATGCTTGAATTAAAGGGGATAAACGCTTATGCAAAAAAGAATGGGAAATCGAGCCAGAGGATGAAATTTATCTAAGAGTAAATTAAGATAATCCTGCTTCCTTTATAGTTATTATGAAAAATGAAGGAAAAATTGTAGGCAAAGCAGAAGGAATAATAGCTTTTTTAAAACAAAAATACACTAGGGAGTAGCGAGAAAATGGCATCATCAATGATTCACTACATAGTTTCTCGTCTTGCGGCAAAAGAACTGGGGATAACTGATTTAAATATGTTTTTGATAGGTGCAGTGCTTGCTCCGGATACAGGAAATAAAGAAGATGGTAGTTATTGCAAACTACATTATATGGATATTCGCGAAGATATAGCCCTGAAGGGATTTAATTGGTCTGTATTTGCTGATGAGCATCCTGCTGAAATAAAAGAGGATTATTACAAAGGCTATTGCTGCCATCTGTTAATGGATGCACTATGGTTTCATGATGTATGCGAGAATCATATCAGGCATTTGCCTAAGAATGTAAAAACTGAAAAAATTCAAGCTGTGTATAGAGACTATTGGAGGCTTAATCACCTATTGATAACTCAGTATCAAGTTCCTAACGAGGTTATTAAAGTGGTAAACATTCCTGATACAGATGTTAACATAGCAAGCTTGAAGAGCATGGCAGAGAGTTTTGAGAAACAATTGCAAGCTCCAGAGTGTAATCTAAATGATCTTGAAGTACTTACGTGGGATATTGTGGCAGCTTATGTCGAGAAGGCAAAAGAGCTATGTGCGCGTGAAATATTAGCAATTACTAATGGCGGAGACAGAATGGACGCATCAAGTTTGTTTGTGCCGACACTCCACAAAAATAACTGATTATGAAACTACGAGGATGATATGAGCAGAACAGAAATAGCTGAGTTGACAGTTCTTTGTCTTATTTCAGATGGGGATAAAGTGCTGCTTCAGAATAGAATTAAAGAAGATTGGAAAGGATATACTCTTCCAGGAGGCCATGTTGAACAGGGAGAGTCCTTTGTTGATGCTGTAATACGTGAGATGAAAGAAGAAACAGGACTTGATATAAAGAATCCAAGGCTTGCAGGGGTTAAGCAGTTTCCAATCAAGGATGGTAAATATGAAAATGGAAGGTATATAGTTTTTCTTTTTCAGACAAATGATTTTACTGGAAACGTTGCCTCATCAGATGAAGGTCAGATGGAGTGGGTAGATATAAGCAAATTGTCAGAACTTGATACAGTTGATGATTTGGAAGAGCTTTTGGAAGTTATAAATAATCCTGAACTTACAGAGTTTCAATATCTGGTTGATGGGGATAATTGGACAGTATCGATTAAATGAGAGTGGTTATGCTAAGGCTGTCAAAGAGCTATACTATTGGTGATTAAAAAAGTACTGAGGATGCTATATGTTAAGGCTTGAAAAGGTTAATGGAAAAAACGTATGGGATATATTAAAGCTTTCTGTCGATGAAAGCCAAAAAGAATTTGTAGCAGCAAATGATGTAAGCATTATTGAGGCTTATACCACTATCACAAATAATGGATATGCTTTCCCTTTTGGCATTTATGATGACGATGTTCTGGTAGGATTCGTTATGATTGGATATGACAAAGATGACTATTGGGATGATGCGCCAAAGATAGCGGACAACAACTATAATCTATGGCGTTTGATGATAGACAAGAGATATCAGCAAAAGGGCTACGGAAGAAAAGCAATAGAACTTGCCCTGGAGTTTATTAAGACATTTCCGTGTGGTGAAGCAGAGTACTGCTGGCTTTCATATGAACCGGAAAATACGGTTGCAAAAGAGCTATATGAGTCTTTCGGATTTGTGGAGACCGGAGATATGGATGGAGAAGAGATAATAGCAGTTCTGAAATTATGTGGAGGATTGGATATGCTTGAATTAAAGGGGATAAACACTGATGCAGAAAAAGAATGGGAATTTGTTAGGAATATGCCGGAAGATGAGAATGGTCTAACAAATTCGTTACATGGCATATCAAAACAGGATTTTATCACTAAAGCACTACCTGATATGCACAAGCATGAAAAAGGTGAGGATATGCCGGACTGGATGGTTCCGGAGACAATCCAATATTTGTGGCTAGATGAGACCATAGTAGGACAGTTCAGAATACGTCATTACTTGAATGAGGCACTGAGGACAGGAGCGGGACATATAGGTTACTTTATTGCAAAAGAATTCCGTGGTAAAGGTTATGCTACCGAAGGATTGAGGCAGACTTTGGAGGTGGCAAGGAGAATCATTCCTGAAGATGAGATTTATTTAAGAGTAAATGAAGATAATCCGGCTTCGCTTAAAGTTATGATGAAAAATGAAGGAAAAATTGTAGGTAAAGCAGAAGGAAAGATTTTTGTAAGGATAAGAAAGTAGGGCGAAACACAATGTCAGATTTTAGTATAAATGAAATGCTTTATATGCAGAGGACTCTGCAGGAAAAATACAAGGATAAGTGGGAAGGAATTTCTCCTGAGGTTGGAAAAAATAAGCTTTTATGGATGATTAGTGAAGTTGGTGAAGTTATCGATATTGTGAAGAAACATGGTTCGGAGGCTTCTAATGTAGGCAATCCTGAGCGTGAGCACTTAATTGAAGAGCTTGCAGATGTCTTGATGTTCTACAACGACGTTCTTCTTTGCTATGGGATAACTGCAGAGGAGTTAAAAGAGATTTATACAAACAAATTCCAAAAGAACATGAAGCGCTGGTGATTAAGAGTACTAAGGATACTATATGTTAAGGCTTATGAGGTATTAGGGCTATGCTTCGTGATATGGATATTAGAGATGGTCTATGCGATTATCTAGAAACAGAATACGGAAAAATACGCTTTTTTGAGGAACTTACCATGGGCAAATCAAGGGCAGACATTGTCATGGTAACTGAGCAGGGACTTTATGGTATAGAGATCAAGAGTGATGCCGATACTTATGAACGGCTTTCAAGGCAAGTAAGGGACTACGACAGATTTTTTGACTTCAATTATGTTGTTGTAGGAAGTAGTCATGCAGGCCATATAAAAGAACATGTTCCAGACCATTGGGGAATCATTACTGTGGAAGATGTCGGCGGAAATCTTGATTGCTACGAGATGCGTTCGCCAAAGCGTAGTCCGAAGGTGAAGCTGACGAACCAGATGGGGCTTTTATGGAAAAGAGAACTTGCTATTTTGCAGGAGCAGAATGGTTTGTATAAATACTCTGACAAGAGCAAGATGTATCGCAAGAAGTACCTGATGGAGAGCGTGGACAAAGAACTACTTAGGAAACAGATGCTGGAAGTCTTTTTTGAGAGAGATTACTCTATATTTGAGGATTGAGTTATAGTAACACATGGCTTCTTTATGCATACATTGATCAGGAAGATGAAGAAATATGAGCTAAGTGAAGAGCGTAAAAGACAGAATGGTTGAAAAATGATTGTTATATGATATGTGCGGCTTTTGGATTTTCTCCGAAAGCCGTCTTTTTATATCTAAAGGATTATCATAATTGTGTATATTTTATATTTATTTAATACATTTTGTGCTATTTAAGGGAATATAATAAATATGTTGTAAAGAAACACTATGAGGAGAGAAAATTATGAAGAAGAAGTTTGTTGTATTAACAGCTGTGCTGACACTGGCAGCAGGAATGCTTGCAGGTTGCAAAGAGGCGCAGGAAACTGCACAGACAGAGCCGGTAAAGGAAGAAATCGCAGTAACCGATGATAATGCAGGCGAGACAGAGCAAAGCGTAGGAATTGCTAATCCCTGGGTATCAATCACTGAGGATGAGGCAAAAGAAAAGTGTCTTAGACTATTCAAGGCACCTGAAGGAGCACAGGTTCAGGACTGGCTTAAATGCGAAGCTATTGGTGATCCAGACAAAGGAATTGGACCGCTTATTCAGTTAAGCTTTGTATGGGAAGGTATGGATTTCACAGCAAGAGCGCAGCAGGGTGCATCAGATGATACTGATATCGCAGGCAATTATGTGGATTGGACTGTTGGTCCTGAAGAAGTAACACTTGCAAATTGGGGCGGTGGCAATATGACTGGTAAGTTTTATCGCTCTATCAATGACTCTGGATATGTTGATATGATCACATGGTATGATTACGAGATCGGTATTTCTTATTCACTTTCAGTTGCAGCAAAGGATCTTGACGGCTTTGACATTCAGGCAATTGCAGAGCAGATGTACAATGAGGAGAATGATACTGAAGGGTATGGTCCTAGTGACTTTGTTCAGGAGCAGTCAGGAAAAATTTCTTTTGACTCATACGATGATGTGATTTCGGCTTTAACAGCTGGTCAGGGTTATGCTTATATCAAGCTTTATGGAAGCGACGAAGAGCTTCTTGCAGTAACTGATCTTGTGTTTGAAGCAGATCATAGCGCTTATGAGGCTTCTATCTACGGAATTTTGGATGGAAAAGTAGCGCAGCTTTCTCTTGTTTCAGGGTCTGGTTCAGCATATCCGCTTAGACTTGCAGATGGTATTCTCTATGCAGGCACTAACCACAGCTATGAGACTTACTTCATATCAGCTGATTTTGGCGGACTTATGATGAAGGATTATATTACAGATGGTGTAGACAGTGGAACAAATGAGCTGTCAGGCTTCACAAGACAGGATAACACCTTTGATGGTGAGACTACCGATTTCACAGGTAGCCAGGAGGAGTTTGAAAAGCTCCTTGCTGAAAGAGAAAACAAGCCAGCCATCGAGTTTACAGTAGTTGAATAAAAAGATGTGGTTTCGCCGAAATTGATAAATAAGCGGCAAGAATTGCGTAGTGAAACCTATAGGAATTTTATATTATGAAAAGAGAGCATCGTATGAGATTAATACGATGCTCATTATTTTGCGTAGTATTATTGCACTGATCTGCATATTATTTGATTTTTCAACCTACGGAGGATGCTATGAATCTCAAGACCGCCTATGAACCATATTTTAAGATTGGAGCTGCTATATCCAGATGGAACCTTCATACAGCTGCTCACATGAAGCTGCTTACAGAGCAGTTTAACAGTTTTACCTGTGAGAACGATATGAAGCCCATGTTTTATCTGGATATGGAAAAAAATAAGTCGGAACCCGAAAAGTATAATCTTGCTCCGGCACTTACTTTTGAGCATGCAATTCCTTATCTGGAATTTGCAAGAGACAATAAAATAGCTATGCGTGGGCATACTCTTGTGTGGCACAACCAGACTCCAAAGTGGTTTTTCTGTGAGAATTACAATGAGAATTTTCCGATTGCTGACAGAGAGACAATCCTTGCGAGACTCGAATCATATATTCACGGAGTCCTTGATTTTGTGCAGACAAACTATCCGGGAGTAATCTACGCCTGGGATGTGGTTAATGAGATTGTGGACGAGGGTGATTTCAGGAAATCCATTTGGTCTAAATCTGTCGGAAATGATTTCTTTATCAAGGCATTCGAATATGCCAGGAAATATGCTGCTCCGGGTGTTGATCTTTTTTACAATGATTATGAGACAGCTTTGGATTGGAAAAGAGATTTCATAATCGAAAAGGTTCTTACGCCTCTTATGGAAAAAAAGCTGGTGGACGGTATGGGAATGCAGTCGCATCTTCTAATGGATCATCCGGATCTTGAGGAGTACAAAAAGGCAGTTGAGATGTACGGCGCACTTGGACTTAAGATTCATATCACAGAGCTCGATATGCATAATGCAGATCCGAGTGAAGAATCCATGCACCAACTGGCACTTAGATATAAAGAATTTTTCAAGATTTATCTGGAGGCTAAAAAGTCCGGCAAAGCGAACATTGCCAGTGTTACATTCTGGAACCTTTTGGATGAGAACAGCTGGCTTTCAGGCTTTAGAAGAGAGACTAGCTATCCTCTTTTGTTCCAGGGAAAATGCCAGGCTAAGGAGGCCTATTATGCAGTGCTTCAGGCTGCATTTGAGGCTGATGGTAGCAGTGGTGAGTTAGCTGCTACGCAGAATGAATCAGGAAAAAATACGTCTTCGCTGGAGAAAAAGTATGAATGGAATCCGGACTATCCGGAGGAGGACTATCTTTTAAAAGATATGCCGCAGTCTGGTCCTCAGATAAAGAGATTTCGAGAGAATATCTGGCAGGAGGGAGAGTACAATTACGCTGCAGCCTATGGATTTGTGCCAAATGTTTTTGCGTACCTTCATGAGGATGAAGGAAAACGTCCATGCATGCTTGTGGTTCCGGGCGGTGGATACTGCATGTGCTGCTCTCACGAAGGTGAATTGCCTGGAATGGAGTTCTTTAGACGTGGAATGAATGTCTTTGTTCTCAGCTATACCACGGATATTACAATGTCGGTTCCTCTTAAGAGCCAGCCTATGAATGATATTTCAAGGGCAGTCAGGTTCATAAGGAAAAATGCAGATAAGTATAACGTTGATGCTAATAAGCTCTTTATCATGGGCTTTTCTGCAGGTGCCCATGTATGCGGAACTTTGGCTGTACATTTTGATGATATTAAGGATCAGAATTCTGAGTATGCAGATGTTTCCAACAGACCTGATGGCGTAATTCTTTCTTATCCGGTTATTACTACAGGAGAGTTTACTCATGATGGCTCTGTCAAAGCTCTTTTAGGAGATAATCCATCTGCAGAAGAGCTGGAGTACTATTCACTTGAGAAGCAGGTAAAAGAAAATACACCGCCTTGCTTTATCTGGCAGACGCAGGAAGATGACCTTGTACCGGTGGAGAACAGCTATCTGTTTGCAATGGCTCTTCGCAAAAAGAAAGTTCCATTTGCACACTACGTTTTCCCGGCAGGATTCCATGGTCTTACTATTGCCAATAATGAGTTTTTCAGAGGCTGGTCCGGCGGAGACTATACTATGGAACAGACTATGCGCGCAGCCTTTTCTGTAAAAGAGGGCAGAGGCGTAAATGTCTCTGAAAAGAGAAAGCAGGAACTTATAGAACAGTTCTTTGGTGGAAACGAGATGCCAGCAAACGGAATTGATATGAGCCTTAAGGAAGATGTTGGATTATGGGCTGACCTTGCGTGGGCTTGGATGAAGAGAATTTAATATGACATAGCACTAGACTCATTGGGAATAAGAGGATTATTCCTGATGAGTCTTGTTTCTTATTGCGGCTAAAAAGAAATCAATTATCCATTGCGCGACAATTATAAAAGATGAGAGATAATTACTGTTTTGAAAACGCTAATTATTTCAATACAGTAAACTTCTTAAGACTTTCTTAAGACTTATTTAAGACTTTTTAAAGATTTCGGTTACCCTATTTACAAGTGGAAAAACATGTTGTATCCTTGCAAACGTGGTTGTGAGAAATAAATAAAACCTTTGAACATACAGGCCTTTGGTCTGGACGCATATATTTTTTCTCTTAAACTTCTGCTCCAACCGGAGCCATCGATCATGCGGACGGCGTGTCTAATTCGCCGAAGTGCAAGACGCTTTTAGATTAACTCTTGGGTGAGGTATTAATCCTTAGCGCAAAGCCTTTATCTTGTATGAGAGATATCTACCAAACATCATACCTGCGGGAATTGTCACTTACCCCGCATAACTCCTGCACAGTATACCAGTTTTGCAAATAGGCTGGATAGCTGAGCGTTCTTAAAGTCAGCCTTTTTTCGCGTAAAAGGCAACTGTCTAGTGATTCCTGCAGGTAGGGTGGATTGTCCTGTGAAGTTCACAGAATGACAGAAAGATTTTTGACAAATGATAATTGAGGGAATAAAATATTCCTAGAAAGGAATAAATGATAGTTGAGTTTTATAAATTACAAGATGGAACCAAGCCTGCTGGGCAATTCATAAAAGGAATTTTAGATCAAAAATTAAAAGCTAAAGTTATTAGAAGTACAAAGCTACTAGAAGAATTTGGATATGAGCTTGGTGAACCAGATTCAAAACTTTTGGAAGATGGCATTTTTGAACTGAGAACAATACAAGGAAATGATATAGCAAGATGTTTGTATTTTTTTACAGTAGGGAATAAGGCTATTGTGACAAATGGAATAATAAAAAAGACTGAAAAGACTCCCCGCGAAGTTATTATGTTAGCCAAACAATACAGAGCAGACTACGAAAGGAGGATAGCCGATGAGCGATATTGATGAATTGTTAAATGAGGAATTGCAGGATGAGCAGTTTGCTAAAGCTTGGGAGGATACTGAATTGGAATATCAAATAAAGCGAATGCTTATTGCCGCAAGGCTAGAAAACAAAATGACTCAGAAAGAACTATCTGAAAAGACAGGTGTCAGGCAATCTAATATAAGTAGGATTGAAAAAGGCGATTGTGTGCCGACGTTGACTACTTTGAAAGCTTTAGCCAAAGGTCTTGGAAAGACACTAAAGATTGAAATGGTTTAAATGATATATTATTCCTACCTACAAAATCTACGCTTTTTTCTATCTATAATTCAATATATAGGATATAATGGTAATGTGATATCTTTTCTCTTTGATATCGTCAATATAATTCAGAAAAATATGATGAATTCACTAAATTATTGATAATAATATCCGAAATATAATTTAGACGGGGCTTATTATATTTGTCTTCGCCGGTGTGCCTAAAATGAGGGGAAAGGAAATACCAGCATGAATGACGTTGTGACCAAGCAGGAAGAGAGCATTGCAAGTAATGTCGAGACTAAGATTATATCCTTGATTTATCAGGAAGTATATGATCATAAGGCAAATATATATAAGTGGCTGAAAAGGGGCTTTGATATTGTTGCTTCTGGCGTGGCACTGATTGTCTTGTCGCCAATTTTTATTCTGACATCATTGGCTATTCTCATGGAAGATGGAGGCCCTATTTTCTTTACTCAGGAACGTGCGGGAAAAGACATGAAGCCTTTCACAATCTACAAATTCCGCAGTATGTATAAGAATGCGGAGTCTATGTTTGAACGTATGCAGGCTCAGAACGAGCAGACCGGCCATGCTTTCAAGATTAAAGATGATCCAAGAGTTACCCACGTTGGCAAATTTATCCGTAAGTATTCTATCGATGAACTCCCACAGCTCCTCAATATCATTAAAGGTGATATGAGTATTGTTGGTCCAAGACCTATTCTTTACAGCCAAATGGAAGAGTGCAATGCTTATGAAAAGCAAAGGCTCATTGTAAAGCCAGGTCTTACCTGTTATTGGCAGGTAGGCGGCCGTGCCAATATAAAATGGGACGAATGGGTTGAACTGGATCTTAAATATATTAAGGATATGAGCATTGGAACGGATCTTAAGCTTATTTTCAAGACCATCCCGGTTGTGTTTGAGTCGGATGGGGCATACTAATCGAATAGGGTAAAAGAATGTATGAAAGCGTAGTGGCTTGGAAAAGCACTACGCTTTTTCTATGAATATATTTTTTTCGAGATGTTTATATGAAGAGTCATGATGGAATATCAAATTAAATCAAATTGCAATTTCTAGGTATAAAATTGCAATTTGACTAGTTTGAATTGCAATTTGATGCTATATTATATATATGAAATAGCAATATTTTGCAACTGATAATAAAAGTTTGCAATTGTTGGAGAAAAGATATGGCCAATACCAGAATAGAACAAATTAGAGAACAAAAAGAACAGATGAGACTTACCTACGAGGAAATATCACGTCGGTCGGGGCTTCCACTTAGTACTGTGCAAAAGGTCATCGGAGGAAAGGTTGCTTCTCCAAGAGTAGAAACAATTGAAGCGTTAGAAAGAGTTCTTTTTACAGATGGCGGCATAAATACATCGGAACATCCGGAAATATCGATTGGCAATCAGGACTTTGCGGCAATTATTGAGAACGGATATTTCTATATTGATAAAACCTTATTTATAAAGAAGTGGTGGGAAAGTGCAGATGTGGTGACTCTCATTACGAGACCCAGAAGATTTGGCAAAACTCTGAATATGAGCATGGTTGACTATTTCTTTTCCAATAGACATGAAAACAGTGGTGGACTATTTAAGAATCTTGCTATTTGGAATGAAGAAAAATACAGGGAATTGCAGGGGAATTTTCCTGTCCTGTTTATTAGTTTTGCTGCAATAAAGGGAACTGACTATGAGACTGCCAGACAGCAGATAATTCAGGAAATTGTTGGCCTATATAGAAATAATGATTATCTCATAAATGCTGATTTTATTACAAATATGGATAAAGAGTTTTGGGGAATGGTAGGCTATGACATGTCAGACGCGACGGCTGCCAACTCGATAAAGTATTTGTGCGAACTTATGAGTAAATATTTCAATAGGAAAGTACTGATCTTGCTGGATGAGTATGATACGCCTATTCATGAGGCATATATAGAAGGGTTCTGGGATAAGATGACTGGATTTATAAGGAACCTTTTTAATTCTACCTTCAAGACCAATCCTTATCTTGAGAGAGCTCTTTTTACAGGTATTACGAGAATCAGCAAGGAGTCTATTTTCTCTGATCTTAATAATCTTAAAGTTGATACTATAACCAATGCCAAGTACGATACGGATTTTGGCTTTACGGAAGAAGAAGTTAGGAAGGCTCTTTTAGAATACGGCTATGGTAATAATCTTGCCAACGTCAAAGAGTGGTATGACGGATTCAGAATCGGAAATGCTGATGGAATTTATAATCCGTGGTCAATTACTCGATATTTGGATGCTGGGGTGCTGAACAATTATTGGGCAAATACCAGTGAAAACTCCATGGTAGAAAAGCTTATAAGGGAAGGCAGCGTTGATGTAAAAAAATCCATGGAAGCCCTGTTAAGGGGAGAGTCCATAACTGCACTGATCGATGATGAAATTGTATTGAATCTAATAGATAAAAATGAATCCGGAATATTTAGTCTTCTTCTTGCTGCCGGATATTTAAGAATCACTGATTCAGATAATGATTCTTATGGCGTCCGTAAGCGTTTGCAGCTGTCTCTTACTAACCTTGAGGTTAGACATACTTTTGAGGATATGATAAAAAGGTGGTTTGAGGGTGCTGATGTTAGATACAACGATTTTGTTAAAGCACTTTTGCAAAATGATATCAAGTATATGAATAGATTCATGAATGAGGTTGCACTTAATACATTTTCCAGCTTTGATACAGGAAACAGACCATCAGAATCTGCGCAACCAGAGAAATTCTATCACGGGTTTGTTTTAGGACTTATGGTTGAACTATCACCAGCATATTACATAACTTCAAACAGGGAAAGCGGCTTTGGCAGATATGATGTATGCTTTGAACCAAAGGATATAAAAGCGCCGGCATATATTCTGGAGTTTAAAGTACACGATCCTAGTGAAGAGGCTACTCTTGATGATACTGTTAAAAAAGCTTTGGAACAGATTAAAGATAAGAACTATGATGCGGAAATGGTAAAAAGAGGCATATCAAAGAAAAATATACATCACTACGGATTTGCATTTGAAGGAAAAAAAGTAAAAATTGGGTGAGGAAGGAGAAGAAAGGTATGAACCCTATTGAAAGTTATGGTGTGGCAGACTTTGCCGAATATGTTTGTAATTACCCAAATGCACTGGAATATGATGGGGGAGATTTGCAGTATCTTGCATGCAAGCATGTTAGAGAAATCGTGCAGAGAAAGGAGAGGGAGAAACAGAACCTGATTTATCTGAAATCTTTAGATGATCCACGTGATCTCATTATGTCAGTTTTACTATCCGGATTTATGGATGAATTCTACGCTTCGTACCATAAGAAAAATTCCGGAAAGATAAAGGACGATTTTGTTTTAGAATTATGCGATTATGTACGTGATCAGTATCATACCCAAATTGCAGATGTAATCGGGGATGAAGATTCCATGTATCTTGGTGCTAGAAACAAAGAGGTTTACCGCACTAAGATGATTATGATACGAAATGTAGCAAAAAATATTATAAGTGATATTTTTTATTCCTACATTCAAAGCATAAGAGAAAAAGATAACCTTTCTGCAAAGGTATTATATTCATTTAGCAGCCTAAAAAACTTCTATTCCAAAAATGCTTTCTTTCAAATAGAACTCAATTACAATGTCATTTTAGAAAGTAATTCTTTCCTAAAGGTATTTGTGCCTAATGAAGACGCTGATGTCAGGGTTATAGATGGTTCTGGCTTATTAGGCGCCAAAAAGAAGGCAAAGATAAACAGAAAGTCTGAAAACGATGTTCCTCTGTATTTGATGACATCAGTGGGAAGTTACGGAACTGTTAATATAGGAGAACGTGTCAAAAAGAAAAAAATAGAAGTCGTAGATCCTGAAAAGTTTATAGCTGAATATCAGAAAGATACCAGTAAGAAGGTTGATGTAGATGATGCATTAGTGTTCTTTGGGAAAGAGAAGAAAACTATTTTGGATCATCTGGGAAGTATATTAGGTGCTAAGATAGAACCTAAGGAGGAACTAGTTAGATTTACAAAAGAGATATATGAAAACACAAAGCTTAACTGCTTTATTCTGTTCAGAGAAGATTACTCACAAGAGTATGATAAGCTTGTAAGCGGCGATAATTTTAAAGCACTTAATTTCGCTTCAGGTGACTATTTGAATATACCTTATGTTACTAAGGCTAATACTCTTGAAGCAATCAATTCTGGTGATCTTGAAGGAGTTGAAGCAGGTGATCTGCCTTGTTTATACCTGTGGGAATCAGGAAAAAAGTGTGATGGTGTAGTTATAAGTATCAAATTATTGAATGATCACGATATAATTGATGTTATTTCACAAATATCACAAAATTCAAAAAATGGATATGATCTTAATGCAATCAAGTTGGATGCGGAGGAACAAATAGAAAGAATTAGAAGGAGGAAAAAGGTTGTGACAACTTTTGTGAACACTGGAACGTATGTAGGAGACGGAGCGAAAATTGAGGTTGCTGGTAATAGTATTATAGGAACTGGTAATACCCAGACCAATTCAGTAGATATTGAGTTCGACTATAATGCCCTCGACAGAGAAATTGATACATTGAAGGATAAGCTGGATAAGATTGAGAAACTGGAAAAAGAACAGGTTGATGCAATCAAGGAAAGCCTTGATGAAATCAAAGAAGCTTGTGCAAAGAAGGATAAAACTGCAATAGAAAATGCTTTTGGTTTCATAAAGAAATCGTTAAAGTATATGGTTGCTGAGCATAAAGAAGCCTTGGTTAATGCTTTCATGTCTTTGCCGATTGTTGCAAAAATCTTTGGGGCGTAAAATAGAATATAGTTTTTTATTCGGTGAATAAAATAATTAGGGCGTAGATTTTGGGCTTTTGGGCACAAAATCTACGCTTTTTTCTATGACAAAAAACTATATATAGATTATAATTAATCATATATAGGATAAAGTGTCGAATTATAGCTTGGAATGGGAAAAACTATTGATAACGGATAAAAGTGATATTAAGGTGAGCTTTAAAACTACATATGAAATAGAACAAGATTGTAAATTATGGGCAAAAGAAATAGCATCAGCCTTTAAGCCAAGTTTAATTGTTTTTGTTGCGAAAAGTGGCTTCTTATTTGCTAGACCTATGTCAGAGTATTTCAATTGTCCAATAGTTGATGTCATAGCAAGTAGAGAAGATAACAAAGCTAAAGATTTAGTGAAAAAGATTATTCCATGGATGCCTAAATTCCTTTTGGCGTACATGTTGAAAAAAAGAGTTTCCAAGCCTAGTTATCACGAAAAATCAAACAGAATTGTAAGGGGCACTTCTCGCTTTGATAGAATAGATTTAGAAAAGTACGACAATATATTACTTGTTGATGATTCTGTTGATACAGGGTGGAGTCTTCTACGAGTACAAGAATACTTAGAAGATAAGGGAATCAAAGGAAAGTACAAAACTGCAAGCTATTGTGTACTGAGTGAAAGCGAAAATCGGGTAAAAGTAGATTTTTGTAGATTTAAAGATCAGATTGTGATAACTGCAACTTCCAGGTATAGCAATGAGCATAAAAAGTTTTTAAATGATTATATTGGTTGGAAGAATGAATCAGATGCCATTATTGAGGATGAGTGCAAGAACTTGTGCTAAGAGTGTTATAAAAAAAATAGTAGTGTTATTTTGTGGCAAGAAATTTTCTGAGATGAAAATTGGTCCAGAAAAAGTACTTGTATCTTTTGATATATATGATACAGCGGTTCGAAGAACTGTAGAAAAACCAGAAGATGTTTTTGATCTTGTTCAAGAAAAATATTGTATAGATAATGAATGGCGGTTGTCCCAAACGTTTAGGGAAATAAGAAGTGTAGCTGAAAAAAAAGCACGAAGATTTTCAGCAACAGGAGAGGTGAAATTACAGGATATTTATTATTTCATTGATAATCTAAATGAAGATGAAAAAAACGTCCTTATAGAAATCGAAACTGATGTAGAAAAACAAGTGGCGTATATCAACCCTGAGTTTAAAACTATATATGAGAGATTATTGACTCAAGACTTGGAAATTGTTTTTACGTCTGATATGTATTTGGCTGAAAAAACGATTATAGAGATTTTAAAAAAAACTGGTATTACAGAGTTTAAAAAAGTATATGTGTCCTGTGAATATAATGCAAGTAAAAAGAATGGAAAACTTTTTAATCATGTTTTGAATGATTTTGGTGGGCATGAGAGAAATATAGTTCACATTGGTGATAACGCTTGGGGGGATTTTGTAATACCTCTTTCCAAAGGAATAAGTTCTTTTTTATATAGGGCTATATAATCATCTCTTCATGAAAACATAAAGGCGAGGATTTTTGGATGAGAGTTTTGCAATTTGAATTATATAAAAAAACTGGAGGCATCGAATCTTTTCTTTTAAATTTGAATAGTTATCTTTATGGGAAAGTGGAGTGTGAGGTGATTTGTCCTTTTACTAGCTCTAGTGATGAACCTAGCTTTAACAAGATAGGTACAAAGGTAATAAAAATAACTGGGCTTAGGGATGTTACAAGATATACAAAGCAGATAAATGAAATAATGCGAAATGGGAACTATGATATTGTGCATATGAATAAATGTTCAGCAATTAATATAATTCCCGTCATTATAGCATATAAAAATGGTATTCCTATAATCATTCATTCACATAATTCAATGACTAGAATTGGTATTTTGGGGTTACCTATACATATGTTTAATAGATGGATAGTCGGTTATTTATCTCAAAGCAATTTGGCCTGTTCGGAAATTGCAGGGAAGTGGATGTTTGGTAATAGGAAGTGTACAGTTATAAAAAATGGGATTGATACAGATAGGTATTTATTTAATCCCATGGATAGAGTGAGCATAAGAAAAGGATTGAAGATACCTGATGAAACAATCGTGTTTACAAATTTGGGAGACCTTAGAAAGCAAAAGAATCCAATTGGATTAATAAATATTTTTAATGAGATAAGCAAAAAAATTGACGCTGTTTTGCTAGTTGTGGGAGATGGTGTTTATCGGGAAGAAATGCTAGGTCTAGTAAAAAAATATAAGTTAGATAACAGAGTTGTTTTCCTGGGACATCGACAAGATATAAGTACGATTTTATGCGCGGTGGATTGTCTCTTGATGCCTTCGTTGTACGAAGGGTTACCTATGTCATGCATTGAGGCTCAGGCCAGTGGCGCAAAATTGTTTTTGGCCAATACAATATCGGATGAAACGAAGGTGACTGAACATGTTTTTTGGTTTTCATTAAAGCAATCTTATGAAGAAATTGCGGCATTTATAACTGCAAATTGTTCTCAATTGAGTGAGGATGATAGAAAAACGGATAATTTAATTGTAAAAAGAAAAGGTTTTGATTACAAAATAATGGCACAGTCTATCTACGAAAACTATTGTGATATCGCAAATAAGAGGCGACAATGAGCTTTTATAATGCTTTGTTTTTGGTGTTACTTCTAACTGGCGTATTTACGCTGAAATATGATAAAGATAAGAAAGTACTAATGGTGGGTAATGAGGGAAATGCGTTAATTCCAATTATTATCCTGTTTGTGATACAAGGCTTTAGAAGTTTAAATGTAGGAAATGATACTTATAAATATGCCAGATTCTTTTTGCATGCAGATGACCCTGGAAGGTTTCGCTATTCGAATGGAAAAGATATTCTATATTATGCTTGGTGTAGAATTATAAAAATGGTAGGCAGTAACGTTGTATTCTTTAATTGCTGTTGTGCCTTTGTTATTTTTTCGGCATTGTATTTCTTTATATCTAGATATTCATCAAATAAGACCTTGTCGGTAATACTCTTTTTGACGTTGGGGTTGTTTTTTGCTTCAATGAATCAAACAAGACAAGCAATGGCTGCTTCTATGCTATTATGGGCATTTGATAGAGCATATAATAAAGATATTAAACTTACTTTGCTGTTTTGTTTCGCTGCGATAACTATTCATTCGACAACGATTGTGTTTTTACCAATTTTTCTTTTTATATCTGTATTTCCGATGATTAATAAGTATATAGTCGCTGTTTTTTCATGCGGCGCCGTTATTATTGTGGTTTTTATGCGATTTTTTTTAGAAATATTTGGGAAGTTATTCCCATTTTATGCCAGGTATTTTACAAATTCATTATTCCGAATACGAGGGGTAACATTTTGGCGTTATGGAGATTGGGGCATATGTATTATTATTCAGATAGGTTTATTGCTTTGTCTCCTGGGTGGTGAAGAAGATTTAAAGAAAAACAGACTAGGATATGTTTTTGCATGTATTAATTCTATAACGTTAGCGATATCCTATTTAGCTATGAGCATAATGGCTATGGAACGAATAAAGCAGTATTTTATGTATTGGTATATTGTAATGATTCCGTACGTGATTGCTACATTTTTGAAAAAAAATAAATTTATAGGCATAATTATTGCATTTATGTCGCTTTTGTATATGTGGCATTTAGGTGTACGTGATGGTCATGGTGTAATACCATATATAACGGTTCTTGAAAACTATATATGGTGATATGGCGGGAGGATTATTGGGATGTATTACGTATATGTTTTAGTTAGTGATGTGGAAGACTTCTATTGGGAAGAATGCTATTTGTCCATATGTTCTTTACTTATGCATAATGAAGGAGCTAGTGTAATTGTATTAACGGATGATTTAACAAAAAAAACATTGGAATCAGGATATAGAAGGAAAATCTATGAGATTGCTGATGTGCGTGAAGTTATATTTGATAGTAATATCGGAAAAATGCAGAGATCAAGGCTCTTGAAAGTAGGTATAAGAGAATATATAAGTGGAAAGATATTATATTTAGATACGGATACTATGATTTGCAGTGATTTGTCTGAAGTGAAAAATATTGAATGTGATATAGCCATGGTATTGGATCATCACGAAATTATTTCAAAAAATATAGCCAAAAGGTTCTATTCACTTAATGAAAAATTAACTGGTTTTCCGGCAGGGTATGAAGATAAGCATTTTAATAGCGGAGTTATGTATATAAATGATACGCAGGAAGTACATGATTTTTTTAATAAATGGAAAGCATTATACGCAAGGGGGCTTAGTAAAGGCGTTAGAACTGATCAAGCATCACTAAATGGATTAAATTGTTTTTGCGGTGGAGTGATTAAAGAATTGGATGGAATATGGAATGTACAATTAGATTATGGGCTGGAGTACTTTAATAATGCCAAAATCATTCACTATTTTAATCATAGATTAAAGGATGGTCCTACTAAATATAATGAGGGTGTTCCGTATGAATTGTATGAAACTCGGTTGATTAAGAATTTTAAAAAAACTGGAGTATTAAATCCAGAATTAAAAAAACTTATAGAAAATCCTAAGAGAGGAATTAAGAATGCTCGGACTGTACCAATAGAGTGCGATTCATATATACTTATGGGCAGTTATCAATACAAGATTATGAAAGTTATTTTTCGTAAATTTAGAACGTTGTTCTTTTTTAATGAGAAAATCATAGAGACTTTCTTTGTGGCATTCAAAAAAATTAGATCAAGCTAAGGAGTTAAACGCTGGTGACAAAGTTATAAAGAAATGTTGGAAATCATATGAATGAATTGTTTTATATCATAAAAAAATATTTGCCTAGAGTGTTTTATCCATTATATATTGAGTACTCTTATCTTAAAATAGTTAATCGGTGGTGCAATCTTAATAACCCAAAGACTTACACTGAAAAAATGCAGTGGGGGAAATTGAACAGGAAAGATAGTCTTTTGGGAAAATTATCAGATAAAATAGCTGTTCGAAGCTGGGTGGAAGAAAGAATTGGTAGTGAATACCTGATTCCAATCATTGGACATCCTTTTTGCTCAGTCGATGAAATAGACTTTGATGAATTGCCTAACAAATATGTTATTAAAGCTAATCATGGCAGTGGATTCAACTACGTAGTAAATAATAAAGATGAAATTGACGTTGGTATAGTAAAGAAAAAAGTAGCTTTGTGGTTAAAGCATAATTATGCATTTTATTCTATGGAGTTACATTATAAAGATATTATGCCGCGCCTTTATATTGAACAGAATATAATTGAAGAGGGAATGAGTGATTTACCTGATTATAAGTTTTTCTGCTTTAATGGGAAAGTGTTTTGCTCTTATACAATGACGAATTATACCTTTGATCATTCTAAGGGTAAATTAGGTTTCTTTGATAGAGATTATAAGTTGTTACCATATTACCGCAAAGATTATCAGCCAATAAAAGAGCAACTTGAAAAACCCAAGAATTATGAGAAAATGGTTGAAATTGCTGAGACGTTATCAAGTGGTTTTTCGCATGTGAGGGTAGATTTATACAACATTAATGGGAAAATATATTTTGGTGAAATGACTTTTACTACAAACAGTGGGTATATTGATTTTGAGCCTGAAGAATTTGACAGAATACTTGGAGACCAGTGGGATATTTACTCAGGAATATAATGAGTCAGAAGAATAGTATTAAATCCAATTTTATATTTAACGCCATCTACCAATTAACGAATATTCTAGTTCCGCTTGTGACACTTCCGTATTTATCTAGAGTACTTCATGCGGAGGGACTAGGAGAGTATTCGTTTGCTTATTCAGTGGCGTATTATTTTTATCTTTTTATTCGCCTTGGGTTGCATAACTATGGGAACCGTACCATTGCTTATGTGAAAGATGATTCATTTGAGCTATCCAAGATATTTTCAGAAATATACGCATTTCAGTTTTTTATGGGAATAGCAATGACTGTGATATATCTTGGCTATTCTGTTTTTGTTGCTCCTAGGAAAGAACTCGCTATTATTTTTTCCTTATATGTAATATCAGGGGGGATTGATATTACATGGGCATTGTACGGACTTGAAGAATTCAAGGTTACATCCGTAAGAGATGCGTTAACTAAGTTGTTAACTGCACTTGCTATCTTTGCATTTGTGAAGGAAAATGATGACGTATGGAAATATGCATTAATCTATAGCCTGGGTTTCTTGATTGATCAGATTATAGTGATTCCGATTATTCTAAAAAGAATACGTATTATAATACCTGACATTTTAGGAGTTATTGCACATATAAAGCCTAACTTAATTCTATTTCTGCCTACTGTTGCTGTTAGTATTTATAAGACTATGGACAAGATCATGCTTGGTACTATGGCTACAGAAGAAGAGTTGGGCTACTATCATAGCTGTGAGAATGTAGTATATGTTCCACTTGCATTGATAACTGCGCTGGGAACGGTAATGTTACCTCGAATGTCCAACATGATTTCCAATAAAGCAGATAAAGGAAAGTTGGATGTAGTGTTTGAAAAGTCGGTTTCTTTTGCCATGTTTGTATCTTCATCTGTGTGTATGGGTATTATGACTGTAGCAAAGGAATTTGTTCCGGTTTTTTATGGAATTGGATTTGATAAATGTATCTATATTTTTTATATAATACTTCCAAGCTGTATTTTTTTGGCATTTGCGAATGTTATTAGGACGCAGTTCATACTTCCAAGAAAGAGAGATGCTTTATTTGTTGTTTCACTCTTTTCCGGTGCAGGAGTGAACCTTTTACTAAACGCCTTGTTAATTCCTCATTATGCGGCTATCGGCGCTTCAATAGGTACTCTCGCTGCAGAAATTGTTGTTTGCATTATACAGGCAGCTTATGTATATAAAGAGGCTAACATTGGGAAGAATGTTGTTAATTCGATTCCTTTCTTACTTGCGGGAATTTTGATGTTTGCTATCTTTTTTAACTATAAACCTGTAATTGAAAATGCAATTATGGCTTTAATAGTAAAAATTGTTATTTGTGGAACTTTTTATATGTTACTTTTGGGAGGTATGCTTGGAATTAAGCGATTGCTAAAATTTAATTCGATATTATAAAGAGCGTGAATTCCGTAAGAAGTCCACGCTAGATATTTTCTATAAGAAACACGTTAAAGTACGATTCTCAATTTCTTTTGTACTTGGCTAATTCTGCTTGCAATTGTGCGATAATGGCGGCTTGATCCGAGATGGTTGAAGAAAGTGTTTGAATTTCCTTTGTAGCAGTATCACGTTCTTCCTTGGTTGTAGCGAGCTCTTTCTTTAAGTTTTTTAACTGTTCAGCCTGAATTTTCTCATGGGCGATATTATCTTCGCGGATGCGGCATTGTTCCGCGATGACATAATCAGCAGTAGACTTATAAATAGCTTCAGCAGTGGAATTCATTGATGGATTTTCTTTTGTAATCATCTTGATTTCCTCCCATGTTTTCGCTTTGAAAAGTTTAGCCCAAGCGACAATATTGTTATCGACATCTTCCTTTGTGGCGATTTCTGTGTTATTTAATTCTACCACGAAGAGGTTGAACTTGTCAGTATAAAGGAAGTTGTCTCTGGCATTTCGAAGCTGGTATTTTGCGAAGAATTCAGGATGCTCTTCGAATAAAGTAAAATCAAGGAAGCCTATCTGATATACTGTAGATGCTGTGAGATAGTCTTTTCCACGAGATATGTTATCGAAGCGTCTGCAAAGATAAGAAAGTGAACGCATTGGCCAGTTTTCATAGTTTATGACCTGCATTTCCAGATTTACTATAACATCGGTGTTAAGGACTACCACGATATCGAGTTGATATTCTTTTCCGTCAATGGTCATGCCAGGCTCGATGGGATTAGCAATGTTACATTCTTTTACCTGACATCTTTTTAGATGCAGGAGAGCGCAGATGAGATTGATAAGAGTATCTTTGTCGCGCTGCAAAACCATACGAAACAGATAATCGTTAGTCATTGTGTATCTTAATGCTCCTGTGGCATTAAGATAGCCGTATTTAGTTGTTTTAACTTTCATTAAATTACCTCTTTTTTATATTATTACCAATTTCTTCATAAGCCATAAAATGGAACTTGTGGGCGATAAGCCCATGAAATAAAGAAATAGATGTCAGCAAGAAAACTGACGCAAGGCGTAGTATAGCACAAAGAATAATCGAACAGCAATCGAACAAAAGATTAATGTTTTCTTAAGATTCTCATCCAAAGGAGGTCCCCTATGTCAGAGATGAACACAAAAGCGATGTACAAGTTGTCCTATGGTTTATTTGTTTGCACTGCCGTTGTGGGAGATAAGAAAAATGGCTGCATCATCAACACGGCAATTCAGGTTGCGTCTGATCCTAACAGGATTTCAATCGCAGTAAATAAGGCTAATTACACCCATGACATGATCAAAGAGAGTAAGCGCTGCAACGTCTCTGTCATAAGCCAGAAAGCTTCCTTTGAACTGTTTAAGCATTTTGGATTCCAGTCGGGACGCGACGTGGACAAGTTTACGGATACTTCTGCATTTACTTTCAATACATCAGATGATGGCGTTCCCTACATAACAAGCGGAACTAACGCAGTATTTGCACTGGTGGTAAAAGAGGAAGTTGATCTTGGATCACACACTCTTTTTATCTGTGAGCCTATAGCAATGCGGGTTCTGGATGATTCCGCTTCTTGCACTTATGAGTATTATCAGAACAACATCAAACCAAGGCCTCAGGCTGTTGGGACAACGCCAAAAGGAGAGACAATATGGCGCTGTACTGTATGCGGCTATGAGTATGTGGGTGAAGTTTTGCCGGATGATTTTATTTGTCCTATCTGCAAGCATGGCAAGGATGATTTTGAAATCGTTGTAAGATGATTTAAAATAACAGGCATTTTTACTGTCTGATTTACAATAAAGAAAAAGGAATTAAGGAAACTACGAAAATAATGATTTACAGGGAATTTGAAATTAAAGAAGAGGGCTCTTTAGAAGGAGCCAAATTGACAGTATATATTCAGGAGACGGCTACCTCGAAACTTAGGATTAAAAAGAGACCCTTGGTGCTTATTTGCCCAGGTGGCGGGTATGCTTATACATCGGATCGTGAGGCAGAGCCGATTGCACTTGCATTTATGGCGAAGGGCTTTCATGCGGCAGTTCTTAGGTATTCCTGTTATCCGGCGCATTATCCCACTTCTCTGTTGGAACTGGGAAGAGCGATTCTTATTATCAGAGAGCATGCTGATGAGTGGTATGTGGACAAGGATGCTGTCATAGTGCAGGGAAGTTCTGCGGGCGGACATCTTGCGGCAAGCCTTGCATGCTTTTGGAAAGAGGACTTTTTGTCAGAAAAGCTCCTAGGCAAAAAAGATGATGAGTATAAAGAACTGCTCCGTCCAAATGGCTTGATGCTATGCTATCCGGTTATTACTTCAGGGGAGTTTGCACACAAGGATTCTTTCAAAAATCTTTTGGGAGAAAGGCTTTCTGAGCTTGAGGAAAAAATGTCCCTGGAAAATTCCGTAAATAGTGATGTGCCTGAAACCTTTATCTGGGCCACATATACAGATGGCTCTGTACCTGTAGAAAATTCGCTCCTATTTGCTCTTAGTCTTCGCAGAGCCGGAATAAATACGGAGTTACATATGTTTCGCGAAGGCGGTCATGGACTGGCTCTTTCTAATGAGATTACGTCCGGCCCTGAGGGAAAAGAGGTTGTGCCATCTTGTGAAGCATGGATTGATCTTGCTGCAACATGGCTTAAGAAGTGGTGGGATAGATGAATATTGCTTTTATATGTGGGAAAATTCTTGATTTAAAAGAAGGAAAAGAGAACGCAATAGAATATTTTTATAATCTCATTGATTGTGAAATATGTAAGGATGTTACCATTTGTATAGTGCCTTCTAGCAAGATGGGTAATGTAGAAACTGGAATGGCTAAATTGGCTGAGAAACTTGCTAATAATGGAAGAAAAGATAGAGTACATTTTCTTGTGCGTGAGAAGGATATTGATAAGCTGGCTACAGGAGGTAATCGAAGCAGGTTCATTCATTTGGATTCAATAGGTGCCTTGCAGGGTGAGAGTATTAAAGGTGATGTAGTTTTACTTATGGATGATGTGACTACTTCGGGAAATTCTTTATATGCTTGCAAAGAGATATTGTTGGCACATGGTGCAAGCCATGTTGAAATGTTTGCTTTAGGAAAGGCAATATGACATACCAAATATTTAAATGTGCAAAAGGAGATATGAATTATCCTAAGGCATTCTCTAATCTTAAGGGGATGCCAGATTTATTATATTATAAAGGCGATATTTCTTTGCTTAATACTTATAATAGTGTAGCTATTGTTGGAAGTAGAGAGTGTTCAGACAAATCTCTTTCTTTTTCTAGTGAAGCTGGCGAAACTGCTGCAAAAATGGGGTTGGTAGTGGTTAATGGCTTGGCTTTGGGATGTGATACAGCTGCTATTGTTGGTGCTTTAAGATGTGGAGGGAAATGTGTTGCAATACTTCCCGGAGGATTAAATAATATAGTTCCTAAGTCCAATGAGAATTTAGCAAAGCGTATTTTGGATGCTGGAGGATGTCTTATCAGTGAATATGCGCCTAATGTACCACCTAAGAAATATACTTATGTTCAGCGCGATAAATTGCAGAGTGCTGTTAGTCAGGGAGTCTTAGTGGTTGAAACCAAGATTGATGGTGGTACTATGCATACTGTTGAGGCAGCTATTAAGCAAAGAAGGAAAATTGCTGCATATGCTGCCGAGTTGGAGAGAAAATCTGGTAATAAATATTTACTGGACAGCGGTAATTTACCTATTACAGACTTAAATGGTTTGAAAGACTACTATATTTCGCTTGGAAAAGATATGGAATGGGAACAGTTATCTTTTTTGTAATTATAGGTGAATTTAATGAAATACCACAATATCACAGAAGCTAACTTTATATCCCGGCCTAACCGCTTCATTGCGATAGTTGATATCGCAGGAAAAGAGCTGACGGTTCACGTTAAGAATACCGGAAGATGCAAGGAACTTCTTTTGCCGGGCAGCAGGGTATATTTGGAGAAAGCATCAAATCCTGAAAGGAAGACACCCTATGATCTGGTGGCGGTAGAGCATGAGGGAAGGATCATCAATATTGATTCCCAGGCACCGAATGCTGTGGTAAAAGAGTGGCTGCAGGGGCAGCAGGTTTATTCGAAAATACAACCTGAATATAAGTATGGGAATTCGCGTATTGATTTCTATATGGAGAAAACGCAGCTTTATAATACGAGTACTACCAGATACCTCATGGAAGTAAAAGGCTGCACTTTGTTCCGGGATGGCATTGGATATTTTCCTGATGCTCCGACAGAGCGTGGAACCAAGCATTTACGGGAACTTATCAAATCGGGAAGGGAAGGCTACAAACCAATAATAACTTTTGTAATCCAGGGGGAAGGAATCGATGAGGTAAGGCCCAACGCAGAAACAGATCCGGAGTTTGCAAAGGCTTTTTTTGAGGCAAAACAGTCCGGTGTAGAAGTGATGTTTTTGAGATGCAAGGTGAAGCCTGATGAAATATATATTGATTCATGCGACTGAATATATGTTATTAGGTTTCTTGATACAGAAAACGAACTAATTACTGCATATATATTGGGGAGGAATATTATGCAAACTGCTAAGAGGGAAAGAGTCAGCTATTATCTTTATTTTTTTGGTCAGAACATGTTCTACATAATAATTGCCAGTTACATTTCTTTGTTTCTTTTGAACCATGGTGTTAATGAGAAGCTGGCAGCTTCCGTCATCATCGCGCCTCAGATATGGGATGTTATAAATGACCTGATCTTTGGCAGGATAGTTGATAAATGCCATTTTAAGGGCGGGAAGTTCCTTCCATGGCTAAAGATATCCTGGCTTTTGATTCCTCTTACGACGATTTTTATCTTTTGCATGCCGGATAATCTTACGATCTCTGCAAAGTGTGCATGGGTCATAATTGGATACTGCCTTTGGTCAGTTGCGTATACTATGTGTGATACGCCTATCTTTGCGCTTTCCACAGCTATGACCGACAGAGTTGATGAGCGAAACTCAATTCTTTCCATCGGGAGAGTTGCGGGAACCAGCGGTTTGGTCATCGCAACACTTTTGATTGAAAGCCTTTATATTGGAATGGGATGGAAGCTTCTTTCCATTGCCCTGTCTATTGTTTCTATGGCTTTGATGCTGCCAATTCTGTTATTTGGAAAAGAAAGAACGCAGGTCAGAACCGAGTCTCCAACTATAAATGAAATGACCAGAGCTTTATCCGGCAATAAATATCTGATAGTTTTCTATGTGGCTTTTTTTCTGGTGGGACTTACCAACACTGTTCAGACGGTGATCCCTACCTTTGCACAGTATGTGCTGGGGGATACTGAAAAAGGGACCATTCTTCTTGCGATGTCCATTATTCCGGCGATTATCGTTGCTGCTTTTATCCCATATCTGTCGAAGAAAATTGATAAGTTCTGGCTTTATATTATTTGTCTGATTGTTTTTGCAGCGGCTTCTGTGATCCAGTTTTTCCTTGGATATAAGAATGAGATTGTTTTGGATATTACTATGGCTCTTAGAGGTGTAGGACTTGTGGGGTATAACGTCCTGGTATATATGTTTACTCCGGACTGCGTGGAATATGGTCAGTATGTGACCGGTGTGAGGCAGGAAGGAATTACTTTCTCCATTCAGACCTGTGTGACCAAGCTTTCCGCAGCTCTGATGAGCAGTATTTCGCTCCTTCTTTTATCTTTCTTTGGATTTAAGGCAGCTAATGCAGATCCTGCTACCGGAATCGTGGATGAAATCGGAGCTTTTGGCTGCTGGAACGTGCTGACTTGGATAAGTGCAATTGGCCCTGTGATAGCTATTATTGTTTTAGTGGTGGGGTACAAGTTAAGAGATGATTCTGTGAGTCTTATGGCTCTTTGTAATAATGGAGAGATCACGAGAAAAGAGTGTGAAGATAGGTTAAAAAAGATCTAAGGAAACACTGAAAATGTCAGCATTTCCTCAGAAAATAAGTGCATAGTAGGATATTTCGACAAGTGATCGGAAATGAAAGATAAATCTATATCACTTACTTAAAGAACAACTGCAGTGCATGATACAGATGAAGCTGCCATGCCTTCATATCATGGACGCCACCTGGGATTATGAAGAAATCGTAGTTTTCGCCCTGAACAAGAAGGTCGGATTTTTCTACAGCACGGGACATAATATCCTTGTGCTCCTCAAAGGCAATATCCTTATCACCGTTGCAGCAGAGCATGTATTTAAGGTCATAGCCTTTTTCTTTTCCATCTGAAAGAGTCTTACAGATACGCTCAACCTCCACGTCGTGGTTTCCGAAAGGACCACAGCACCCTGAGAAAGGACCATACCAGGCAAAGAGGTCAAAGTTGTTATAAAATGCAGCGCGGTATGTGGTCATAGAACCAAGAGAAAGACCTGCAAAGGCTCTGTGATCACGAGTCTTTATGAGATTCTCTTCTGATATATCTTTTCCTGAATATCCTGCATATTTGCTCTCTACAGCAGGAATCAGATCATTTCTTATTTCGTGGCGGAAGTTCTCGCAGCGGGATTCATCGTGAGTGTTTTTATCTTCTTCGTCGTGGTAGAAGGTAGGTGTTACAACGATGCAGGGCTCACACAGTCCTTTTGCAATCATGTTATCGAGAATGGTAACTGTATCAGGGAAGAGCTTGAGCCACCAGTCCTGAGTAAATCCGCCACCGTGGAGAAGATAGAGAATATTGTACTTGCCGGAATCTGTGTAGCCGTAAGGAAGGTATACCCAGGCTTTTTTATGAAGAATCTTTGCATTGTCATCGTAGGTCTGAGAATCGTACTCCAGCAGCTCGACACGGCCCTTCTTATCGGTTTCTTCCAGCATTTCTTTGGGCATTTCAAATACGTATTCCATTGTTTAAAGCTCCTTTGTATTATTATCTGCTATAATTTTGTTAAAATAATGCTTTTCGATTGGCTAGTAATTATTCTGAAAACAGTATTAATTATATAAAAGGCAGCGCCAATAATCTTGCCGATAATTGCTATAAAATGGGCACTTGTTACTGAAACGAGCTGATAGCGAGTGAACAGTAATGATCATTCATATAAAGCTTGCAAGCGTTCAAATATTCATAATAATCTGAGGTGAATTATGCTACAGGATATAAGTCCATACATTTTTGACAATCATTTCTATCCGGAGAAAAGACCTGATAATAACAGCAGGCTTATTGTATTCAGAGGACGCATTCCGGAAAAAGAGGTTTTGGTAAAAGAAAGTGATGAAGGAAATATAGAACTTCCCTGTTTAGGGGATCTTAAGGAAATCGATCCTGATAAAGCAATCTATCTTTTTGCCTTAGGAGATGAGTCTTTTTTCCTGATACCGGAAGAAAATGAAATCCAGCAAAATGGTAGTGATCTCAGGTTCAGTAAGATGACGGAGCTAAGACGCGCAGGGCTTGAACCTAGGTACTACATTTTTGCGCTCTATACAGCATTTCATTTGAATGAATGGTATGAGTCTTCTAACTTTTGCGGAAGATGTGGGGCTCCCACTATAAACGATACGTCGGAGAGAGCCAGAGTCTGTCCTGAATGCGGGCACAAGATCTATCCCAGGATTAACCCGGCTGTAATAATTGGTGTTGTGGACAAAGATACCAATAGGATACTTCTTACCAAGTACAGGACTGGATTTTCGCAAAATGCGCTGGTAGCGGGCTTTACTGAAATCGGAGAGACGCTGGAAGAAACTGTAAAACGAGAGGTTATGGAAGAGGTTGGACTTAACGTAACTAACATCAGATACTACAAGTCTCAGCCCTGGGGAATTGCCCTGGATATCCTTGCCGGGTTTTACTGCGATGTGGATGGAAACAGGCAGATACAGATGGATGAATCGGAACTTAAATATGCTAAGTGGGTTTCAGCGGAGGATATAATCCTTCAAAATCCTGATTACAGTCTGACTAATGAGATGATGAGGCTGTTCAAGGAAAAAGGATATGAGGGAACCTGCTAAAAACAACATACCTGAAAATTGAAATGTATCAGTAATATTAGTTATTGGGCTGTCAGTAGATGGTATTTTGCTACTGTTATCGTGAAAAAGTGATTGGAGAGATTTTTATGGCAATTAGAGAGGGCATCACAACATTATGCTACCTTGAGCGTGACGATAATTATCTCATGCTCCACAGAATCAGCAAGAAAAATGACATAAATAAAGATAAATGGATTGGAGTGGGCGGTCATCTTGAGGATAACGAAAGCCCTGAAGAATGCATAAAAAGAGAAATCTATGAAGAAACTGGCTTCAACATTGAACTTGAAAGTTTGGAATACAGGGCCGTTATAACCTTTGTTTCGGAAAAAGGTGACTACGAGATGATGAATCTTTTTACCGCTAAGGCACCTGATTCTGAGCCAAAAGAATGCGATGAAGGAAAGCTTGAGTGGGTTCCCAAGGCGGAAGTATATAACCTGAATTTATGGGAAGGGGATAAGATATTCCTTCGAAGACTAGCTGAGAGCAGGAAGTTCTTTTCCATGAAACTTGTTTATGATAAAGAGGATAAGCTTATAGAGGCTTTCCTTGACGGCAGGGATCTAATGAAATAAAGCAGGAATCAGTCATGGATTTATGAAGATAATAGCAGGTGAAGCTATGCCGAAATGTAATGTTTGCTTTAGAAAGTGCGAAATTGAAGAAGGAAAAACTGGCTTTTGCGGCATCCGTTCTTGCGAAAATGGGATGATAAAGCCTCTTAACTATGGAAGAATCACCAGCATTGCTCTGGATCCTATTGAGAAAAAACCACTTTCCAGATTTATGTCCGGCAGCAGGATTTTGTCAGTGGGAAGCTTTGGCTGTAATCTTCGCTGCCCATTTTGCCAGAACTACGAGATTTCATGGTCGGATGAGGCGTATGAGTATGGGAAGAAATCCAATAGTATTTCGCCTCAGGATCTGGCGGAGCTTGCATATCAGCATAGAAGTGATGGAAATGTGGGCGTTGCTTTTACCTACAACGAACCCCTTATCGGATACGAATTTGTCCGTGATACAGCCCGCCTCGTTCATGAAAAGGGCATGGTAAACGTTCTGGTTTCCAATGGGATGGCTTCTATGGAAGTCTTAAACGAGATCATTCCCTATATAGATGCTATGAATATAGATCTGAAGGGCTTTACTGATTCATATTATGAGAAAGTTCTTGGCGGAAACAGGCAGATGGTCATGGACTTTATTAAAGAAGCGGTTAAACACTGCCATGTGGAGCTTACTACGCTGATCATTCCCGGTGAAAATGATTCAAAAGAGGAAATGCGTCAGATATCAAACTGGATATCTAACCTTTCGGATGCTAATGGCAATGTGATAGGAAGTGACATTCCTCTTCATATATCCAGGTTTTTCCCGAGATTTCATATGATGGACAGAAATGCTACAGATGTGGTACTAATTTATGAACTTGCTGACGTGGCAAGAGAAAAACTTCGCTATGTCTATACTGGAAACTGTTAAGCTCTGGCCAGGGATATTCACTTATTTAAAGAGATAGCTATATTTCCTTCGCATTTGAAGTATTATTTCGTTGACTCTGGCACGTTCTTCATCGGTATATTCAGTTAGGGCTGAAAGTGAATTGGACGCATGATCAGCAGTAAAAGAAAATGAAATATTCTGTCCATACAGCTTTTCAGAGATTTCCAATTGCTCTTCAAATGATGTGGAAAAGGTTTTGGCCTGTACAGATTCAATCTGCTCGTATACATCTCTGCCAAGTGGATAGTCCATTTTGGTATCGGATAATAATGCTGCGCCGTTGTCAAAAATTGGACAGAGTCTGAAATACTCATCCTTTGAAAGAGTTGAATGCTCTATAAGTGCTGAGACTATGCATTCAGATAATCCTTCATATCCCATGTTATCAGCTTTATACCAGATGCCATCACGTTCAAATTTAAGCTGATTACCTTTTGAGGATTTTCTGTTTTCGGTTTTTATATTTTTATCAAAAAGTTTTATCATTTATTCTCACCATTCTATTTTTATCCAGAAATCATCATCGGCCATTCGGCCTTTAGTTTTCTCAATAATCATAATTGGGTCGTAAAAAGGAATGTCCAGTTTTTTGAGCTCAAGTTTAAGCTTATCTCTGCTTTCCGGAAAGCATCTTGATCTGATGAATTCTTCATACTCATCATAAGTCGGTTCTGTATTAACACCAAATGCTCTATAAATGGGATTGGTTATGAAGTTGTGTATATCAATTTTTCTGTCCATTTCATCAACATCAATGATTGTGCAGACAAAACTGTGGTACATGTACCACAATCGCATGTTATAATTTTTTTCTGGAATAGTAAGTGTCTGTGGAAGATTGTGATTTTTAATTATCATATCCAAAAGAATTGTAATCGGACCGGTGATTGGTTCTTCCGTATACTCCCATCGCTCGACTGTTCGCTTAGAAACATTGACAAATTCGGCGAATTCTTTTTGTGTCATGTTAAGTATATCTCTTGCGAGCCTTATGTCCTCGGATGTGACCATGTTTGGAGTGATGTAATTTGCCATAAATATGCCCTCAGAAGTATGAAAACTATATAGTTGATTGATTTTTGATATTTATTTGACTATATTAAATCACATTTTTGACGGCAAAACAAGGTAATTCTGCCGTCAAAAATGTGACACTAAAAAATGTAATAAGTACAAACTATTTGACGATATAAATAATATAGGCACTATAACTGAGCGTGTTTTCTATGAGGGGATGTGAATGAAAGGTTTTATTTCAACAAGATTGGAAAAAATTTGCATTTCAGATATAAGACAAATTGTATTACTGATAGCGGCAGGCTTTGTGATTTTTTCTGAAGGGCTAAAGCAGATCTTTTGGGGACTTCCGTTTTCACATATGGGGAATTTTGTCATTTTTGCATTATTTGTGGAAATCCTGATTCGAAGTGTGCTACTCAAATGTAGCAGTAAGAAAAAAATAGTTTTTTCATTTGATGTGAAAATTCTTTTTATATGGATTTTGTGTTTTATCTTGATAGGAACTGTTTCTGCATGTTTTTATAAGACAAGGCTTATACTTTATGCCTGGTCCCTTAGAAATTATCTTAGGTTCTTTGCGTTTATGATTGATTGTATATTTATATTTGATGTAAAGAGTATGAAGACGTTGTATACTCTGTTTAATGGGTGTCTTTTGGTGCATATAGGCATAACGCTTTTTCAATTCTTTGTTCTGGGAATAAGATGGGACTATCTCAATGGGATTTTCGGGACCCAAATGGGCGGAAATTCCGGTGTTAATGCTCTTTTTCTAGTGAATATTTCTTTGCTTTTATATATGTTTTATTATAAAAAAATCAATTGGTTTGTTGTGGCAATTAATATAGCATGGATGAGTATTAATGCAGGAATGAATGAGATAAGAGTCTTTTTTGTAGAAATACTTGTTTTGCTTGTTGTTTATCTTATATTCACTAGGGATTATCTTAGAATACTAAAACTTTCACCGACAATTGTGGCATCGATTATTGTTGGGATTGTAATCACAGTTTCTTTATATCCATATACTGCCAAAATGTTCCAAAAGGCTTTTTCTTCATTTGCTGAGGAAAAAATAGAAGCTTTGGTAGAAGAGGTTTCTTTAGAAGAAGTTTTGATGGAAGAAGTTTTGATAGAAGAAGTTGGTGATGTGGCGGCTGCTGATGATAAAGCAGTAGTCTCTTTCCTTAGCAACATATCAGTTCCTCATCATGATAATCCTGATTCTCTTAGTAGATTGACACAGGTAATAGGTCTTACAGATTCAATACAAAATTATGCTTCCTACATAAGAGGAGACGGAAAGTTTGCTATACTGCTGGGAATCGGTCTGGGGAATGCTGAATATGCCACTTCGAGTCTTTTAGAAAGTGATTTCTTCCGCGAACATAACAGATTGTGGTATTATGATTTTCTCTTATCATTCCTATATATTGAAACGGGCATTTTGGGTTTACTTGCATATAATAGCTTGTGGGTGATACTTTTTATATTTGGAATTATAGCATTTAGGAAAAAAGGCAGAAGATATGGCCTTTTTATGATTATGATGTCAGTTTCAATGATGGTTGTTTCCGTCTACGATGTGACCCTTCGAAATAATTATGGCTATTTGATGTGGATTGGTCTGGCAATTCCATTTATACTTAAGAAAAAAGAAATAGCCGAGGAAAAAGAAGGTATTGAGCTTGTTCAGGCTGGATAATAGTATTATTTTATGCACAGAAAATTATCAACTTATTTAAAAGATGAATTTGGAGAAAAAATATACAGGCTGGCTTTGTCATCTGGTTGCAGCTGCCCCAACAGAGATGGTACTCTGGGAAGTGGCGGCTGCACTTTTTGTTCGGAGGACGGATCCGGTGAGTTTGCTGCACCCTTTGTGGATGTAAATAAGCAGATTGAAGAAGCCAAAAAGCTTGTGGCAGGGAAGTCTGATGCCAGGAAGTTTATTGCCTATTTTCAGTCTTTTACCAATACTTATGGTGACGCAAAAAGGCTCAGAGCTCTTTACATGGAGACTATAAAAAGAGAAGACATAGTTATCTTGTCATTGGGAACCAGACCTGATTGCATTGATGATGAGATTCTTGATATGCTAAAAGAGCTGAATTCCATTAAGCCGGTCTGGATAGAACTGGGACTTCAGACAATCCATGAAAAGACGGCAAGGTTTGTAAACAGAGGTTATGAACTGGAGGTATTTGAAGATGCCTACAGACGCCTTAAAGCGGCCGGAATTACAGTAATAGTCCATGTAATATTAGGACTTCCCGGAGAGACTAAAGAGGATATGCTGGAAACTGTAAGGTATCTGGCAGGGCTGGAGCCGATACTTGATGGGATTAAGCTTCAGAATCTGCAGCTCCTTAGGGGAACCAGGATGTATGAGCAGTATCAGGAAAGTACGCATTTAGGCATATATGACGGTGCAGGGGAAAATGGCGAAAAGATTGATAGAACTATGTTCCACATAATGTCTATGGATGAATATACAGATCTGGTGGCCGAGTGTATAGCTCTTTTACCTGATGAAACCGTGATACACCGCATGCAGGGAGATGGCCCCAGAAAGCTTTTAGTTCAGCCCCTTTGGAGCCTTGATAAAAAGCGGGTTTTGAATATGCTGACGAAGAAGACTAAAGATTTTTTGACTTAGGAGTAAATATGTTTGAAACAGGAAACAGAGAAGAAGCAATTAAATATAGATTTACCTTAAAAGAGGCACTTGTAGGCGATTATAAGTTCTACAGCAGAGTCGCTATGGTTGTAGTGCCTATGATTATACAGAATACGTTGTCCAATATTGTCGGACTTCTTGATAATATCATGGTGGGACAGGTGGGAACCTTGTCCATGTCCGCAGTTGCTATCGTTAATCAGATTCTGTTTGTCTTTTACCTGTGTATCTGGGGTTCTCTTGCAGGAGCCGGAATTTTCAGTACACAGTTTTTTGGAAAAGGAGATATGGAGGGCGTAAGAGCAGCTATCAGATTCAAACTTCTGACAGCAATTACAATTCTGGCGGTAGCTGCGTTTGTTCTTTACACCTTTGGAGGCAATCTTATTTCTCTGTACATTTCTGCAGACACACCGGCTGCTGACAGAGCTGCAACCCTTGAACTGGCAACGGGATATCTTTTTATCATGATTGTGGGACTAATTCCCTTTAGTCTGACACAGGTTTACGCCAGTGCCATGAGAGAATCGGGAAAGACTACCCTTCCTATGAAGGCCAGTATGATCGCCATGGGAGTCAACTTTGTCTTTAATGCACTTCTCATCTTCGGACTTTTGGGATTCCCTAAGCTGGGCGTTTTAGGCGCCGGAATAGCTACTGTTATTTCCAGATTTACAGAGCTTTTTATCGTAGTATTCGGTGCCCATAAGCCGGGAACAAAGTATGAATTTTTCAGAGGGCTGTATACTCATTTTGTTATCCCGCGTAACCTGATCTTGCCCATTCTGACCAGGTCTTTGCCACTTCTTATGAATGAGTTTTTGTGGAGCCTTGCTCAGGCTATGTTGCTTCAGGCCTATTCCATAAGAGGGATTGCAGTAATTGCGGCCATGAATATCAGTGGCACAATTTCACAGATTTTTAACGAGGTCTTTTTGTCTCTGGGAAACTCCACCGGAATTATCGCAGGGCAGGAGCTTGGCGCTGACAGACTGGTTTCTGCAAGGCGCACAGCCTTTAGAATGGCGGCCCTTAGTGTTACCAGTACATTGATCATGGGATCACTTCTTGCAATTGCTGCGCCCTTTATTCCTCAGGTGTATAACACTGAGCCGGAGATCAGGCAGCTTGCGACCCGCTTTATTTGGATTGTAGCTCTTGTAATGCCAATTAATGCTTATGCCAACGTGTCATATTTTACCCTTCGATGCGGTGGAAAAACAGCAGTTACCTTCTTATTTGACAGCTGTTTTTCCTGGCTTGTTCCTGTGCCTTGTGCCTATATCCTGAGCCGTTACACAGCGCTACCGGCATTGACTGTTTTTACAATCGTTTCGCTCCTTGAAATAATCAAGTGCATCATTGGGTTCGTACTCGTTCGCAGCGGTGTCTGGGTCAGAAACATAGTCAAGGGGTAAGAGAGGGAAATTTGAGCATCGACATATTTAGTCTTCGCGTTTTTTATATAAGTATTTGTACATTGGCTCAAAAAATAGTACAATCAAAATACTATGGATTTATTTGAATATATGCGTGAAAACAATAAGGAAAAAGAGTCTCCGCTTGCCGCAAGAATGCGCCCAAGGACCCTTGATGAGGTAGTGGGTCAGCAGCACATCATTGCAAAAGACAAGCTTCTTTATCGTGCAATTTCTGCGGATAAGCTTAGTTCCATCATTCTTTACGGACCACCGGGAACAGGTAAGACTACACTGGCTAAGGTGATCGCCGGAACTACCAAAGCAGAATTCATGCAGATAAATGCAACTGTTGCAGGCAAAAAAGATATGGAAGAGGTTGTCAGTAAAGCCAAGGACAACCTAGGAATGTATGGCAAGAAGACTATTCTTTTTATAGATGAGATACATAGATTCAATAAGGGGCAGCAGGATTATCTTTTACCCTTTGTTGAGGATGGGACGGTCATCCTGATCGGCGCCACTACAGAAAATCCATATTTTGAGGTTAACGGCGCTTTGATTTCAAGGTCAATAATTTTTGAGCTAAGGCCCTTAACTTCTGATGATATTAAGGTATTACTAAATCGTGCCGTTACTGATAAGGAAAGAGGCATGGGAGCTTATGGCGCTGTCCTTGAGGGAGATGCGGCAGATTTTCTGGCTGACCTTGCAGATGGGGATGCAAGGCACGCTTTAAATGCCATAGAACTGGGAATTCTTACTACTTCCAGAAGCGAAGATGGTCTCATTCATATTACAAAAGAAGTAGCTGAGGAATGTATCCAGAAAAAGGTTGCCAGATATGACAAGGATGGAGATAACCACTATGATACAATCTCAGCATTTATCAAGAGCATGAGAGGTTCAGATCCTGACGCGGCGGTTTATTATCTGGCCAGAATGTTAAATGCGGGAGAAGATCCCAAGTTTATAGTAAGGCGTATGATGGTATGCGCCAGTGAGGATGTGGGAAATGCTGATCCTAATGCATTGCAGGTAGCGGTTGCAGCTTCTCTTGCAGTTGAAAGGCTTGGTATGCCGGAGGCTCGGATTACACTTGCCCAGGCTGCCAGCTATATAGCGACTGCGCCTAAGAGTAACGCTGCAATATGCGCAATAGATGATGCCCTTGAAACGGTTCGGGAGACGGGGAACCTTCCGATTCCGCCGCATCTACAGGATGCGCATTATAAGTCTGCCGGAAAGCTTGGCCATGGCATCGGTTACAAATATGCCCATGACTATCCGAATAACTATGTTGAGCAGCAGTACCTGCCTTATGAGCTGAATGGCAAGGAATTCTACAATCCGTCGGGGAACGGATATGAAGTTAAGATAAAAGAGCATATGAAAAAGCTTAAAGGGAAGTAAAAATACAAAAAACTATATATTCTATGAGGGTTAGATGAGCAGAAAAAAGCGGAAGATGCATTCCGGGGTTAAGGCAAAAAAGAATAAACGTCTAGTCGTTTTGAGCGCTTTGGTGGCAGCCTTATCTTCAGCATTTGTGTTAGGTATAGCTTTTTACGTTATATTTGGGGCGACGCCTAAAGAGCCTGCAGCTGAGGATGCCTCAGTATATGAAGCTTCATTTGTGGAGCTGGAAAAAGAAGATTATGAAATAGAATATCTGAATTCAGAGATAATTGATGCAATAGTTACCGGTGGATATACTGTCAGCAGTTCACTTAGACTCCGGCCTCTTACAGTTGAGATGACAGATGAAAACAGGGCTAACTTTGCAACTATTGAGAGTTGTCTTATTGAGAATACTACCAAGGTTAAGGTGGATATTACCTCAGAGGGAATTCCCAGAAGTGATGACAAATATTATTATCTTTTTGAGGAAGCTACTTACGAGGAAGGCATTGCAGAAGATGCAGAGCCTCTTACCAGAACATACAAGTCAGAGGCAGCATCATTTTCATTTAATCTGAACAAGGGGGAGGCTTCATCAAAGCTCTTTTCCAAGTTTCAGGTTGCAGTTAAGCTAGATGGGGGATATGTGTCTATAAGTGACCCCAAATATATTACAAATCCTGAAGGCTGCGCGGCTTATGATTATGCCGGAATGGAGCATGATTCCATAAAGGGAATTCTTCCGGATCCAATCAGGCTTGATGAACTTGCAGATCTCAATTTGAATTATTGTGCTTATAATATTCCGCTGTCGCATATACTTACTACATCCGGCGGATTGCCATATACTTATGGCGGAGTGACTTATCATTTTAAAGATACAGCCATAGCTACTTATGATTATCTTTTCAAAAAGCTTAACGATATGGGAATTGATATAGCGGCCATTGTTCTCAATGATGCCAATACTTCAACTTATCCCTACTATACTCATCCGGATGCCAGAAGTGGCTCTACTGCGCCATATTATATGTTTAATGGCGTGACAGATGATGGCGTTAACGCTGTTGCAGCACTTGCCAGTTTCCTGGCTGGGCGCTATTCGGGTTCAGGTAATGGCAACGTCAGCATGTGGATTTTTGCCAATGAGGTTAATGCACGAAAAGAGTATAACTACATGCCTTATATCGAAGTCAGCGCTTATACAGAGGCTTTTGAAAAGGCATTCAGAGTTTTTTACAACGGCATAAAGAGCCAGAATAAATCAGCCAAGGTTTATTTCTCACTTGATCAGCGCTGGACTCTTAATACCAAGAATACAGGCGATTATGACGCCAAGGATTTTCTTGATATTTTCAACGAAGATATAGCTGCTGAAGGCAATATTGACTGGGGACTTGCGGCCCACCCGTATTCATATCCCAATAACAATACTGCTTTTTGGAAGTCTAGTCAGTACACTGACCACACAGAAGAAACACCGGTTATTTCCATGGATAATATTGAGGTTCTGACTAACTATCTGCAAAAAGAGCAGTACCTTGATACTTCGGGAAATGTGAGATCCGTTATCCTCAGTGAAATTGGATATTCATCTACTTCCGGGGAAAAGATGCAGGCGGCAGCCTTTGCTTATGCCTACGTCAAGATGGAAAAAAATGGTTATATCGATGCTCTTATGCTCTCAAGACAGACGGATGCTCAGGAGGAAATTTCAGCCTTTGGCCTTGCGCTGGGACTGGAAACTTCCGGTGGCAAAAGAAAATATATATATAATGTCTTTAAAAATATTGATACAGACAAGCGAGATGATGTAATATCTTTTGCGTATGATGTTGTTGGGAAGCATTTCTAAAGTTTAGAACAAAAGAGGAGAGAAAAGATCATGACAAATGCCGAGAAAGCCCTTAAAATGCATGAAGAGTGGCAGGGGAAACTTGAAATCAAGTCCAAAGCTGAGGTTAAAAGCAAAGAGGATCTGGCAATAGCCTATACACCGGGAGTTGCAGAGCCTTGCAAGCTTATAGCAGAGGATAAGAGCCTTGCCTATAAATACACAATTAAGTCTAATACGATAGCAGTTGTATCCGATGGAAGTGCGGTTTTGGGTCTTGGTAATATCGGACCATATGCAGCAATGCCTGTTATGGAAGGAAAAGCAGTTCTTTTCAAAGAGTTTGGTGGTGTAAATGCTGTGCCGATATGTCTTGATACTCAGGATACTGAGGAAATCATTAAGGCTGTAACTTACCTGGCACCTGGCTTTGGCGGCATCAATCTTGAGGATATTTCCGCTCCAAGATGTTTTGAAATAGAAGAGAGGTTAAAAGAAATTCTTGATATCCCTGTTTTCCATGATGATCAGCATGGTACTGCAATTGTGGTTCTTGCAGGTATCATCAATGGACTTAAGGTAGTAGGTAAAAAGAAAGAGGACTGCAAGGTTGTTGTAAACGGCGCCGGAAGTGCCGGAATAGCAATTACCAAGCTCCTTTTAAGATACGGCTTTACCAATGTAACAATGTGCGATAAGTCCGGAATACTAAGCAAAGCTTCCAATGATCTTAACTGGATGCAGGAGAAGATGATGGATGTTACAAATCCACAGCAGCTTACAGGTTCTTTATCTGATGCTATTAAGGGCGCTGATATTTTCGTTGGCGTTTCTGCACCTGGAATTGTGACCAAAGAGATGGCATCACAGATGAATGAGAATGCCATAATGTTTGCTATGGCCAATCCTGTACCGGAGATCATGCCTGACCTGGCAAAAGAGGCTGGCGTAAGGGTGATCGGAACCGGCAGAAGCGACTTCCCGAATCAGGTCAACAATGTTCTTGTTTTCCCCGGAATTTTCAGAGGAGCATTGGAATGCGGTGCGACCAAGATCACAGAGGAAATGAAGCTTGCTGCAGCTAATGCGCTTGCTTCACTTGTTCCTGATGATGAACTGAGCGATGTAAATATCCTTCCTGCAGCCTTTGATCCAAGGGTGGCAGATGTGGTTTCAGCTGCAGTTAAGGAGTGTTATTCTAATCAAAAGTGATAATTGCGCGTTTTGACGCGTTGTAAGTAAATGGAGGTTTAGGTGAGTTCCCAGTATCTTACCCTTTATAAGATGATAGTTCTGTACATGCTAAAGCGCTGCGAAGTAAATCTTAGCAAGTCACAGATTTATGATTTTCTTTTGGAAAAAGAATATACTACATTCCTGACTCTTCAGGAAGTTTTCAGTGAGTTGGCATCATCTTCACTTATCAATGAAAAGACTATGGCCAACAGAACTTATCTTGAACTTACACCTGATGGAGAGGAGACTTTGAAGTTTTTTGGCAACAGGATCAATCCATCTATAAGACAGCAGATTGATGAGTATCTCAAAGCTAACAGTATGAAGCTTAGGGATGAATCCTCTATCCAGGGTGATTATCAGAAGACCTCAGAGAATGAGTATACTGCGCACCTTATTGCCAAGGAGAACGGTCAGAGCCTTGTGGAAATAAAGCTCACCGTTCCAACTGAGGAGATAGCTCAGGGCATATGCGATAAGTGGCAGGAAAATAATCAGGACATTTATCAGTATCTGGTTAAAAAGCTGATGATGTAAAATAGAAAATGTATTTGGGACGGGGTGTCAGATGCCGGTTTATACCAAGTTATTTGCTGCATTTTTCTTGTGCGTATTTTTTAGTTATTATTTTGTTTTGAAGTTCTTTGTAAAAAGTGTTCGTAAGGGCACACTTTTTTCCAATATTCTACTTTTTCTGGCCAGCATGGCTTTTTACAGCTATGCTAATTTGAAATTTCTTCCGATTTTACTAATTCTCGGTATTATTACATATTTTTCCGGGATTTTGTATAATAAGCTTCGTAGTCATAAAAAGATTTGGATGATAATCTTTATAGTCTTGCAGCTTCTTCCGCTATTTGCCTCTTTTGTATTGAAAGTATATGCAAGGTATGGTGGCGCCTTTGACCTTATCTTGCCACTTGGATTGTCTTTTTTTACTCTTCAGGCTATGACTTACACAGAGGCTGTATATCATGGCAGAATTCCTGTTGAATACAATGTTCTGAATGTACTTCTTTTTGTATGCTTTTTCCCATGTATTTCCAGTGGACCAATCCAAAGAGCAGAAAAACTCCTTCCGCAGATCAGAGCGGAAAAGCAATTTGACTATAATAAGGCTGCAGATGGCCTAAGGCTCATGGGCTTTGGCTTTATGAAAAAGCTGGTCATTGCAGATAATCTTGCTATTTATATCCGAAGCGTACGAGAATTTGAGGGAGATAAGTACGGCTTAGCATTATTCCTTTCGGCTGTGTTTTATTCTTTCCAGCTATATCTGGATTTTTCAGGATACTCAGATATTGTGATCGGAGCGGCAACTGCTCTTGGATATGATCTTGGCGAGAACTTTCATCACCCGTATTTGTCACATTCGGTTGGTGAGTTTTGGAACAGATGGCATATCTCACTAAGCAGCTGGCTTCGGGATTATATTTATATTCCGCTTGGAGGCAGCAGAACTTCGAAAATAAAGATATATCGCAATATCCTGATCACATTTGCTGTAAGTGGATTGTGGCATGGGACTGGGATTACGTGGCTTATTTGGGGGCTTTTTCATGGTATTTGCCTTTGCATAGAAAGAGCAATAGGTTTTGGGAAAAAGAATAAAAAGGCATGGCAGATCCTTACTACATTCATTTTAGTTTCTTTTGGCTGGATCATTTTTTCATCAGAAAATATGAGGGTGGTTCTGGATACAGTGGTAAGTTTTGGACATATTCCCCATGAGCTGATGCATACTCTTCCTGAATTTATGGCGGAGGGAAAAAGCTTTGGTATAGCACTATCTGAGCTTTTTATGATTTCTAAAGAGGTGCACATGTCTGTTTGTTTGATTGGCCTAATTATCTATTCAGTTATCAGCATTGTTTTGGAAAAGAAGAGTATAAGTGGTTTGGATTTTGTCAGGCAGCAGAAAACTGTTGGGAGATGGGCGTTGTATTTTTGCCTGGTTCTTTCGATTTTGTTTTTTGGAGCTGCCAACAGCGCTGAATTTATTTATAACAGATTTTAAGGTGCATGTATTATGAAGAAACTGATATGTAAGCTAATGCTTTTTATAATACCTGTTCTGATCTATCTCGGAGTAAGTGTCTTTATTGATCCGTACAATGTCTTTCATACTGACAATATCCGGATGACTTATATGACTCCCAATCAGAACTTCATTAAAACCAGGTATATACTTGATAACAAGGATAAGTTTAATGCTCTTTTGTTTGGATCATCAAGAGTAGCTAATCTTCCTGTAGATGGGCTCCCTTCTGTTTCAGAGGATGGAAAAGAACTTAGCTGGTATAACATGACCTATGCCATGGGCGGGATAGAGGAGAATTATTTAACCCTTAAAACTCTTATTGATGGCGGCGTGGACGTTGATGAAGTCATCATCATGATAGATGAGATTTCCATGTGGAAGAATGCCAGCTACGAGTACGATGAGCTGATTTTTATCACTTATCAGGCATTTGAAAAATCGCCATTTAAGTTCTACTATGCTTACCTTAAGCAAAAGCCACTTCTTAAGATTTTGCCGCTAATCTATGACAACTATAGGGGCAAAGAGGAATGTCTTTTGGGTAAAAAACTGTTCTATGAATACGGAGTTGATGAAAAAAACACTGATTTTGGTGTTGAGGAAGGAATTCCGACAGTTTATGAGTCGGAAAGAAGCCTTGAGTATAATGAAATGTCAAACGCCGTTTCTTATCTGGAAAAGATAGTTACCCTTTGCGACGAAGAGGGTATCAGGCTTTATGTTGTCACAACGCCAATTTACGAGGCAACCTATAGAGAAGCTATTGATAATGGATATTTGGAATTCCTTGAGGATGCAGCGCAGGTTACTGATTTTTATCTGTTCTCTGGACTAAACACATATACTATTTCGGGAAACTACTACTTTGATGGATCACATTTTAGGCCCTACGTGGGACTTCAGATGGAAAAAGTTGTGTTTGGAACTGATGAGGAGAGAAAAAAAGCTGTCGTAGAAGCTGCTAATATAAATTCCAAGGTCTCATTCGGACAAATTGTTTCCAAAGATAATATTGATGACATAATAGATAAACTAAGAGAAGAAGTGGAATAGTACTACGCATATTACAAAAGGTCCTTTAGAGATAATCTAAAGGACCTTTTGGGCATAAAAAAGCTGCTGACGAGAATCGAACTCGTGACCTCCGCACTACCAATGCGACGCACTACCGACTGTGCTACAACAGCTTGAACTCTTCCGAGTCACAAAAGATATTATAGCAACAGGTTCAAAGTGTTGTCAATGAAAAATTATGAGATAGTAACTTACATAGTTAATTTGAAGTCACTGTTCAGACAGAAATGCGCACTAAGCTGCGCATTTCGTGAGAACTTGATGCAGGAGTGAGCGCATTCCTTCGACGAAGTCGATATGGAATGAATGCGCGAATTTGTTACTGGAGCGAGCTGCATGCGAGTGAACAGTAACAATAAGAAATGATAAGTCCAATGACAAAATAAAAGTGGTATTTTTTTACTGGCAATAACTGAGTAATAAATGATTGAAAATAGTAAGAAAAGGGCCGAAAAATCTGTTGTAATCCATGAAATGCAGTAATAGAATACAAACTATGTAGTACACAATTATTTTGCTTTATTTCTACAATGGGGTGGATATTATGAAGAATGACAGAAAATGGAAGTATCCCAGAACAAGACTACAATGGCTTTGGGATAACATGGAAGGGCACAGATTCATGTATGTTTGTGCGATGCTAGGAACAGTTGTTTACAATATGTTGCAATTAACTGTTCCTTTTTTTTCCGGCAAAATCGTGGATGAGTTTTTGACCGGAGAAAATGCAAGGCAGAATATGGCGGAGCATTCTGACAGATTCCTGCAGCTCCTTGCACTTATGGTAGGACTTACGGTTTTCAGATGCATCATTGTGTATCTTGACTGTATGGCTTATGAAAAGGTATCTCAGGATGTGCTTTTTAAGGTACGTAATTTCCTTTATGACAAGATTCAGAGACAGGACATGAAGTTTTACAGTACCTATAGAACCGGAGACCTTATGACCAGAGTTACCGGCGATCTTGATGCTGTAAGGCACATGGTTGCCTGGGTTGTCAGAATGGTAATGGAAGCTATTGCACTGGTTTCTTTTACTGCAATTTATTTTATAGCCATGGACTGGCAGTTGGCCTTTAGTCTGCTTATTGTCGCGCCGCTGATCTTTTTCATTATTTATGTTTTCAAACTTCTTGTGGCTCCAATGCATGCACTCCTTCGTGAGAAACTGGCATATATGAACACGGTTGCTCAGGAGAATATTGCAGGAAACAGGGTGGTTAAGGCCTTTGCAAGAGAAGACTACGAAATAGAGAAGTTTGATGACTGCAACAGTGATTACAGAGACACCAATAAAAAGACTGCAAGGGTATGGCTAAGGTTTTATCCATTTGTTGAAACTTTGGCGAATCTTTTGTCAGTAGTTTTGATCCTGGTGGGAGGTCTTTTCCTGATAGACGGAAAGCTTTCTATGGGTGAATATGTTGCCTTTTCCGGACTTATCTGGGCCATTGCCAACCCTATGAGACAGCTTGGAAACGTAATGAATGAGTTTCAGCGTTTTTCGGCGGCATCAGCCAAGGTTATGGAGATTTATTATTCAAAACCTGAAATTGTTGATGCTCCCGATGCTGTGGACAGACCTGACAGATTTAAGGGTGAGGTTGAGTTTAAGGACGTTTCCTTCAGATATGCTGATGCCAAGCTTCCTGTTCTTGAACATATTTCTTTTACGGCAAAGCCGGGAGAAACTGTGGCTATCATGGGTGAAACCGGATGTGGTAAGACTTCTTTGATACATCTGATTCCAAGATTCTATGAGCCAAATGAAGGAGAAATCCTCATAGACGGAGTTAATGTCAACAAGTTAAAGCTTAATCAGCTGCGTAAAAATATCGGACTTGCTACTCAGGACGTGCTTTTGTACTCAGATACGATTGATGGCAACATAGCTTATGGAGACAGCAATATCAGTAAGGAAGAAGTTGTAAGGTTTGCGAAATACTCGGCTGCTTCCGACTTTATTGCCAAGATGCCAGAGGGGTATGACACAATCGTTGGTGAAAGAGGTGTAGGCCTTTCGGGAGGACAGAAGCAGAGAATATCTCTCGCAAGAGCTCTGGCAGTTCGACCTTCAATTCTTATCTTGGACGATACTACATCTGCAGTTGATCTTGAGACGGAAAAAGAGATTCAGGACAGCCTGCGTCACCTTGATTTCCCATGTACCAAGATTATTATCGCTCAGCGTATTTCTACCACCAAGGATGCCGACCAGATTCTCATCATGCAGCATGGTGAGATAACAGAGAGAGGCACCCATGAGGAACTGATCAAAAAAGGTGGCTATTATGCTGAACTTGTTAAGCTGCAGGCCGGTGCATAATAACCTGATGAAGGTAGTGTTTAGTAAATGATATCTTTTGCCTAGTGAGAATAATTGGAGAAAAAATATGGCTAGAAGAAATACATATAAAGAAGATGAAATTTTAGAAGAGCCCTTTGACCTAAGGCACCTGCTAAGAGCCTGGGTATACATTAAAAAACATGCAGCCAAGATGGTCCTGGCACTTATCCTGTCAGCCCTTGGCGGTGCAGCAGCGCTTGCCAGCCCTATGATCGTACAAAAGGCGCTTGATGTTGCTGTTCCAAATGGTGACATTCCGATGCTGTACAGACTTGTTGTATATGCTTCATGTTTTTACATCATAAGCGTTATCTTTACAACCATTCGCTCACATATCATGGTAAATGTCAGCCAGAATATCATTTATCAGATAAGGTCGGACCTTTTTGAGCATTTACAAAAGCTCCCATTCCAGTACTATGATGACAGGCCACAGGGCAAGATACTGGTAAGGGTGGTAAACTATGTTAACTCTGTTTCGGATATGTTGAGTAACGGACTTATCAATGTCATACTGGAGATCATTAACCTGATATTCATTGTAGTCTTTATGTTTGCTGTTGATGTGAAGCTGAGCTTTGTAGTTCTGGCCGGAGTGCCTTTCCTTATGGCCTTCATGTTCTGGATCAAGAATAAGCAGCGTAAGGCCTGGCAGGCAGTATCCAACAAAAACTCCAACCTTAATGCTTATCTTCAGGAAAACATAGTTGGAGCCAGAATTACTCAGATTTTTGCAAGAGAAGATGAGAATGCAGATATCTTTAAGAAACTTTCCGGAGACTGCAGAAAGACCTGGATGACAGCGGTTGGTTACAGTACGTTGGTTTGGCCGGGAATTGATACCATATCAGTTCTGGTAAGAGCCGCAATTTTCCTGTTTGGCCTTTTTATCTTTTCACATGGAAGTGAGACTCTCGGAACCATCGTTGCTATTTCAAGCTATGCTTCGAGATTCTGGCAGCCCATCATGAACCTTGGTAACATCTTTAACGGATTTATCAACAACATGGCTTATCTTGAGCGTATATTTGAAACTATGGATGAACCTGTTACTGTTGACGATGAGCCTGGTGCAATAGAAATGCCTAAGGTTGTGGGCGAGGTAACCTTTGAAAATGTCAGCTTTTCCTATGAGAAGGGAAAAGAAATACTTCACAATGTTTCCTTTAGCGTTAAGCCTGGTGAGAGTGTAGCACTTGTAGGCCCTACAGGAGCAGGAAAGAGTACGATAGTAAGCCTCATTTCCAGATTCTACAATGTTGACAGTGGAAGAATTCTGATAGATGGTCAGGATATCTCAAAGGTGACACTTAAGTCCTTGAGGTCACAGATGGGAATCATGTTGCAGGACAGTTTTATTTTCTCCGGTACTATCGAGGACAATATCAGATACGGTAAGCTCGATGCTACGGAAGCTGAGATCAGAAGAGCCAGCAAGACGGTCTGTGCCCATAATTTCATCAAGACTATGCATAATGGCTACAGAACTGAGGTAAAAGAAAGAGGAGCGCTTCTTTCTCAGGGACAAAAGCAGCTTATCTCCTTTGCCAGAACTCTTTTATCAGATCCTGCAATACTGGTGCTTGATGAGGCTACTTCAAGTATCGATGTTCAAACAGAGAAGGCTTTGCAGCAGGGACTAGATGCGATGCTTGCAGGCAGGACCAGCTTTATCATAGCCCACAGATTATCAACCATTACCAAGTGCGATAAGATCATGTATATCAATGATGGTGGAATTACAGAATGCGGTAGCCACGATGAACTCATGGCTAAGAAAGGGGATTATTACCACTTATATACTGCACAAATGGAAGGACTTGAAGTGGGATGAATATAAGAAAACCTCATCTCAAAATCAGCCGTGAGGCTGTTTTGAGATGAGGTTTATTTTTTACTTGCGACGATGATGCAACTCTGATGTTGTGAGGAAGAAGAGCAGTACTGCAGCGGCCAGAATAACCAGTACTCTGAGCGGAGCCTTGTTGGTATCGCCGGTGGAAGATGTTCTGGAGGAAGATGTATTGCCAGAAGTTTTCTTATCTCCACTATAGGTACCAAGAACCTCAGGAAGATCCGGATTCTCTGTATTTGGAAGCTGCTTTATGTTCTGCGCATTTGCTGCCGAGGCAGTTGAAGTTGTTAGTGTTCTATTTCTATTTGCTCCGGCTACGGCTGCGCTGTTTGCAGCGGCATTGGCAGAGTTGTCTGAAGTATCGGCTGAACCATTTTCTGAACTGCTACTTGCCTCATCTGTATTATTGTTTGTGTTGTCTGATTCGTTATTCTCATTCGAAGCATTTGGATCATTGGAATTGTTTCCGTTTTCTGTTTCTGAATTAGTATTACCACTTTCAGGAGCAGGAGTATTATCTATTTCATTTTCAAGATTTACTTCCAGTTCCGTGCCTTCTGTCTTGGTGTCAAGTACAGTCAGATCAGAATTTGCAACACTATTTACGTAGTCTGCAACCTTGGTCTTGAGTGTAGAATATCTTGAGGAAGCCAGTACAAAAAAGTGTTTGGTATTATCAATGGTATAACCTGCAGGAGCTTTAAGTTCCTGATAGTAGTACAGTGTATCGAAAACCAGTGATTTATATGTTCCATCCTCGTTAAAGGTCACACAGCAGAATGGATTTGTGGTTGTCTTTTGGCCAACCAGGGAAACACTTCCATCATTTAAGTTTACCTTGTAAAGAGCAATTTCGGATCCTTCAAGCTTGTTGTCGTGATTATCTTTTTTAACCTTTGTTACGGAAAGACTACCGCTTTTACTTGTGACGTTGGCTGAAACCTTATTCATTTTGTAGCTTCCGCTTACGCCGGCACTCCTTGCTGTTGAGGCTGATAATGTTACTTTGTTGTTGACATCAACCTGAACTTTTCCGTTTCCTATATCACTTCCGCTCTTTTTATCAGGATTTACAGAATACTTTATCACCAGAGCTTTCTGGTCAGGAATAATAATGGTCATCTTCGTACTCTTGTTAGTAAAGTTCTTTTTATCAGCGGAAAGAGAATACTCTTCATTGGTATTAAGATTGTATACCTTAAGGGATGACTGGTTAAAAGAACCATTCTCCAGTTCATCTGTCAGATTAATTTCATCGCCATCTATCAGATCTACAGCCTGGGCATTAACAGTAACTGTGTAGTTGATCTGCTGTGTCTCGGAGTTGAAGGAAGCAGTCTTTTCAAGGAACTTAAGATTCACATTCTGATTTGCTGATGCTTCACCTGCGTGTCCTGAAACATAGCCTTCTGCAGAGTTTTTAACGTTGAAGTAGGTAGTGCCCTTGCCGGAAGAAACTGCTGATTCAAAATAATCTTTATTAACATAGGTTTCGAAGCAAACTACATAGTATTTATCAGAACCCCAGGAGAAATTCCATTCGAGAGTCTGTTTGGAATCTTCTGTGCTGATACCAGGTTCCAGATAAAAAACACTTCCGGAATTACCCTGTATATAGGCAGAGCCTTCTTTATATGTAAGGTATGCAGGTAAATAGTCAGTAACCTTAGCAGAATCACCTTCTGATAAAGTAGAAAGCGATTGTCCAAAAGCATTTCTGTTCATGTGAATCTTCCATGGAAGAATATAACAGCCGCTCTCGGAATCGTATCTGCCGGCTTGAAGAGCCTTATTCATTGGAAGTCCTTCATATGAAATCTCGTAACTGTCCTCCGCAGAGAAGTCCTTTCCGGGAACACCAATGGAAATCTTATTCTTAAAGGTTATGCTGCTTCCTGCCGGGAAAGTATGGATATTTACATTTCCATAGTAATCCATGGTTGTATAGGTAAGTACATAGGAACCGGTTGAAAGATCTTTTACATTAGCAAGGAAAGATGAGCCGTTGTAGGTCACGGACATATTATCAAGTGCTTCACCTGTCATATTTCCTTCGCTATCTGCAGGATAGAGCTTCAATGAGTCTGTTACTATATTTGCTGCAACTTTTTGGCTATTTATCCAGGATGTGTTATTGCCGGTTACAATGCTGTCGGAGATTGTAAAGCTATAGGTGTCTGCATCGCCGGAAATTGTAAAGGGTGACTTCCAGTTTACTTCTCCGGTGGAATTATTTCTGAAATTTCCGCCATCATCAACTATGTGCGATTTAGATATTTCTGCGTTAAAAGAAGAGTAGTCTACACTAGGAGTAGATGGATCTTCTGCTGGATCAGGCTGTGGTTCAGGATCAGTAGCAGGATTTTCCGGCTCTTCTTCGGGAACAATTTTCACCTTGCAGGTAAGCTCATCTGAAAAAGAAATTGTGGCTTCGCCGCCTTCAACGTCTGCGTTATCTCCAATTTTGCAGAGTATAGCTACAGAGCCATAAATACCATTTGGATTATCTGTGAAGTTACTGGGATCAAGATGGAAGGTGATTACATTTCCACTGGATATGACGGCATAACCAAGTTCTGTATCGTCCTGCATTACCTTTATCTGACTGTCATAAATATCAGAAAAATCAAGACTGTCAGGCAGAGTGTAGGTAAAATGCCCATCAGGAAAAGAATCTGCATCATATACATGGAAACCAAATCCCATTGTAAACACTGTATTTTGATCAGTTATTGTATCGGGAAGGACAATATCGGATACTTCTCCAAATTCAGAATTAGAAAGGTCGGTAACAATAATACCTTCAGAATCAGCATCTGGAGCGGATGCCACCACGGTGATAGAATTCACCATGAAAAAGAAGGCTGCAATTATTAAAGCCCCAGCCAAGGCTTTTCCCCAACGAAAACTTTTCATTACTTATTAAACCTCGTTTATGTATTTATTTCCCCCTCTCATAAAAACACAAACAAAAAGCTCGTATTTGAATTATACTCGCATGGCTACTGTATTTTCAATAGGTAGGAACAAAAAAACATAGAAAAATAAGGCTTTTTTACAATCTTTTTTCCTGCTTTCCGCTCTGGTAAAAAACTTTAGCTATCCAAAATAATACCCAGCAAACACGTATTGACATATAAGAATTGACGTACAAGTCCAAAAAAAATATAATGATTAAGTGGGCTGGGCGCAGGAAAAATGCGCAAAATGTCCATAAGAAATAGAGGATGATGAATGAGAGTAGTCATACAGGAAAACTACGATAAAATGTGCTTATGGGCAGCTGAATATATACGTAAACGTATAGCTGCGCATAATGAAGGTCCTGATAAAGACAGACCTTTTGTACTGGGGCTTCCCACCGGATCCAGTCCTATTGGGGTATATAAGGAATTGGTGAGGATGAACAGAAGCGGAGAGCTTTCTTTTTCCAATGTGGTTACCTTTAATATGGATGAGTATTTGGGGTTACCCAGAGAGCATGAGCAGTCGTTTTGGTTCTTCATGCATTACCATCTTTTTGACCATTTAATTGACATGAAGCCAGAAAATGTTAATATTCTTAATGGTATGACTGACAATCCTGAGAAAGAATGCGAGGATTATGAGAAGAAGATAGCATCCTATGGTGGAATAGATCTTTTCCTGGGAGGCATTGGTGTCGACGGCCATATTGCTTTCAATGAGCCATATACCAGTCTGTCTTCGAGAACAGGTGTAAGAAATCTTACATCAGGAACCAGGATAGTTAATTCCAGATTTTTTGACGATGATCCAGAAAAGGTTCCGGCCAAGGCATTGTCAGTAGGTGTTGGAACTGTGACGGATTCTAAAGAAGTGATGCTTCTCATAAATGGTCACAATAAGGCCAAGGCACTATGGGCTATAGTAGAAGGAGCAGTGAGTTCCAAGTGGACCTGCAGCGCTCTTCAATTGCACAATGGTGCGATCATTGCCTGCGATGAGCCTGCGTGCGGAGAACTTACTGTAGATACTTACAAATATTTCCTCGATATAGAGAAGAAAGAGAGACTTTAATGTATACAATAGCTGATTTATACGATCTTGATCACACAATAGCTGGAGATTATCTGCGCCAGTTTACTTATCCCTGGGAGGCCCTTAAGGGAATCAAGGATTTGATCCTCGAACTGGGACCTAAGCTTCCTGCTGAATATAAAGAGATTAAGGAACATGTATGGGTGCATGAGAGCGCTACAGTATTTGACAGCGCATATCTTGGAAGCCCATGTATCATTGGACCCGGCACAGAGGTAAGACACTGCGCATTTATCCGTGGAAGTGCTATAGTAGGTGCAGACTGCGTGGTTGGAAATAGCGTTGAGCTTAAAAATGTAATTCTTTTTGACCATGTTCAGACTCCGCATTATAACTACGTTGGTGACAGTATCCTTGGCTATTATTCTCATATGGGCGCCGGCTCCATTACATCTAATGTTAAAAGTGACAAGAAGCTGGTTGTTGTGCACAACGGAACAGAGAGCATAGAGACTGGTGTCAAGAAGTTCGGAGCTATGCTTGGTGACCATGTTGAGGTTGGCTGTAATGCTGTATGTAACCCTGGTACAGTTATCGGACGTAATTCAAATGTATATCCTACATCTTGCGTAAGGGGAGTTGTTCCTGAAAATTCTATTTACAAGAACAACGGCGAGATTATACATAAAGAGGAGAGATGAGATGGGAAAGTATTTCGGAACAGACGGCTTTCGAGGTGAAGCTAACAAGAACTTAACCTTTGAGCACGCTGTGCAGATAGGACGTTTCCTTGGCTGGTACTACGGTGCCAATCAGGGTAAAAAAGCTAAGATAGTAATAGGAAAGGACACCAGAAGAAGCAGTTACATGTTTGAGTATGCCCTCTGCACAGGTCTTATGGCGAGTGGCGCAGATGCCTACATCATGCATGTTACCACAACTCCTTCTGTAGCATATATTACAAGAGTTGATGATTTCGACTGCGGAATCATGATCTCTGCTTCTCACAATCCATACTATGACAATGGAATCAAGCTCCTTAACGGAAATGGTGAGAAGATGGATGAGGAGACAATCCTCAAGGTTGAAGACTACATTGATGGCAAGTTTGAGGTGCCTGTAGCAGAAAGAGATAACATCGGAAGAACAGTTGATTATGTAGCCGGCAGAAACCGCTACATCGGTTATCTTATTTCACTTTCCAAGTACAGCTTCAAGGATGTAAAGGTGGGACTTGATGTGGCTAACGGTGCTGCATGGCAGATTGCAAAGGGCGTATTTGATGCTCTTGGAGCCAAGACCTATGTCATGAATGATGCTCCTGACGGACTCAATATCAACACAGACTGCGGCTCAACACATATCGAGCACCTTCAGAAGTTTGTTGTAGAAAAAGGCCTCGATATCGGTTTTGCATATGATGGCGATGCTGACAGATGTCTTTGTGTAGATGAAAAGGGCAATGTCATCACCGGAGACCATATCATCTATGTTTACGGACAGTATATGAAGGAACGTGGCAAGCTTGTAAACAACAAGGTTGTTACTACAATCATGAGTAACTTCGGCCTTTACAAGGCACTTGATAAAGTAGGCATCGAATATGAGAAGACCAAGGTTGGTGATAAATACGTATATGAGAACATGGTGCAGAACGGCCACCGTATCGGCGGTGAGCAGTCCGGCCATATCATCTTTTCCAAGTATGCAACAACCGGTGATGGAATCCTTACAAGCCTTAAAATGATGGAAGTTATGCTGGCAAAAGAAAAGCCGATGAGCGAGCTTGCAGCACCTGTGGTATTCTATCCTCAGGTTCTTAAGAATGTTCGTGTAAAGAGTAAGCCTGATGCTCAGAACGATCCTGATGTTCAGAAGGCAGTTGATGAAGTTGCTAATGCTCTTGGAGATACAGGACGTATTCTTGTGAGAGAGTCAGGTACAGAGCCTGTTATCCGCGTAATGGTGGAAGCAGAGAGCGATGAGATCTGCGAGAAATATGTGGATCAGGTTATCGATGTGATCCGTGAAAAAGGACATCTGGTATAAAGAATGGAGAAATAACATATGTGCGGAATAGTAGGATATATAGGTCATAAACAGGCGGGACCAATACTTCTTGATGGCCTGTCCAAACTTGAATACAGAGGATATGATTCAGCAGGTATTGCTGTAAGAGATGGCGCTGAAAAGGCTGTTGTTGTCAAGGAAGTGGGTAAACTCGTTAACCTTTCCAATAAGACTAACGGCGGAACAGCCCTTACAGGATGCTGCGGTATCGGACATACCAGATGGGCAACACATGGTGCACCAAGCCTTATAAATGCTCATCCTCATGTGAGTGGAAACTGTACAGGTTCTGGTTCTGGCGTTGTTGAGTCAGAGGTTGTGGGCGTTCATAACGGTATCATTGAGAACTTCCAGGAATTAAAAGAAAAGCTTATAAAGCATGACTATGTTTTTTATTCAGATACAGATACAGAGGTACTGATAAAGCTTGTTGACTATTACTACAAGAAGTACAACATGGGACCTATAGATGCCATTGCCAAGACACTGGTTAGAGTACGTGGTTCCTACGCTCTTGAAGTAATGTTCAATGACCATCCGGGCGAGATCTATGTAGCAAGAAAACAGTCTCCTATGATCATCGGTGTTCAGGAGGATGAATCCTTCATAGCATCTGATGTTCCTGCTATCCTTAAGTATACAAGAGACGTTTACTATATCGATGACATGGAAATGGCCAGGATCAAGGCCGGTGACGTTACCTTCTTTAACATCGATGGTGACGAAGTACAGAAGGAAGTGACAACAGTTACCTTCTCAGCAGAAGCAGCTGAAAAGGGCGGCTTTGAGCACTTCATGATGAAAGAGATCCATGAGCAGCCAAAGGCTGTTTCAGATACCATCAGTAAGTACATCAAGGATGGCAATATTGATCTGTCTGAGGTTGGACTTACCGACGAGGATATAAAGGACTTTACTCAGATCTACATCGTAGCCTGCGGTTCAGCATGGCACGTTGGAATGGAAGTCCAGTATGTTATAGAAGAACTCACAGATATCCCTGTAAGAGTAGAACTGGCATCAGAGTTCAGATACCGTAAGATGCACCTTAACAAGAAGGCTCTTGCCATAGTTATCTCTCAGTCAGGTGAGACTGCAGATTCACTTGCAGCCCTTCGTATGGCCAGGGAAGAAGGCCTTAAGACACTTGCTATCGTAAATGTAGTTGGATCATCAATCGCAAGAGAAGCTGACTATGTGATGTATACAATTGCAGGTCCTGAGATCTCAGTAGCTACTACAAAGGCTTACAGCTGCCAGCTTGTATGCGGATACCTTCTTACACTTAAGTTTGGTGAAGTAAGGGGAACACTTACTGATGCTGAGAAGATGAGTTACTATGTAGAGCAGATAAAGAGTATCCCTGAGAAGATAGAGAAGATCCTTGAAGAGAAGGAGCGCCTGCAGTGGTTTGCAGCTAAGTACTCCAACGCACACGATATCTTCTTTATCGGAAGAGGAATCGACTACGCAATTTCTCTTGAGGGAAGCCTTAAGATGAAGGAGATAAGCTATATCCATTCAGAGGCTTATGCTGCCGGAGAACTTAAGCATGGAACTATCTCACTTATCGAGAACGGCACACTTGTAATCGGTGTTCTTACCCAGTCAGATCTCTATGAGAAGACTGTTTCCAACATGGTAGAGTGTAAGAGCCGCGGAGCATATCTGATGGGACTTACAACCTATGGCAGATACAATGTAGAAGATCAGTGCGACTTCACAGTATATATCCCTAAGGTTGACGAGCACTTCGTAGGAAGCCTTGCAATCATACCACTTCAGCTTCTTGGCTACTACACCTCAGTTGCAAAAGGACTTGATGTTGATAAGCCAAGGAACCTTGCAAAGAGTGTTACGGTTGAATAAAAAATGTATTCTTGGAATTTTTATCTAAGAATAATTATAACAGCTCGGAAGTTCTAGGATTTCCAAGCTGTTTTTTTCAAGTAAGCTGCATACTGTTTTGACAGAAATGCGGTTTTCGTGAGAATATGATTCACATCAACTGTGACGAAAACGGAAGCTGAAATTTGGTGAATTTGACATATTGTTACAATTATTGTAAAATTTCAAAGATTAGAAAACTGACTAAAAAGGAATTTCATTTATTTATATAATGACAGCTATTATGAACATGTATAAAGAAAATAAGAAAAACCTAATAGTTTTGATCACCTTTGCAACAGTGTTTGCCTTCGTTATCGGCTTTTGCATCAGAAAAGATGAGATATCGGATATTACATCTTCGGCAGAGTTTTCGAGTACTACATTAGTTACAACGATTACAAATGAAACTGCAGCTGCAGCAGCTACGACAACAGTGAACCTGGGACTTTTAGATAACGATCAGATTGATACTGCTTTTACAGAAACATCAATAAATGATGTTAGTACAGCAGCTTTAACATCATACAACGTGGTTGCTTTTGATACACCTACCACAATGTATGCCAGTGATACTGTTAATGTAAGACTTGGCGCAGGCACTGATTACGAGCGTATTGGAAAGGTTGCCTGGGGAACTGCAATGTCGGTTCTTGGAGCTACAGATAATGGCTGGTACGAAGTGACTTTTAAGGATATGATAGGCTTTATCAGAGGCGATTACATGGTTACTGAGATTCCTGGTATTCCATATCTTTTTGTGGGTGATTCCAGAACAGTTCAGATGCAGCTTGCTGTTGGCTCTAGTGACAAGGCTTATATAGCCAAGGTTGGTGAAGGTTATAGTTATTTCAAGGATACAGCAATTGCTGCCATTCCTCAGTACGCCGGCAAGGGTACTACCATGATCATTAACTTTGGTGTGAATGATCTTAGGAATGCCAAGAAATATGTGAATCTTGTAAATAGCTATATGGATGCCTGGACAGATGCAGGAATAACGGTATATTATTCAGCAGTTACACCTGTTGGATCTTCTGCAAGCGTTTCGAATTCACAGATTGAATCCTTCAATACCACGCTTAAGGAAGGACTTGATCCAAGAGTTCACTGGATTGACAGTTATACCTATCTACAGCAGGTCGGTTTTAGTACACCTGATGGCCTTCACTATAATAAGGACACATACAAGAATCTGTATTCCTATTATATGGCTGTGATCAGTCAGGATGCAGCACAGAGTATGTGATAAGATACTTTTATATATATAATGTAAGTGCTGATGCGCTTAGTGATAGTATAATTTGAACAGAAAAAGATATATAATATATTATGCTAATAAATATGCCCTGAGAGATTAAACACCTTTCAGGGCTGATTAGTTTAAGGAGGCAAAATGAATATAGTTCTTTTATCAGGCGGGTCAGGAAAGAGACTTTGGCCCTTGTCCAATGATATCAGATCCAAACAGTTTATAAAGATTTTCAAGGGGGAAGATGGAAGCTACGAGTCCATGGTTCAGAGAGTCTATCGTCAGATCAAGAAGGTAGATAAGGATGCTACAGTGACCATTGCCACCAGTAAGACACAGGTCTCATCAATTCACAACCAGCTTGGTACTGATGTGGGCATTTCTATAGAGCCTTGCAGAAGAGATACATTCCCTGCAATTGCTCTGGCTACAGCTTATCTTGTTGACGTACTTGGAATCAGTCCTGAGGAGTCAGTTGTAGTATGTCCTGTTGATCCATATGTTGAGGATGAGTATTTTACAGCGCTTAAGGCTCTTTCTGATCAGGCGGATAAGGGTGAGGCTAACCTGGTTCTTATGGGAATTGAGCCTACATATCCATCTGAGAAGTACGGCTATATCATCCCTGCTACCAAGGATAACGTAAGTGCTGTTTCTAATTTCAAAGAAAAGCCTTCAATAGAAGTTGCCAAGGACTATATTTCACAGGGTGCTCTGTGGAATGGTGGCGTCTTTGCTTACAAGCTTAAATACGTGCTTGAAAAGGCTCATGAGCTTATAGATTTTAAGGACTATCAGGATCTTTTTGATAAGTATGAGACTCTTACCAAGATTTCTTTTGACTACGCAGTTGTAGAAAAAGAAGATAAGATTCAGGTTATGCGCTTTGCAGGAGAGTGGAAGGACCTTGGAACCTGGAACACTCTTACAGAAGCAATGGAAGAGAACATTGTTGGTAAAGGACAGATGAATGAAACCTGCAAAGGCGTTCATATCGTAAATGAGATGGATGTTCCTGTATTGGCTATGGGCCTTACAGATGTTGTAATTTCTGCATCTCCGGAAGGAATTCTTGTTTCCGACAAAGAGCAGAGCTCTTATATCAAGCCCTATGTAGATGGCATTGTTCAGCGCATAATGTTTGCTGAAAAATCCTGGGGAAATTTCAAGGTTATCGACGTTGAGCCTGAGAGCGTGACTATCAAGGTAACACTTAATGCGGGACATTCCATGAACTATCACCTTCACAACCACAGAGATGAGGTATGGGTGGTTATTTCAGGAACCGGCAAGACTGTCATCGACAGCGTAGAAACACCAGTTAAGTCTGGTGATGTTATTACCATGAAAGCCGGCTGCAAACACACCGTAGTGGCCGATACTGAGCTCAAACTCATCGAAGTCCAACTTGGCTCAGACATCAGTGTCGACGACAAGGTGAAGTACGAACTCAAATAATTACTGAAATTATAAAAGAGAGAGCTTTTTCCTTATTATGGAAAAGCTCTCTCTTTTGAGTTTAACCTTTAACAGCACCCTCAATCATACCTTCCATGATCTGCTTCTGAGCAATCAGGAAAATAATGATCATAGGAATGATTGCAAGAAGCGCTGCCGGAAGAATTCTATCCCAGCTCTTTACATAAGAGCCTACAAACTTCTGAATCGCAATCGGGATTGTCATAACACGACCGTTCTGTCCTAGCATCATTGATGGAAGAAGGTAGTCATTCCAGATCCACATACCATTAAGAATAGTAACAGTAGTAATAACCGGTGTCAGAAGAGGGAAGATGATCTGGAAAAATGTCTGTTCCGGTGAGCAACCATCGATTGAAGCTGCTTCTTCAAGATCATAAGGAACTCCCTTAATGAAACCATTTAAGATGAAGACTGTCATCGCTCCGCCAAATCCGAGATATGCAAAAACAATTCCCGGAACTGACTGAAGCATTGAAATACCAATAAACTTACCAACATCACGGAAAGTAGAAATAAGTGGAAGCATTACTACCTGGAAAGGAATGATCATTGATGCGATGAAGGTAAAGTAAATAACTGTTGACCATACAGTCTTGTTACGGCAGATTACCCAGGCTGCCATAGCTCCAAAGAGTGATAAAAGAACCAGTGACAGAATAGTAATAAGAGCTGATGATCCGAAGGAAGTCCAGAAAAGGAAGTTAGGATCGTTTATAACTGCCTTAATATTTTCAAGGAGCTGTCCAAAGCTTGCACCTGCAAGACTTACTGGATTTGAAGTAATGTCAGAGGTTACTTTTCCTGAGTTTATAAGAAGCAGGAAAAATGGGAATAATACATAGATTGCGATGATAATAGCGATTATCAATCTGATAACAACGCTGGATGTTTTTTCCTTTGTATGCATTATAATTCCACCTCCTTCTTATTAGATATTCTAACCTGCACAATGGAGACAACTGCAAGGATGATGAAGAACAATACGGCCTTTGCCTGTCCAAGTGCATAATCGTTATTGATAACTGCTGTGCTGTAAATGTTAAGAGCAAGCATCTCAGTTCCGTTGGCGATATATGAGCCAAGGAAGTTTACTGATCCCTTACCATTTGTAAGAGCAAGGTTTACATCGAACTGCTTAAATGCGGATGTAAGTGTAAGGAATGTACAAATTGTAATGGTTGGAGCAATCATAGGAAGCTTGATATTGAAAAGAGTCTGAGTTTTGTTTGCTCCATCGATGGCAGAAGCCTCAAGTACGTCACCCGGAATAGTGTTAAGTCCTGTGATGTAGATAAGCATGATATAACCTGCATACTGCCAAATATATACGATAATAATGGCTAAGAAAGCCGTATTTGTGTCCGAAAGCATTGAGTAAGTTCCTGTGAACTTAGTTACTACATTACTGAAGATGAACTGCCAGATATAACCAAGAACGATTCCTCCGATCAGGTTAGGAAGGAAGTAGGCTGCTCTGAAAAAGCCAAGTCCTTTGATTTTGGAAGTGCATAAAAGTGCGAGTAAAAAAGCTACGAGGTTAACCAGGATCATGTTAAATACTACGAATAAGAATGTAAGAAGTATTGACCATAAGAACGCTGGCTGCTTAAACATTCTGGTGTAGTTGGAAACTCCAACAAATCCCTTTAATGTAATACCGTTCCAGTCGGTAAATGAATATCCGATACCAAGTACCAGTGGAATGATGACGGTTACCATAAAGGCAAACAGTAGTGGGAAAAGAAAAATGAAATTGATGATCGAACGATGGTGCTTAAGGGTTGGGAAAAGATATAGTCCGATGAAAAACAGAATAACACCGCCGATAAACATTGCTCCCCTAAATGTGTTACCGGTTTTGGCAATTGATAATCCCAAACCTGCAATCGCAAGCACAATTCCTGCTATAAGGCTGATAAAAGAAACGGCCTTTCTCCCGATGGAAAATGTACTCATGTGTAGTCCCCCTTTCCTGGGTGGTGGAAATGTAGTGTGATGATGTACTTATTTTGAGAATATATAGGGGCAGAGTATAAAATTTGCCCTGCCCCCTAAATAATACCTTCTTAATTACTGTGCATAGTAACTTGAGATTACCTGTGCCATTGTAGAAACGAATCCGTCAGCATCGAACTTGCCCTTTGCATAATCTGCAAATACATTACAAGTCTGGTTCTGAAGACCGTCCTTCTTGAGCATTGTGTGCCATCCTGAGTAGTTGCCTGCTGTGATGTAGCTGTTCATGCTCTTGTAGAATGGGTTAACTGCTTCGTACTGGCAATCATCAAATGGAGATACAAGTCCAGCATCGTTAACAAGAATATTCTGAGCTGAATCGCCTGCGCACCAGTTAAAGAATGCCTTAGCGCCATCAACATTACCATTTGCATAAGCTACCCAATATGAAGGTGGTCCAGCGATGATTGTGTTGATACCATCTTCAAATGCGTATGGAGCAAAGCCACACTCAAAGTTAACATCTGAAGGAGATGTTACACACCAGTTACCCTGTGTGATAAATACATATTTGCCTTCCTTGAAGCCGGCAACCTGATTGTCATATGTGCCGTCGATAAGGAGAGAAGGATCTGAATACTGGTTCATCATTCCGATAAACTCAGCAAACTTCTTCATTCTAGCTTCGTCAATCTTACCACCATCGTTGAGAAGATCGATGTATGTTGTATCATCAGCCTTAAGACCTGCATCAAGATACTGACCAAATACGTGTGTACCTGATGACCAGCCAAGGTTTGTAGGCTCAGCGCACCAGCCAAATACAGCTGTGATTCCGAGCTCATCCTTCTTGGAATCAAGAGTCTCACAAGCTGCCTGCCAAGCTGCCGGGCTTGTAAGAGAAGCAGGATCTACACCAGCCTTAGCAAGAAGGTCAGCGTTGTAACCAAGAGCTGTAGCCTCAACAGTGTAAGGGAAGCCGATTGTTCCCATGCTGGAATCTACAAGTTCGAAACCAGTCTTGTTAGTCCATTCCTCACCTGCAAGATCTGCAAGCATTCCATCCCAGTTAGCTGCCTGGTTAGCTTCTATAACGAAGATGTCAGGCATGTTGTCAGCCTGGTACATTTTCTTAAGCTCATCAGAAGCATTTGTGTCACCACCGATAGTCTCAACTACAAGTGTGTTACCAGTTTCCTCAAGGTACTTAGCAGCAAGGGCCTGCATCTGGTCATTGATCTCAGGCTTACCGTTAAGAAGACGAACAGCTCCTGCAGAAGATGCTGTGTCAGATGAAGCAGCAGTTGTTTCTGTCTTTGCTCCGGTGTTGTCAGATGATGTTGTTGCTGTTGTGTCAGCGCCTGCCTCGCCACAAGCTGCCAAAGAAGCAACCATTGCGCCAGCTAAAAGAACTGACATGAGTTTCTTTTTCATTTTGTAATCCTCCTTTTGTGCACTTTGCCATAACATTTATAATTTTTGGCGGTTCCTTTTGCGCATAAGTTGTACGCTGAAATTAAAATATCACATTAATACACAAAATACAATACGAAAATGGAAAAAGAAAATTGACTGAACGCAATAAAAAAGCCGAACAACGCATGAATACTGGCTGTTTGGCTTTCTTATTTTTTTATAAAAATGTAAAATTTCAATAAACAAATATTCGCTATTTTGTAGATATTTGAAACTTATGCGCAAAAGTTTCTTTGGGCAAGATGTATAACTGATAGCACAAGTTGGTTTTGTGAATTGTAAATACTATCCGTATCAGGAGCTGCAAACTTACTTTTGTTAGTCATTCTTTTGAGCAATGTTTTTAACAGTATCTCTGATAACCAGCTTTGTTGGAAGCTGTATCTGATTTGGAGTTTTGTGACCGGCTAACTGTTTAAGCAGTGTGTCTGCTGCGGTGACACCTTTAACCTTGATGTCCTGATGAACAGTGGTGAGGGCAGGCCTGTGAAGTTTGCCCAGCATATTGTCATCAAAACCAACAATGGATATATCATCCGGAACAGAAATTCCTCTGTCTTTTAGGGCTGCCATCAGCGTTACGGCATAGAGATCAGATACACAGACAATTGCGGTGAACTCTTTGGCGCGCTGGCAGATTTCTTCCAAGCTATCCTCGATTTCATCTGATCTGGGGCGGAGACGAAGGAAATTACTTTCTTTGTTCCTGATCCCGGCATCCTTAAGAGCTTTCTTGTATCCGGTCAGACGAGCCAGGTCGACACCATTGGCATTATCTGACAGGAATGCTATTTTACGGTGTCCCTGTGAAATCAGATAGCTCGTCATATCGTAGGTTCCCTTTTCATCATCAAGTCCTACATTGGTGAAATGTTTGAGACCTTCGATACTGTACGTATCAATACATACAATTGGCTTTTTATATTTTTCACTGACACGGATTCCATCATCGTTGAGCATACCGAAAAGAATAAGACCGTCCACATTCCAGGTGGAGACGTGACGCATGATTTCTACTGTGTCACTGGATATGTACAGCATCATGAAATATCCGGCATTTCTTATGGTTTCTTCCACACCACCTATTAGTTCTGATACGAAGGGGTCCATGATAAGGTTTTCGTACTTGTCAGCCCTTGCTTTAAGTGCGAGACCTATGATCTTGGATTCGTTCTGCGCCAGATTTCTTGCATTTATATTCGGCACATAATCAACCTTTTCCAGGAAATCCTGAACCTTCTTTTTGGTATCATCAGACACTTCTCCGGTTTTTCCATGAATAACATTTGAAACCGTTGTAGTGCTCATGTTTAGTTGTTTTGCAATCTCTTTAATCGTAATCATAATTTTATTTTGGTCTTTACAAAGAAAAAAAGTTATTGTATCTTGTGTTCAAAATAACATGGCGGAACATAAGTTGTCAAAAATAATAATATGATATTTTGTATATTTATGCAAAATCGGTTTCTATGGAAAGAGGAGAATTATGAACACTCAGTACAATAAGATTTCTGCAAACGCAGAAGCTGTAATTGCAAAACTTGCTATGGCGCAGGAAAAAGTAGCTACATTAAATATTCCGGCGGACATCCCACATGGCGATATGCCCGGAGATAAGATTGAAATTGGTGACAGCCATATAGCGAAAGCTAAGACTATTTTCCCTAAGCTTGTAGATGAACTTAAAAAGGTTATGGAAAAGAATCAGTATGGACGTGCTGTTGTAGCAGTATGTGGCGGATCCGGCGTAGGTAAATCTGAAATTGCGTCATGCCTGTCATATTTGTTGGAACAGTCTGGAATCGGCAGCTACACTATGTCGGGAGATAACTACCCACATCGTATTCCTATGTACAATGATGCGGAAAGACTTCATATATTCAGAGAAAGTGGTATTCGTGCAATGGTTGACGAAGGTGTCATGTCTCCTGAACATATGGAAACATTGAAGAAGTGGCAGATAGCTGAAGATGATGCAAATAAGGCTCATGAAGAAACTGACACATGGTTCAGATCTTATCGTGAGGGCGGTGCAAGAGGACTTAATGGTTACCTTGGTACTCCAAATGAAACTGATTTTGCTGAGGTTGATCAGATAATGAAAGCCTTCAAGGATGGCGCTGATCAGCTTTACCTTAAGAGAATGGGAAGAGATGAGGCATCTCTTTGGTATGACTGCGTAGATATGTCCAAAAAGCAGGTACTTATTGTTGAGTGGACTCATGGAAACAGCGACTACATGACTCAGGTTGATATCCCTGTTCTTTTGAACAGTACTCCACAGGAGACTCTTGAACACAGAAGATCCAGAAACAGAGATGGTAAGCTTGACAGCCCATTTACTACTCTTGTTCTTGAACTTGAGCAGCAAAAGCTTGTTGATCAGGCACATAAGGCTAAGATCATCATTACTAAGGCTGGAGAACTTATAGATTACGAAGGCTTTAAGAAACTCTACAATATGTAATGTTCAAAAAGTCGGCAACTATAAACTAATGTCTTTTGTTTAAGGAGAACAAATGGGTAAAAATTTTGTTGATAACGGACCTATGCTTAATGCCTATCCGGACAGTATGGGCGGAACCATGGGAGATATTGTTTCTGTTCTTGAGAAAAAAGAGTTTGAGGATGTATTCCAGTCTTTTTACATCCTTCCAAGTATCTTTAATACTGATCTGGACAGAGGCTTTTCGGTTATTGATTATGGTATAAACGAGGAACTTGCTGATAAAAAAGACCTTGAGGCACTGGATAAGCTTGGAATTAACTTAAAGCTTGATTTCATCTTGAATCATGCATCAGTTCTTTCGCCACAGTTCCAGGATCTTGTGAAAAATGGTGAGAAATCTAAGTATGCAGATTTCTTTATTAACTGGAATAAGTTTTGGGAAGGCTGCGGAGAAATGACTCCTGAGGGTTATATCCAGCCAAGAGAGGAATATATCAAGGATATGTTCTTCAGAAAGCCGGGGCTTCCAATCCTTATGGTGAGAATGCCTGATGGCAAGGATGTTCCTTACTGGAATACCTTTTATCAGGAAGTGCAGTATAAAAGACCGGATGCCCAGGATCTGATGGATAAGATGGAAATTCAATATCTTGCTGCTTCCAGACTTTCAGAGAGAATCTGCAAAGGCCTTGATGAGGGCAAGAAGCCATCTGAAATTGATTTTACGGGCTATGAGAAATATAAGGATGCAGTGGTGGAGCTTCTTGAATCAGGAAGACGCTACCTTGGACAGATGGATCTTAATATCAAATCTGACCTTGTTTGGGAGCACTATCGAAATACTTTGAAGGCACTTTCAGGATATGGTGCAAGAATTGTAAGACTTGATGCTTTTGCCTATGCTCCCAAGGAACCGGGCAAGAAGAACTTCCTTAATGAGCCTGATACCTGGGATGTCCTTGAGAAGGTAAAAAAGCTGGCTGATGAGTTTAATGTATCTCTTTTGCCTGAAATTCATGCAAGCTACAAGGAGAAGATATATGAGGTTGTTGCCGGTAAAGGTTACATGACCTATGACTTCTTCCTTCCTGGACTTCTGATCTATGCTATTGAGCATAAGGACGGTACAGTGCTTAAAAAGTGGGCTGATGAGATTCAGGAAAAGAAAATTCGCGTAGTAAACATGCTTGGATGCCATGACGGTATTCCGCTTCTGGACCTTAAGGGAATTCTTGCTGACGAGGATATTGAGGACATGATCCAGACCATCGTAGGAAGAGGCGGATATGTCAAGGATCTTCACGGCGCCAAGAATATGTATTATCAGGTAAATGCTACATACTACAGCGCACTTGGTGATGATGATAAGAAGATGCTCTTTGCAAGAGCAATTCAGATGTTTATGCCGGGTAAGCCTCAGATCTGGTATCTTGACCTGTTTGCAGGAAAGAATGATCATGAGGCTGTAAAGCGCGCCGGAGCCGGTGGGCATAAGGAAATCAACAGAACTAATCTGACTCTTTCACAGATTGATGAAGCAATGGAGAAGGATGTAGTAAAGAAGCAGTTGGAGCTTCTTAGACTTCGAAATACAAATCCTGCATTTGGATTTGATGCAAAGCTTGATGTGACAGTTGAGGGCTCTGTTATGACCTTCACTTGGACTAATGCAGAACACAGTATCTCACTGAAAGCAGACTTTAGTGACTACTCATACGAGATTAATTGATACTGTTCAGACAGAAATGCGCACTGTGCTGCGCATTTCGTGAGAAAGTGATTCAGGAGTGAGCGCATTCCTTCGACGAAGTCGAATTGGAATGAATGCGCGAATCAGTTACTGGAGGGAGCTGCAAGCGAGTGAACAGTAACGATTAATTGAGCGTTTTGAAAATCGCCACAGGTAGCATATGCCTGTGGCGATTTTTTTGGTATCATGGATACGAGGTGTGTTCTATGGAGAGGCGAATGGAATTAGAGGAAGCGGGAAAAAAGGTTTTGAACGCTTCGCGGACAGAACTATATATAGATATGAGGTTTTTTGGCTCTGCTCTAAATAGTCTTACTTACGAGATGGATTTATCCACCACCACGGTTGGGACAGATGCAGTAGCTATCAGGTTTAATCCATCCCATGTCCTAAGACTTTTTGTGGAGGAACCCGGGAAGCTAAACAGGACTTATCTGCACATGCTTCTTCATTGCATATTTATGCATATGTACACTTCGAGCAGATACCAAGACGAAAGATTATTTGACATTTGTGCAGATATAGTTGTGGAATCAATCCTTGATGGAATGGACTATCAGTGCATTTACAGGGTATCGTCGGATTATCGCGATAAGTGGTATGCTCTTTTGGAAAAAGAGGTCAAGGTCCTTACTGTTGAGAAGCTTTATCATTATTTTTCGGAAGAGAATCCTATAGATATTTACGGGATTGAGAAATTGGAGTGGGAGTTTGCTCTTGATGATCATGGCTTTTGGAGTAGGCTTTCTGACGAGCCGGCTGATGATGAACAAAAAGATCATGAAGATGAAAAGGATAATTCTGATAAAGAAATGCCGCCAATGGATGAGAACTTCCAGAATCCTTTAAATAATGACGAGAATAAAAAGACCAAATATATTAATCCACGAAGATTAAAGCAGATAGAAAATGCCCGGAAGAACTGGGATAAAGAGGGGAAAAGAGTTCAGACAGAGATAGAGACTATTGGCAATAATCAAAGCGACAGACTTGGAAAACTGGCTTGGCTTTTGAAAATACAAAATACCAGCAGGACGGACTATAGGGAGTTTTTAAACAGGTTTAAAGTCCTTCGCGAAGAAGGCGGTGTTGACCTTGATAGTTTTGACTATGGAATGTATGCCTTTGGGCTTGATTACTATGGAAACATGCCTCTTATAGAAGAGAACGAGTTTAGAGAGGTCAAAAAGATCCAGGAGCTGGTGATTGCTATTGACACCTCTGCTTCCTGCAAAGATGTTCTGGTTCAGCGTTTTTTAGATGAAACTGCTGCAATTTTACTGGGACAGGATAGCTTTTTTCAAAAGATAAAAATCTGTGTGATCCAATGCGATAATCAGATCCAGAGAACAGATTTTTTTGAAAAAAGAGAAGAAATGTATAAATATTCTTCTGAAATTCATGTAGAAGGCGGCTATGGAACGGATTTCAGACCGGTTTTCGAGCATGTGGAGAAGTTAAAATCGGAAAATAAATTTGAAAATCTAAAGGGATTAATATATTTTACAGATGGATATGGAGAATATCCGGTGACACCAACGTCATATGACACGGCTTTTGTATTTGCCGGAGATGAAGACTATGATGATGAAAAAGTGCCGGACTGGGCTATGAAGCTGTACATCTAGTGATTGATGCAAAAGTTTTTGCAACAAGAATAGTAATTTATCTGAAAAATAATATAAAGATATTTATTGGAGCATATTATGAACATTGATCAGGCAAAAGAAGAAGTTAAAAACGCGGTAAGAGCATACCTTGAAAAGGATGATGCGGGGCAATATGAGATACCTGTTGAGAGGCAGCGTCCTATACTCCTGATGGGTCCTCCCGGAATTGGTAAGACTGCGGTAATGGAGCAGATTGCCCATGAGCTTGGTATCAATCTTGTGGCATATACCATAACTCACCACACAAGGCAGAGTGCCATAGGACTTCCTATGATCTCGGAAAAAGAATTTGGTGGAAAAAAGTACTCTGTAACAGAATACACTATGAGCGAGATAATTGGTGCAGTTTACGAGCAGATTGAAAAATCCGGAATTAAGGAAGGCATTCTTTTCCTGGATGAAATAAACTGTGTATCAGAGACTCTGGCTCCTACCATGTTACAGTTTCTGCAGTACAAGACCTTTGGAAGTCACAAATTACCCGAGGGCTTTATTATAGTAACCGCAGGAAATCCACCTCAGTACAATAAATCCGTCAGAGATTTTGATATCGTTACTCTGGACCGCGTTCGTCAGATCAATATTGAAGAGGACTTCGAAGCTTGGAAGGAATATGCTTACAAAGCCGGTGTCCATGGCTCAATTGTGGCTTATCTGGAGATAAAAAAGGATAATTTCTATAGCATAAAAACAGATACTGATGGCAGAAGCTTTGTAACTGCAAGAGGCTGGGAAGATTTATCGAGAGTGATAAAGGTTCACGAAAAGCTTGGCATTCCTGTTGATGAGAACCTGACCGTTCAGTACCTTCAGAATAAGGATATCGCAAGGGACTTTGCAACTTACTATGAGCTATATCAAAGGTTCTATGAGCTATATAAGATTCCGGATATTCTTGAAGGAAGGTTTCCTGAGGATAAAAAAGCTATTCGTGAGGGCTCTTTTGACGAAAAACTCAGTATTATAGGGCTCCTTACAGATAAACTGATGGACGAGTTCAAAGAGTATTCCCGGGATCAGGCTGTTCAGAAAGGTCTGTTTGATATAGTTAAAGAGTGCTTAGAGATAACTACTAAGCCGGGAGAGTGGCTCATCCAGAGAGCTAAGGCTATTAGGGTGAAAATAGAATCTGACCTTGATGCAGGACTTCTTGGCAGGGAGGATGAACGTATTTTGCGCTTAGAAGCCTCTGCACTTGAAGTTTGTTCTAAGACTATAAAAGAAACATCGGACCTCAAAAAATGGTTCAATGATAGAGAAACACTGCGCCAGAACAGGGTAAAAGAAATAGGAAAACATTTGACCAATAGCTTTGCGTTTTTGGAGCAGACCTTCGGCGATGAACAGTCACTTTCAGGAAGCCAGGAGATGGTAATTTTTCTGACAGAACTGTCAAAAGCGTATTATAGCCTTAAATTTGTGAGGGAAACCGGAAATGAGGCCTACTACGAATATAATAAACTCCTTCTTTTGAATGACAGAAGACAGGAGCTTAGAGATATGGCAGAGAAATTGGTATTCTAGATATTGGCTTAGTAATAAGAAAACATGGATAAAACTGTATCAGACACTTCAAAAAAATCATATATCGCAATTGACCTTAAGTCTTTTTACGCATCGGTTGAATGCCAGGATCTGGAGAGAAATCCCCTTACAACCAATCTGGTTGTGGCAGACAGGAGCCGAACGGAAAAGACTATTTGTCTTGCTGTTTCGCCTTCTCTGAAAAAATACGGCATCCCCGGAAGAGCAAGGCTTTTTGAAGTTACACAGAAGGTAAAAGAAATCAATGCCATGAGACTTGTTAAAGCTCCGGGACGCAAATTCACCAGCGATTCCGATGATGCTTTGGAACTTGAAAAAAATCCTTCCCTAAAGCTTTCTTTTATTGCCGCGGTTCCCAGAATGTCCCGATATATGGAGATAAGTACCAGTATTTATCAGATTTATCTTAGGTTTATAGCCCCTGAAGATATTCATGTCTATTCAATTGACGAGGTATTTATGGATGTAACCAAATACCTTAAGATCTATAACCAGACTCCAAGAGAGCTGGCTGCGACCATGATAAATGCTGTTATGAAAGAAACAGGAATAACCGCAACGGCAGGAATCGGAACTAACATGTATCTGGCCAAGGTTGCGATGGATATAGTGGCCAAGCATGTTGATGCAGATGAAAATGGTGTGCGTATAGCCCAGCTTGATGAGCTTAGCTATAGAGAGCTTTTGTGGGACCATGAGCCGCTGACTGATTTTTGGAGAGTTGGAAGAGGCTATGCCAAGAAACTCCATTCCGTAGGAATTGCGACAATGGGAGATATAGCCAGATGCAGCATAGGAGAAGAGAATGATTTTTATAATGAAGATATGCTGTACAAAATGTTCGGAATAAATGCAGAGCTCTTGATTGATCACGCCTGGGGTTATGAACCATGTACCATGGAAATGGTCAAGGCTTACAAGCCTGACAACAGCAGCATCAGCCAGGGACAGGTCCTTCACTGTCCATATACATATGAAAAGGCTCGCATTATTGTAAAAGAGATGGCGGAAGCTCTTGCAATGTCTATGATGGAAGATGGCAAAGTGACCGACCAGATTGTGCTTGCTGTTGGCTATGACATTGACAGCTTAAAAGATCCTGAGGTTCGAAAAAAATACAAAGGTGAAGTATCCAAAGATTACTACGGCAGAATGGTTCCAACTCACGCCCATGGAAGCGAAAATCTAGAGGACTACACCTGCCTTAGCAGGCACATTATTGATGCGGCACTTAGAATTTATGACAGACAGGTCAATGAGATTCTTTTGGTTAGACGAATTAACATTATCGCCAATAACGTAATTCTGGAAAAAGATGCGGCCAAAGATAAAGAAACTTCCTTTGAGCAAATGTCTCTTTTTGTGGACTATGAAAAAGAGGATATGGAAAAGAAAGAGAAGGAAGCTCAAAATGCAAAGGAGAGGGCTCTTCAGGAAGCAACACTTAAAATCCAGCAAAAGTTTGGAAAAACTGCCATCGTGAGGGGGACTTCATTTGAGGAAGGCGCTACCGGACTAGACAGAGCAAGGCAGATAGGAGGCCATAAAGCGTAAAAATGAGTATAGAAAAGTATAAAGACATGCTGCATATGGAGCGCCCTAAATCGAAACGACACGCTCCCATGCCGCTTGAAAACAGAGCTGCACAGTTTGCACCTTTCGCTGCACTTACCGGCTATGATGATGCTGTAGATGAAACTGCAAGACTCACAACCGCCAAGGTGGAACTTAGTGAAGAGGTGAAAGAGGAACTTGATATTGCTTTGGCAGAAATCGAATCCAGGATCGGCGATATGCCAAGGGCTGCTATTACATATTTTGTTCCTGATTTAGTGAAAGAAGGCGGTGAGTATATCACAATAACCGCTGATGTTCGGAATGTCGATTATGTTAAGAGAGAAATAATTTTAAAGGATAAATCTACCATTGCAATTGATGATGTGATGAGTATAACTTTCGGTGAAAATTAAGTTGTGGGGTATATGGGGGCAGACACGGGCAGACACGGGGACGGTTCTTTTGGCAGGTAAGACAATGGGGACGGTTCTTTTGTCTGGTTTTTGAAAAAAACCAGACAAAAGAACCGTCCCCATTGTCTTGCCAATCAAAAGAACCGTCCCCGTGTCTGTCTGTCCCTGCGCCTCCAAATAGTAAAAAATAATTATCTTTATTTCACCAAAATAAATAATTGACAAAAAACACTATAGTGATATCATAATGATATCAAATAAATTTCACGATAAATAGTGAATAATATAATCATGATATTACAAATATGAGGAGGAATAGTCATGAATGAGAAAGTAAAAGAAAAGGTAATTAGCGGACACAAAAATGGAATGATAATGCTACTTTTAGGAATAATCTTGTATCTGATAGCGTTTGTAGGAACAGTTTTTGGCGCGGTAACAATGGATAATGGTGGAGCTAAGGGCGTTATCTTTTTTGTACTTTGCATTTTGTATCTGTGTTTTGGCTGGTTGATTTTCCTTGGACTTAAGGTGTTAAAGCCAGGTGAAGCGCTTGTTCTTACAGTTTTTGGCAAATACATCGGAACATTAAAGGGCGATGGATTTTTCTGGGTAAATCCTTTCAGCACAGCCTTCAATCCAGCAGCAGAAACCAAGCTTGGTCAGAGCGGAGATATCTCTGATAGCAAGAAGAACGCTGTTGCATCAGTTCTTACAGTCAGCAGCGCAGGTGCAACAACACAGGTTAAGACAATAGTTGATAAAAAGATTTCTCTTAAGGTTATGACACTTAGCAATTCAAGACAGAAGGTCAACGATATCCTTGGTAATCCAGTTGAGATTGCTGTTGCAGTAATGTGGAGAGTTACAGATACAGCCAAGGCTGTTTTCACAGTAGACAACTACAAAGAATACCTTTCTCTTCAGTGTGACTCAGCAGTCAGAAATGTAGTAAAACTTTACCCTTACGACATTACAGAGAATGTGGATACAACAGGTGATGGCAAAGCAGATGATGGAAGCCTTCGTGGATCTACAGAAGTTGTTGCAAACAGAATTAAGGACGAGATCCAGTCCAAGGTTTCTGATGCGGGCCTTGAAATTGTAGATGCGAGAATTACATATCTTGCATATGCACCTGAAATTGCTGCTGCAATGCTTCAGAGGCAACAGGCTTCAGCAGTTGTTGATGCCAGAAAGCTTATCGTGGATGGAGCAGTAGGCATGGTAGAGATGGCTCTTGAAAGACTTAATGAGAAACAGCTTGTGGAACTTGATGAAGAGCGCAAGGCAGCTATGGTTTCAAATTTACTCGTGGTATTGTGCGGCAACCACGACGCTCAGCCTATCGTTAATTCAGGAAGTCTGTACTAATGGCAGAAAAGAAACAGGTTCCGCTTCGCCTTTCAGAAAAACTCTACAATGATATCGCTGCCTGGGCAGAGGATGACTTTAGATCCGTCAATGGGCAGATAGAATATCTTTTGTCAGAGTGTGTGCGACAGCGCAAGAAAGATGGAAAATATGTTGGGGAAGAGATCGATGTGCCGCCAAAATTCGATCTGTAATATTTTAAAATTGAATGTAATCGGGATTTTTGAAAAAATTGTGAATGCATTTTACGGGAAATTAGTTGAGGAAAATGGTTATGGGAAAAAACGTTGTACTTGATATAAAAGGATATTCTAAAACTTACGGTGGGGATAAAAAGGCTGCAGATAACATTAATCTGACAGTTGAAAGTGGTGACATTTACGGCTTCATTGGACATAATGGAGCCGGTAAATCTACTACCATCCGCGCAGTTGTAGGCGTCCTTGATTTTAATGAAGGTGAGATTTTAATAGACGGTCATTCAGTAAAAAATGAGCCGGTTGAATGCAAGAAACTGACAGCATATATTCCGGATAACCCAGATCTTTACGAGAATCTTACCGGAATACAGTATCTTGATTTTATCGCTGATATTTTTGGAATCGACGTGGAAAAAAGACAGAGCCTTATTCAGAAATATGCTGAAATGTTTGAGATCACCGATGCTCTTGGTGATCTGATCAGTTCCTATTCACATGGAATGAAACAGAAGGTGGCTATTATATCAGCTCTTATTCATGAGCCTAAGCTGATGGTTCTGGATGAACCCTTTGTGGGACTTGATCCAAAGGCATCTTTTACCTTGAAACAAATAATGCATGAAATGTGTGAGAATGGGGCAGCAGTTTTCTTTTCCACCCATGTACTTGATGTGGCTGAAAAGCTTTGCAATAAGATTGCTATTATCAAACAGGGTAAGATTATCGAAAATGGAACTATGGAAGAACTTACACAGGGTAGGTCACTGGAAGAGGCTTTCCTTGGCCTCTTGCAATAAGCAGGCTGTTTGAGAAAAGAGATTGTGAGGAATGGCATGAATACGAAAAATTTAGTACTACTTAAAACATTGCTAAAATCTACCAGTCTTTGGAATATAAGAAAGTATAGTAAAGACCGTAAGAAAAGAAACAGAGCAATTGCCGGATTCATTGGAATGGCGTGTCTTGAATTAATGCTATTTGTATACAGCTTCTTTTCATGTATGGGACTTTATGAGGCGGGGGTTATCGAAGTGGTGCCTCTTACCTGTGCGTTGTGCATTTCTGCTATTGGCTTTATTTTTACATTTATTAAGACCAACGGATATCTCCTTAATTTTAAGGAATATGACATGCTGATGGCACTTCCTTTTAGAGTAAAAGATGTAGCTATGTGCAAGTTTTTGTACATGTACATCAAAACTCTGCCCTGGTATCTGGGACTCCTTATTCCGATGATGCTTGGCTATGGACTCTTTTCGGAAAGTTCGGCTTTTATATATCCTTTGTGGCTATTACTGGGATTGCTTGTTCCAATAATTCCTATGCTGGTAGCTTCGTTTATTGGATTTTTGATTGCCAAAGCCAGTGCAGGATTTGAGAAAAAGAATGTGATCCAGACGGCACTGACGCTTGTTTTTGTTTTGTTTTGCTTTTCGCTTCAATACATAATTGACGGAATTTTTAAAGATGATAAGGCTGTAGAAGTTGCTTTAAAAGCATCTGAATTAACGGAAAATATTGGAACCTACTATTTTCCGGCAGTTTGGTTTTCAAAGGCCATAACTATGACAGGACAGGGTAATTTCCTTGGACTTTTATATGGAGGTCTTTTAATTGCCTTAACTGTAGTTCTTTTTGAGATAGTCTTTGTATATGTTGGTAAGAATTACAGGCAGATAAACTCAGCGCTTCAAAGCCATACGGCAAAAAGAAATTATAAAGTTGCAGGCCTTAAAAAGAGAAGTGTTCTTAATACTATTGCCTTCAAAGAGTTAAAGCGCCTTACCGGTTCCACAACATATTTTGTAAATGGAGCTTTGGGATATATATTGGCGGCGGTAGGAGGAATTGCAGTTCTTATCGTTGGCTTTGATAAAGTTATTTCAGTGGTTACCAAGGGTGCACCGATTCCACACGGAATCCTGTATCCTGCAATTCCGCTGATGGTTTATTTCCTTGTTGGGATGATGGCTACAACAACCTGTTCACCTTCTCTTGAAGGTAAAAACTATTGGATCATGCAGAGCCTTCCTCTTAAAAAGAAAACTATTTATCAGGGCAAGATGCTCTTTAATATGTATTTAACAGTTCCGTTCATGACCTTTGGTATACTGTGTTTCAGTATTTCTGCCAAGGCACCGGTTTTGAATACAGTTCTTTATCTGATACTTGGATTTGTGTTGTGCGCTTTTTCAACCTGCTGGGGATGCGTTTGCGGAATTAAACATATGAGGCTGGACTGGGAAAATGAAGTTGAGGTCATCAAGCAGGGGGTTGCGGTTTCAATCTATTTGCTGCCTAATATGTTCGTGAACATGGGACTTATCGTGCTGGTTGTATGGCTTGGAACTATGATAAATCCAAATATTATCACTTGCGTTCTGATTGCGGTTGTTGGCATTTTAGCATGCCTTAGCTATCTGAAAGTAATGAAACTGACAAAGGAGTAAGGGCACCAATGGGGGTAGATATGGAAATTACAAAAATAGGAGTTGAACAGTTTGCAACACTAATACTTGGTACTGGCATTGGCTTTATCGTCCCAATAGTGATTGCTATAATCTGGATCATCAGGAAAAAAGAGCATTATATTAAGGTTATTGTTGGAGCACTGACATTTCTGATTGCGGTGCTTTTATTGGAAAAGCCACTACAGGCACTGGTTGTTTCAACCAATACCACTTTGGGAGCATATATAAATGCAAGGCCAATCTTGCTTGCCTTTGTGTTTGGCCTTTTTCCTGGAGTGTTTGAAGAAACCGGACGGTTTATTGCTTTTAAAACTGCTCTTAAGAAGCACCAAAACAAAGAAACAGCCATATCCTATGGAATAGGACATGGCGGCTTTGAAATCATGATGCTCATGGGAATGGGATTTGGCGCATATATTTCATATGCACTTATGATCAATACCGGGACCTTCGAAGCTATGGTGGAGCAGGTAAGACAGGTTTCGCCGGAGCAGGTGGATTCTCTATATGCGATTGCAACCGCTCTTTCAGAACTGTCTCTTTCAAATCTGCCACTTAGCATGTTTGAACGAGTTTTCGCATTTATTTACCATATAGCTGCATCAATTCTTGTCTTTTACGCATGCAGGGAAAAGAAATGCTTCTTCCTGTATCCCCTTGCAATAGTGCTCCATACTATACTGGATATGTTTGTGTCATTATACTCCTTGAAAGTGCTTAACATACCTGTTATGGGACTAGAGATCATAATTGCAGTTTTTTCGGTACTTGTCTTTGCCGGGGCATACTTGGGATTATATAAAAAAGATCAACAGATGTGATGTGGGGTTAAAAAGTAATTATCACAATTTTCTTGCTCGTATTAATAATCTGTGAGAAGTAAAAAATCATAGCGGAAAAATAAAAAGATGCTGCTTTCTAGGAAGAATCTTAGAAAGCAACATCTTTATTTTACTCGTATATAAAATTGGAAAAGCTTGCGCTGCCGCCGGTCTTTCTAGTACTGTAGATAAAGAGTCCAAAGCGGGCACCGGTGAAGTGGTCGAGCTTGAACTCAAGCTTGTGACTCTTGCCGAGCTTTTTTAGATGATCAGCATCAGGGTTGTAGAAAAAGGATACTGTGTCATCAGTGTAGGGGATGAGGCTTGGTTTATCAGCTTCATTCCTTGCAGCCACGATTTTATCAGCAGTCTTGTGGTCGAAGCAGACCCCGGCGTGCAGTGTAACTACAGGACTATTCAGTTCTATGCATTCTACCTCTTCGAAAGGCTCGTCGTCATGTCGCTCGCCCCACATATCGGTGGTCTTTATTTCTCTTTTACCCATAACAAGGTAGTATCCGGAATTCCTTTTTGTTACTGCGATGAGACCATAGCTACTTTCAAGCAGGCAAAGTCCTGCGTAGTCACCATCATTCAGAGCGCTTACATCAATGGTTACGCTAACTTCGCAGCCTGGGAAAAGAGCTCTTTGAGTCAAAGTGTTCTTAGCCTGAACCAGGTTACTGCTTATCTTGTCGGTTGTAATAGTGACAGTTCCTTTTGCGAGATCTCTTTCTATAAGAGAAAGATCAGGTTCGTGATTAAACTGCCAGCAGGGTTTAAAACCAAAGCTTGAAGAATCACTATATTCTGTCTTGAAATCATCACTTGATACAAGAGGAGTATATTCATATCCGGGCTTTAAATCTTCAATTTCGAATTCTTCAGGAATCTTGCCATTATCGCCGAAGACAGGGAAATCTACTTTGCCATTTTCATCAGCCAAAGTGGCATTGCTATTTGAAACTGTGCTTCCAACTACAGATAGATCAGAAACTGATATCTTTGACCAGTTCACGGGCATGAGAACCGGGATTCGTCCAACGCTGCCGCTGTCCTGGAAAAGAATACTGTACCATCTTCCTGAAGGAGTATCTACAATTCCGCCCTGGGCAACTCCTGATCTTCTGTAGTTTCTGTCATCATCCATGACATCTTTACCAAAGTAGGGGCCTTGCGGCTTATCAGCTACAAAAACAGCCTCGGTTCTTTTGCCTGTGGTCTTGGGCATATGAATGAAAAAGAGATAGTATTTTCCATTAATCTTATAAAAATGTGTTCCCTCATATCCAAGGTAAACCTCATCACTGTCTGATAAAAGAAGACCATCTATATCACTTTTTTCAAAGTCGCTGAGCCTTGTGGGAATCTCGCTGTTTTTCTTTTCTTCTTCAGATTTCTCTATAAGCTTTAACTCTTTTATGTAGATATTCTTGTTGCCACAGACAATATATATTCTGCCGTCATCATCAAACAAAATTGAATTATCGTGATAGAAGCCTTCGAGATTATACTTCTCCCAAGGACCATTTATGTCTTTTGACTGATAGATATATGTCTTGTGGGTATCATTGGCTACAAAGCAGATATAGTAAATTCCATCGTGGTAGCGAAGACTTGCAGCCCACATGCCCTGACCGTAAATATTTTCCTTTCCCTCCAGCTTCTGAGCGGCAGTACTGTCCAGGGTGTCATATACATATGTGGCGTGTTCCCAATTTACCAGGTCATGGGAGCGGAGAATCTCGCAGCCAGGCATGAAGTACATGGTAGTACTTACCATATAATAAGTATCGTCAACTCTTATAACGTCCGGATCAGGATAATCAAGTTGGGTTATGGGATTGATGTTATCTAGCAGCATTGTAGTGACCTCGCTTTTTCTGGGATGAATTTTGGTTAGTAACATTGGCGCTATAATGGCTGTGACAATCGCTATCACAGCTATTGCTAGCCTGATAAGGTTAGGATAGGAAATCTTTTTCACAAATAACTCCTTATGGGGCGCTGCTTAGAAAATGATGTTCAGAAAAAAGCACGCCTCCTTCATCATATTATAGTGTAGAGATTTTGTGGGCTGCCTATAATCCTTTGCTGAATTCTTCCCTTTTTTTGCTATAAAAAATCTTTGAATCTTTTGTGGTAATGTGCTATAGTGGACAAAGATTAAAAACTTTAGCACTTTTAAGTGACAGAGTGAAAAAGAACTTTGCAAGATATGCGAGGTTACTGATAAAATCAGATTAGTAACCGCCTTGCGGTATAAATGGAGGAAATAGAATGCTTAAACAGGTTTCAATTTATGCGGAGAACAAGAAAGGATGTCTTCAGAATATTACAGGACTGCTCCGTGAAAACAATATTAATATACTGGGTTCTGTAACTAACGATTCAGCAGAGTACGGCATCATCAGAATGGTAGTGTCGGATGCTGAAAAATGTATGGATGTGCTTAAAAAGGCAGGATATATGTGCAAGACTTCGTCGGTTCTTGCTGTTGAGTGTAAGGATGAGGTGGGAGCTCTTGATAACATCCTTAAGACTTTGAATGACAGCCATATAAATGTAAATTACACCTACCTTTCTTTTAACAGAGAGACCGGTAATCCTATCATGGTAATGCATACAGAAGATGTAAATGCTGTTGAGAATATCCTTGTGAACAAGGGTTATCAGTGCGATTGATCGATGGAAAATAAGCCCTGTGAACAACGAAATTCCGGGCTTATTTTTGTATATGAATAAAAAACATCAATTCAAATGATTAAATTCACCATGATGTAATTGCATAAATTTGTGTTATCATAATATTTATCAACAAAAAAGATTGATTTTAACATTTAGAGATATAAAAATATCAATAAAACCGACCGATATTAATATCGAACAATAAAAAACATCAATCTATATCAGCTTCTATAATCACTATCAGCAATTTTATAAGCAAGATATTTTGTTTTGAAACACTATGGAATGAGAAATTAGAAAAGGGGAGCAGTATTATGAAGAATTTCGAGAAGTATCAGAGACAGTATTTCATGCCACCTAAGGTAAGCTACGACTGGGTGAAAAAAGATTATCTTGATCATCCGCCTATCTGGTGCAGTGTAGACCTTCGTGATGGTAATCAGGCACTTATTGAACCAATGAGTCTTGATGAGAAGCTTGAGTTCTTTACAATGCTTGTAAACCTTGGCTTTAAGGAGATTGAGATTGGTTTCCCGGCAGCATCTGAGACAGAGTTTGAATTCGCCAGAACGCTTATCGAGAAGAACATGATCCCTGACGACGTTACTGTTCAGGTTCTTACCCAGGCAAGAGAACACATCATAAAGAGAACCTTTGAAGCTGTTAAGGGCGCACCAAGAGCAATTATCCATCTTTATAATTCAACATCTGTTGCACAGCGTGAACAGGTATTTAAAAAGAGTAAAGAAGAAATCAAGCAGATTGCCATAGATGGAGCCAAGCTCCTTGATAAGCTGGCAAAAGAGACCAATGGTAACTTCTCTTTTGAGTATTCACCGGAGAGCTTCCCGGGAACAGAAGTTGACTATGCAGTAGAAGTCTGCAATGCAGTTCTTGATGTATGGAAGCCTACCAAAAAGAATAAGGCTGTTATCAACATTCCAACAACTGTTGAGATTGCAATGCCTCACGTATTTGCAACTCAGGTTGAATATATCAGTAAGAACCTTAAATACCGTGACAGCGTAGTTCTTTCCCTGCATCCTCACAATGATAGAGGAACAGGAATTAGTGACGCCGAGCTTGGATGCCTTGCCGGTGCTGACAGAATTGAAGGAACCCTTTTCGGAAACGGTGAGAGAACAGGTAACGTTGATATCGTTACTCTTGCTATCAATATGTATTCACACGGAGTTAATCCGGGACTTGATTTCAGCCATATCATGGAAGTGGGCGAGACCTATGAGAGACTGACAAGGATGCACATCTATGAGAGACAGCCCTATGCCGGACAGCTCGTATTTACTGCTTTTTCCGGATCACATCAGGATGCTATTTCCAAGGGCTTTGCATGGCATGATCAGAAAAGAGACAAAGGCATCTGGTCAGTTCCGTATCTTCCTATCGATCCTAAGGATCTTGGAAGAGAGTACGACGGCGATGTTATCAGAATCAACAGCCAGTCCGGTAAGGGTGGCGTAAGCTACATCCTTAAGACCAACTATGGCATGATGGTTCCAAAGGAAATGCAGTCCGACATCAGCTACACTATCAAGGATATTTCCGACAGAGAGCATGCTGAGCTTTCACCTGCAAGAATTTATCAGATATTTGAAGATAAGTATGTTCATAATGATAACGTATTCAAGATTACTGCCTGCCACTTCAAGCAGATTGATGGAATCCTTGCAGAAGTAACCATTGATCATGCTGAAAAAGAGCATATTGTAGAGGCAAATGGTAATGGCCGTCTCGATGCTGTCAGCAACGCTATTAAGCAGTACTTCAATGTCAGCTATGAGCTTTCAACCTATGAGGAGCACGCTCTTTCAAGAGGATCTTCCTCCAAGGCCTGCACCTATGTTGGAATTACCCACAACGGCAAGAAGTATTGGGGCGTTGGCATAGACGAGGATATCATCAGATCTTCCATTAGTGCCCTTGTGATCGCTGTTAACCAGATTGATGAGGTAAAAGAGATCAAGAACAGCAAGGATGAAAGAATTAATTCCATCATCAATTATATTCAGGAGAATTACCTGACTGTTACCCTTGATGATCTTTCCAGCCAGTTCTATTTGTCCAAGCCATATCTTTCCAAATACATTAAGGAAAAATCAGGTATGACCTTTGGCGAGAACGTAAAGCGCATCAGACTTAATAAAGCCAGCACACTTCTTAGAAATGGCAACATGAAAGTTGAGAAGGTGGCTGAGGCAGCAGGCTATCAGAATGTTGAACACTTCAACAGATTGTTTAAAAAGAAATACGGCATGACACCGGTTCAGTACAGAACCAGCAGATGAGTAATTAGCTGAAAATGAGATACTATGGGAGTTACTGTTCAGACAGAAATGCGCACTAAGCTGCGCATTTCGTGAGAACTTGATGCAGGAGTGAGCGCATTCCTTCGACGAAGTCGATATGGAATGAATGCGCGAATTTGTTACTGGAGCGAGCTGCATGCGAGTGAACAGTAACCTATGGGACATATAATTGCTTCTCGTAATGAAGCAATTGTATGTCCCATTTTTTCACTTTATGATATCACTGCAGTGTGTTATAGTGTTTCTTGTGATTTTTTATGTAATGGAGGATTTAGATTTGAAAAAAGAAAGAGGTTCTTTCTCAGGAAGGATAGGTTTTGTACTGTCTGCTGCGGGCGCGTCTGTGGGACTTGGCAATATATGGAGGTTCCCGTATCTGTGCGCCAGGTATGGCGGAGGTATTTTCCTGCTTGTATATATTTTGCTGGCTCTTACGTTTGGCTACACAATGATCGTGGCAGAAACAGCAATTGGCAGATACACCAAGAAGAGCCCGGTTGGTGCCTTTAATACACTTGGTAAAAATAAAGTGATGAGCTTTGGTGGCTGGATCAATGCCATAATACCGATCCTGATCGTTCCATATTATTCTGTTATAGGCGGCTGGGTTTGCAAATACCTTTTTGAATATATTAGAAGTGATGCTGAGTATGTGGCAACAGATGATTTCTTTGTGAATTTCATTACTAATGGAGCTGCTTCTGAATTCTGGTTCATTATTTTTGCAATTTTGGTTTTGGGAGTAATCTTCATGGGTGTTTCAAATGGAATTGAGAGATTCTCTAAGTTTGTGATGCCGGTGCTGGTAGTTCTTGCCCTTGGAGTTTGCGTTTACTCTGTTACCAGAGAAGGAGCACTTGCCGGAGTTAAATATCTTTTTGTACCTAATTTTGAGAACTTTTCCATAATGACAGTTGTAACGGCTATGGGCCAGATGTTCTACTCACTTTCAATTGCCATGGGTATTCTTATTACCTTTGGTTCTTATGTAAAAAAGGAAGTCAGCATCGATGAGTCTACAAGACAGGTGGAATTCTTTGATACAGCCATTGCAGTTATGGCCAGCCTTATGATCATTCCTGCCGTATTCTCTTTTTACGACGGAGATCAGACCAAGCTTAAAGCCGGACCATCACTGATGTTTATTACAATGCCCAAGATATTTGCAAGTCTTGGATTGGGTAAAATAATAGGAATAATGTTCTTTGCTTTGGTCCTATTTGCGGCAGTTACCAGTGCCATTGCTCTTACAGAGAGTGCGGTTTCCACTTTCTCCGATGAGTTTGGCTGGAGCAGAAAGCGTGGAACTATAGTTATGGCATTTATCATGGTGCTTCTCGGAAGCCTTTCTTCTCTTGGAAACGGCCCACTTGCAAACGTTACCATCATGAAGATGCAGATTTTGGATTTCTTTGATTTCCTTACTAATTCAATAATGATGCCAATTGCGGCACTTATGACCTGCATACTGGTTACGAAGCACATGGGAATTGATACTCTGACAAAAGAGGTTGAACAGGACGGACATCCTTTTGGAAGAAAGAAGACTTTTTCAATTATGATCACAGTTCTCTGCCCAATATTCATTGTGATCATTCTCGTGAGCGCAGTGCTTAATGTGCTTGGCATAATTCAAATGTAAGGCCAAGGGGTTGCCTTTTTATTTCCATTTATTCCCCCACACTTCGTTACATAGGTTTACACAGGCATCTTTTGAAAAAGTTGTATCCTGAGAAGCAATTTTGTTTTGCTTTCCGAGTTCATCAGTATATGAAGAAAGAGGGTAAACAGTGACACCGTGGTGACCGCCTATAAGGTGGCAGACCAGGGCGCGGACATCGTAGTCTTTTATTACAACTTCACCATTTTTATCTCTGGTGAGAGTGATTCTGGACATTCCACCTACCATGCGTTTTGTGACTCCTTTTCCGGAACTGGAAGTCCAGTTGACGAAGTTGCCAAGAGAGTAGTAGACAAGCATATCTCCGTTACCGTGATTATTGGTGATCCCTGGCTTTGAATCCTCGAACATTTCAATAGGTTCAATCACATGAGGATGGGTTCCTATCACAAGATCGGCGCCGTACTCTCTAAAAATCTCAGCCCATTCTTTCTGTTCGTCGCTGACGCCTGTAAAATACTCAGTTCCCCAATGGGGGCACACTATGGTGAAATCAGCATTATTCTCAGCATATTTAAGGTCTGAGATTACTTTCTCTTTTTTTAAAATATCTACTGCGTAGGGCATACCCTTAGGAAGCGGGATGCCGTTTGTTCCATAGGTATAGTTTAAAAGAGCAAGCCTAAACCCATTCTTTTCTATTATCTTAACTGTGTCCTGTTCTTGTTGGGATTCATTTATTCCAAGAACTGTTATCTGCGGGTAATTGTTTTTCCAAAAGTTGTAGGTGTTTTCAAGTCCTGTTTTTCCTTTGTCCAGTGCATGGTTGGTGCCGTGGCATACAACATCAAAACCGGTCTTGACCAGCGCATCTCCAGCCTCGATAGGAGCATTAAAACAAGGATAACCGGATATTCCAAGTTCTTCCCCGCCCAGGATAACTTCCTGATTGACAATGGCAATATCAGAAGCCTTTATTTCGGGTGCCATTTTTTCAAAGATAAAATTAAAATCATAGAAACCATCATCGTCACGGGCAGCTTTTTCAATCGGCATATGCAGCAGAATATCGCCCACCATGGAAATTGTGAGCTCGTCACGTGATAGCTGCGCTGAATGCATAGCAGTAGTATTTGAAGAATATGTATTTTTGTCGACATTTGTAAAAGCGCTGCTGGTTTCGTTGTCAGAGACATAGCCTGTTACGAGAAAAGTGCAAACCGCAAGCGCAGTTGGGAATAATACTTTGATTAGTTTTGATAAATACAGTTTTTTATTCATGAAGATAGCTAACTCCTATCCGTGAAACGATGTATATACTTATTTTAACAAAAATGCGCAGCTTAGTGCGCATTTCTGTCTGAACAGTAACATTTTCTCGTTACTGTTCACTCGCATGCAGCTCGCTCCAGTAACAAATTCGCGCATTCATTCCATATCGACTTCGTCGAAGGAATGCGCTCACTCCTGCATCAAGTTCTCACGAAATGCGCAGCTTAGTGCGCATTTCTGTCTGAATAGTAACATTTTTTCTTCTTTTATGTTATAATACATTGCTTACAAATTTTTGAATTTTTTGTTTTATTTTTGGAGGTTTTTATGGCAAAAAATGTTGATGTAGTAATTATAGGTGCAGGCCCTGGCGGAATTTTCTGCGCATATGAATTAATGGAAAAGAGACCTGACCTTAAGGTTTTGATGATAGAAAAAGGTCGTTCAATAGAAAAAAGAAATTGTCCAAAGCGTGTGACCAAGACCTGTGCAGGATGTCAGCCATGCTCAATCACAACTGGCTTTGCGGGAGCAGGAGCCTTTTCTGATGGAAAGCTTTCTCTTTCACCTGACGTTGGTGGTAATCTTCCTGAGATACTTGGATACGATGTGGCTACACAGCTTATTCATGAGTCAGATGAGATTTATCTTAAGTTCGGCGCTGACAAGAGCGTATATGGAGTGGACAAAGAGCAGGAGATTCGTGAGATCCGCAGAAAAGCTATCAATGCGAACCTTAAGCTTGTAGAATGTCCGATTAGACACCTTGGAACAGAGGAAGGCTACAAAATTTATTCCAAGCTCCAGCAGCATATCCTGGATAAAGGCGTTGAGATTGAGTTCAACACCATGGTTACAGATATCATCGTAGAAGATGGTGTATGTAAGGGCGTTGTAACAAGCAAGGACGAGACTATCTATGCAAAAGAGATTGTTAGCGCCGTTGGACGTGAGGGTGCAGACTGGTTCAAGGACAAGTGCGAAGAAATTGGAATTGAGACTAAGCCAGGAACAGTAGATGTTGGTGTTCGTGTTGAGGTAAGAGATGAAGTAATGCAGTTCCTTAACGAGAACCTCTATGAGGCTAAGCTTATCTACCACACACCTACTTTTGATGATAAGGTTCGTACATTCTGTACTAATCCATCCGGAGAGGTTGCAACCGAGTATTATGACAACGGCCTTGCTGTAGTAAACGGCCATGCTTATAAGGGAAAAGACCTTAAGACCAGCAATACAAACTTTGCGCTTTTGGTATCCAAGAACTTTACTAAGCCTTTCAAGACACCTATTGAATATGGTAAAAAGATTGCTGAGCTTTCCAACATGCTCTGCGGTGGCAAGATTCTTGTTCAGACTTATGGTGATTTCAGAAGAGGCAGAAGAACAACAGAGGAGAGACTTTGCAGAAACAATCTGATCCCTACACTTAAGGATGCAGTGCCTGGAGATCTTTCACTGGTATTCCCACACAGAATCATGGTGGATCTTGATGAGATGATTCAGGCTCTTGATAAGGTTACTCCTGGTATTGCTTCTGATGAGACACTTCTTTACGGTGTTGAGGTTAAGTTCTATTCAAATAAGGTTATAGTAAATAAGGACTTTGAGACTAGCATCAAGGGGCTTCGTGCAATCGGTGATGGTGCAGGAGTTACTCGTGGACTTCAGCAGGCAAGTGCCAACGGACTTTGCGTGGCTCGCAGCATAATTAAGACTATTGGGTAACTGAATTGTTGCCATAGGTTACGAAAAAATGAAAAGAGTATTTGATTTATTTCAAATGAAGAGCTTGAGCAAGTTCTGCTGTGTCGCGTTGTCTCTTTTGAGCGTATGTGTAATCCTTTCCGGCTGCGGGATGGATTTGGCGGAGCGGAAGGTGGTGTTCACTACTGGTTTTGAGAAGGATGAGGTGTTCAGGATTGAGGACAGCGTCTGCACTATCCAGGAGATAATGGTGTATCTTATCAATACCCAGAATGGCTATGAGAACACCTTCGGTTCGGAAATCTGGCAGAAAGAAACAGATAACGGGACAGTGGAAAGTCAGCTGAAGGAATCAATTCTTGCGAAGGTAGCACAGATCAAAGCTATGAATCTTCTTGCTACAGATATGGGGATTGAGCTGGATGAAAGCGAGATAGAAAAAGCAGCACAGGCAGCTTCTGAGTATTATTCCAGCCTGACAGATGCAGATATAGCTGTAATGCACGGTGTTTCTCAGGATACCATACAGCAGATCTATTCTGAGTATGCCCTTGCGGATAAGCTTTATGACTATATCATCAGGGACATTAATCCTGAGATAAGTGATGATGAAGCCAGAACTATTACTGTTGAGCAGATTTTGATCAAAACCTACGAATATAATGCATCAGGCGAGAAGGTACCTTTTAACGACAGTAAAAAGAGTACTGCTCTGGCCAGGATGAAAAGCGTAAAGAACCAGCTTATTGACGGAGCCAGCTTTGAAGAGCTTCAGGATAATTATAATGAAGCCGATGAAGCCACTATTTCTTTTGGCAAAGGTGAAAAAGAAGAGGCATATGAGAAGGCTGCCTTTAATCTGGGAAACGGTGAGGTCAGTAACATTGTTGAGACAAGTGAAGGTTATGTCCTTATAAAGTGTCTTTCCACCTTCAACAGGGAAGAGACGCAGGTCAACAAAGTCCGTATTGTGGCGGACAGGAAAAGAGAAGTATTTGGCCAGCAGTATGATGCTTTTGTTGAGACCTTGAATAAAGAGCTGAATGAAAACCTCTGGAATGAGGTTTCTATTTCTTCAAACGAAGAGGCTACAACTTCATCTCTTTGGGATGTTTATGGTAATTATTTTGAATAATATATAAAGGAAGAATATGATTCAAGTTTGTTGTAATTGGGGACTATAATATGGGAAATTATTGGAGAGTCTGGACGGATTATTTTGAAGAGCGGATTATTCAAAGAGGAAGAGATTACTTTGAAAATGGTAAGGTAAAGGGCTATTCAGAAACAGAGGATAGCTGTATGGCCCGGGTTTTGGGAACGCATGTATATAATGTCAGGATAACAGGTCTTAAGTCCGGTAATCTGAGATTTTCCTGTGATTGCAGATATGCTAAGGATGGCTATAACTGTAAACATCAGGTTGCTGTTCTATGCCAGTGGGAAGACAATCATACGGATGATTTATGGGAATCGGAAGAACTTGAATCAGATAATGGAAATACATATTTTAATGTAAGAGAAATATTTGATGATGCCGATATCGAAGAAGATGATTATCTGGAAGCTCACAAGCTTATCGAACAGAAGAGAATAGAGCTTACCAAGGCGGAATCTTTTTATGTTTCCTCACATGCGGATAAAAATGGCGAACTTGTCATGGAGGTAGAAGGCACAGTTCAGGAAAAGGGGAAATTTCCTACATCTGTAAGAATTGTTTTCGCTAAGGACAGGGTTCTTAACAGTGATTGTTTTGCTAAACACCTGGCCAGACATTCCTTTTACGGATATTATGGCAGCTACTATAAAAGGTTGTGCGCTCATAAGATAGCACTTCTGCTGCTTGCAGACAAATTTATAGCAAAGTACAATCCCGGTGACGAGACAGATCTTTTGGCTACTAAGATTTTGCATGGTTATAGGAAATTATCCAGCATTCAGAAAATTGATGAAAATACAGACAAGAAGAAACTGGTTCGTCTTGTACCAAAGCTTACCATCGCTGCAGTGGGTGAACAACTGATTTTTAACCTGAATTTCAAAATCGGATTAGAAAAACTATATGTTTTAAAAAGTATACCCGAACTCTTGGAAACCAGGTTAAAATGCGGCTCTCTTGCACTAGGCAAAAATAATATCATATCCTTCATGGATTATGACTTTGATGAAAATTCCGAAAAATATCTTTCACTGATGGAGGATGCTAAGTCTGAGTCAGATTATGTTGAGGAAAAGATAAAATCTATCATGTCATATTACTCCAGCTATACTTCAAAGCTTGGCTTAAAAGATAAGATTCAGCTTTCTCCAGAGCTTTTGGATAGATTCTATGACATGTCACTTGGCGATACAATAGAACTTTCAGGTTATAAGAAAAAAGATTTATCAAGTATTGATAAAGTTACTGTCGGAAATGGTAAAGTGAACTGCCAGGTTCAAATTAAGGAAATGTCGGATGAAGAGGGAAAACTAAACGGATTATCTGTTGATGCGCAGCTTCCCAGAATGTTTAAGGGCAAAAACTATAGCTATACAATTGATGAGGACAAAAAGACTTTGTCCAGAATCGATAATATGTCTCCTGTAATGAAGCTTTTGATGGACAATTCCGATGGCCCCATCACTTCTTTTAGCATTGGTAGAAAGAAAATACCTGAATTCTACTATAGATTTCTTCCCCAGCTTATTGAGGCTCCGGAGATAGAAGTAATTGAAAAGCATCCTGAAAAAATTCAGAAAATTCTGCCTCCTGAGTGTGAGATTATTTATTACATGGATGCGGATGATGAGAATATTATAGGAAGAGCTTTTGCAAAATATAATGAGGAAGAGATACCGCTTCATATGCTTTCGGATTCTGATTATCCTCTTCCTGATAACAGAGATATAGAGTTTGAGCAGGATGCGATTAAAACTCTTTCTAAGTATCTTTCTGATACGAATAATGGTGAAGAGTACTATTGTGAAAAAAATGGAGATAATACTTTTGATCTCTTAAACGATGGCCTTCGTGATCTTATGGCAGTTGGAGAAATAGAGGCCAGCAAGGATTTTGAAAGACTTAAGATTAGAAAAGCGCCGGTAATCAGACTGGGAGTATCCGTGGAGAGTGGAATCCTCAATTTGGATATTTCTACAGATGATATGTCTGAGAATGAGCTATTAGAGCTCCTTGAAAGCTATCGCAAAAAGAAGAAGTTCTTCAGAATGCGAAACGGGGAGTTTATCCGTCTGGAGCAGGATGATACGCTGGAAGAATTGTCTGCTACTATGCAGGCTATGGGAGTATCAGCTAAAGAGTTTACAAAGGGTAAGCTTCATCTGCCTCTTTACAGGGCTATCTATATAAATAAGCTTCTTGAAGAGCATGATGAGATTGCGTCGGACAGAGATAAGAATTTCAAGAATCTTGTAAGAAACTTTAATGCGGTGAAAGATGCCGATATTGAAGCGCCGGAGAGCATTTCTAAGGTGCTTCGCAGCTACCAGACCTATGGCTTTAAATGGCTAGCAACACTTTCAGAGCTTGGCTTTGGAGGAATTCTGGCGGATGATATGGGGCTTGGAAAAACTATTCAGGTCATTACACTTCTTTTGTATCAGAAAGAAAAGCATAAGGCAGAAAAGAAAAAGCTGACTTCTCTTATCGTGTGTCCTGCTTCTTTAGTTTATAATTGGGAGGAAGAGTTTAAACGTTTTGCTCCATCTATGAAGGTTGAGACGGTAACTGGTACTCAGACGGAACGAAAAAGGCTTCTTTCGTCCAAGGCATTGCCAGAAGTTCTTGTAACTTCGTATGATCTGTTAAAACGTGACATAGGTCTATATGAGGATATTAGTTTTGACTATGAGATTATTGATGAAGCCCAGTTTATCAAGAATTCACAGGCAGCAGTTTCCAAATCTGTAAAGGTAATTAAGAGTACTCATAGATTTGCTCTTACCGGAACACCTATTGAGAACAGGCTTAGCGAGTTGTGGAGCATTTTTGATTACCTGATGCCGGGATTTCTTTACACCTATGACAGATTTAGGTCTGATTTCGAAACTGCCATAACCAAATACAAGGACGAGGATACTACCAAGCAACTAAAGAATATGGTGGGGCCTTTCATTCTTAGAAGACTTAAGGAAAATGTGTTAAAGGATCTTCCTGATAAAATGGAAGAAATTCGTTTTTCAAGATTTGATTCTGCTCAGAGAAAACTTTATGATGCTCAGGTTACTCATATGAAGAGAATGCTTGAAAGCGAGGATTATAAATCAGGAAAAGATCGGATCAAGATTTTGGCAGAGCTTACCAAGATAAGGCAGATATGCTGCGATCCAGAGCTTATGACAGCAGGATATTCCGGAGAATCGGCTAAGAGGGAATCGTGCCTTGAACTTATCCAGAGTGCTATAGATGGCGGTCATAAGATTCTTCTTTTTTCTCAGTTTACTTCTATGTTGGAACTTTTGGAAAAAGACCTGCATAAGCTTGGAATTGATTATTACAAGATAACAGGTCAGACCTCTAAGGAGGAGAGAATAAAACTGGTACATTCATTTAATGAAAATGAAGTTCCACTATTTCTGATTTCCCTTAAAGCTGGGGGAACTGGACTTAATCTGGTGGGGGCTGATGTAGTTATCCATTATGATCCATGGTGGAATCTGGCGGCTCAGAATCAGGCAACTGACAGAGCGCATAGAATAGGGCAGACAAAAAAAGTATCGGTATTTAAGCTGATTGTAAAAGATACAATAGAGCAAAAAATCATTGACATGCAAAATGCCAAGAAGGATCTGGCTGATGCAATTCTTAGCGGTGAGAGCGAATCACTAATGAGTATGAGCAAGGATCAGCTTATGGAACTGCTTGGATAAGATGCGTATTGTTCGGTTTGCAGGCATATGCCTAAGGAATATATTTAGAATAAAACATTTGTTAGCACTCGTTTTAAATGAGTGCTAATTTTTTATTGACTTTTGGTATTTCGGGTCTTAAACTTAATTAGGTGGGCATATGAAGATACTTTTTGGCCCATAAGAAAGCTTAATATTTCAAGATACAAGGCATGAAAAAATATGTAATGTAAGGAGTGAGAATTATGGCTTCAAAAAAAGGTAATCTTTCAATTAACAGCGAGAACATGTTCCCAATCATTAAGAAATGGTTGTATTCGGATCATGATATTTTTTACAGAGAAGTAATTTCCAACGCATGCGACGCTATCACCAAGATCCGCAAGATGGATATGATGGGTGAGTACACACTGCCTGAGGGCTTCAAGCCACGCGTTGATGTTGTTCTTAATGATAAAGAGAAGACTATTAAGATCACAGATAATGGTATCGGTATGACAGCAGAAGAGGTTGAGGAATATATCAACCAGGTAGCTTTTTCAGGTGCTACAGACTTCCTTAACAAGTACAAAGACAAGGCTAATGCAGACCAGATCATCGGTCATTTCGGACTTGGTTTTTATTCCACATTCATGGTTGCTGACTATGTAGATATTGATACACTTTCTTACAAGTCAGATGCTGCTTCAGTTCACTGGACATGTGATGGCGGCTCAGACTTCGAGATGTCTGATGGAGACAAGAAGGAGATCGGTACTACCATCACACTTCACCTTTCTGAGGACTGCCTTGAGTTCTGTAACGAGTACAAGGCAAGAGAAGTAATTGAGAAATACTGTTCATTCATGCCTTATGAGATTTACCTTTCCAAGGAGAATGAAGAAGGCACTGAGACTATTAAGGAATCCGAGAAACGCGTGGATGACGTTGTAATCGAAGTTATCGAGCCTGAGAAAAAAGAGGTTAAGGAAGGCGAGAACAAGGACACAGAAGCTAAGGAAGAGGAGAAGAAGCTCAAGATAAAGAGAAGACCACAGCTTCTTAATGATACACATCCTCTTTGGGCTAAGACTCCTAAGGACTGCACTGATGAGGAGTACAAAGAGTTCTATAGAAAAGTATTCCGTGATTACAAGGAACCTCTTTTCTGGATCCACCTCAACATGGATTATCCATTTAACTTAAAGGGTATTCTCTACTTCCCTAAGATCAACATGGAGTTTGAGTCAATTGAGGGTACAATCAAGCTTTACAATAACCAGGTATTTATTGCTGACAATATAAAGGAAGTTATTCCTGAGTATCTGATGCTCCTTAAGGGTGTTATTGACTGTCCTGATCTTCCTCTTAACGTATCAAGAAGCGCCCTTCAGAACGATGGCTTTGTTAAGAAGATTTCAGAGTACATTTCCAAGAAGGTGGCAGAGAAGCTTGCCGGCCTTTGCAAGACAGATAAAGAGAACTATGACAAGTACTGGGATGACATTAGCCCATTTATCAAGTATGGTTGCCTTCGTGATGACAAGTTCTGCGAGAAGATGACAGATTACATCCTCTTCAAGAACCTTGATGGCAAGTACCTTACAACACCTGAAGCTCTTCAGATCAACAAGGATGCTGAAGAAGCAGCTGCCAAGGAAGAGGCCCTTGATGAGAACGGCGAGAAGGTTGAGGCAGAAGTAGTAGACGAGAATGGCAATTCCGTATCATCTGATGAGAAGGCAGATTCAGACAAGAAGGAAGATGAGAAGGACAAAGAGCCTCGTACAATCTACTATGTAACAGATGAACAGCAGCAGAGTCAGTACATCAAGATGTTCAAGGCTCAGAAGATGGAAGCTTTCATCATGAACCACAACATCGATGTACCTTTCATGCAGCAGCTTGAGTCCAAGAATGAAGGAATCCGTTTCTGCAGAATTGATGCTGACCTTACAGATACCTTCAAGTCCAAGACCTCCAAGAAGGCTGCAGCTGAGCTTGAGGAAAAAGAGAAGGAACTTTCAGAGAAGATCAAGAAAGCCCTTAAGAATGATAAGCTTACAGTTAAGCTCGAAAAGCTTAAGGATAAGAAGATGTCATCAATGCTTACAGTTTCCGAGGAATCAAGACGTATGGCTGAGATGATGAAGATGTATGCTATGAATGGTATGGGAATGGGAGACTTTGGTAACGAAGGCCAGACTCTGATTCTCAATGCAAATCATCCGCTTGTTCAGTATGTAATGGAGCATGAGGATAGCGATAACACTAAGATGATCTGCGAGCAGTTGTATGATCTGGCACGTATTCAGAATGCACCGCTCGAAGGTGATGCTATGAGTAAGTTCGTAGCTCGCAGCAATGAAATTATGATGGTGCTTGCTAAATAAGGTGACGCAAGACAAGGGCAAGACAATGGGGACGGTTCTTTTGTAAGACAATGGGGACGGTTCTTTTGTCTGGTTTTTCAAAAAACCAGACAAAAGAACCGTCCCCATTGTCTTGCAAAAGAACCGTCCCCTTGTCTTGCCCCTTACCCTTGTCTTACTTGTTATTTAAGTAAATCGCATAATACATTGCTCCGACGCACAGTGAACCACCGATAATGTTGCCGATGGTGACGGGAATAAGGTTGGTTACAAAGAATCCAAAGAGTGAAAGTCCATCTGCGGGGATTCCGTAAAGTGCTGAAGTAAGCATGCCGGCTGGAATGAAATACATGTTGGCAACGCAGTGTTCAAAGCCGCATATGATAAAGAGCATTACGGGGAACCAGAGCGCGAGAACTTTTCCGGCAATTTCATCTGCGGAGAAGGAGCACCACACTGCAAGACATACGAGTACATTACAAAGAATTCCTCTAAGGAGTCCGTCAGAGAATGAAATATTTGCCTTGGTAACGGCGGTCTGGACTACGTTCTGAGCCAGGGCATTACCTGCAAAAGAGTAAATATGGCTTGTTGCAGCGATAAGTGCAATTAAAAAGCCGCCCACCATGTTTCCGAGATATACAAGTACCCAGTTTTTAAGCATTCCGGAGATCTTGGCTTTTCCTGACAGAACTGGAATGATAATAAGGCAGTTTCCGGTAAAGAGCTCAGCTCCTCCGATAAGTACCATAAACAATCCGATTGGGAATACAACGCTGCTGACCATGCGGGCAGCGGACGCATCTGAAGCTGTGCAGCTGGCTATCTGGCTTCCAAGGCCTCCAAGGGCAATGTAGGCTCCTGCAAGGATTCCAAGAAGAAATGTCTTTAGAACCGGAAGATCTGTCTTGGCCTTTCCTGCACTTTCGTATCTTACTGCAATTTCTGCTGGAGATTTCATAATTATTTTCCTTTCCTGCTACTAGATAAGGTTTTATCAGTAGCCTTAAAAAATTGCTGCAACGAAATACTTCTTAACGAATTAGTGAATTCTTTTAATACATTATATAGTAAAATATAAAAGATAAAAACACAATATCTTGTGGCAGCAAATTAGATTTTATAAAAAATTTATAATATTGGCAACGTTTTTTCTTTACTTTCATAGTAAAAAGCGTTAAAGTCATAAGGATTGTACGCAACTCGTCTTTACGAAAACCATTAAGTAGTGGTAATTTAGGATATGTAGTACATGTGAGTATGTGGTGGAAACGAAGGCTTAATTATACGTGCAATTATAACTTGTTTTTTGCAGGAATTACTGAAGCACGCATTTACTGCAGTAGTTGCAAGTAAGTGATTTGAGTTATATGTAAAAGAGTTTGGGAGCGGTTGTAATGAAGAAGCTTGTTGAAATCAAGGATGTATCTAAAATATATAATCCCGGAGAAAATGAGGTCAGGGCTCTTGATCATGTGAGCCTTATTATCGGTGAGGGTGAATTTGTTGCTATTATCGGTCAGTCCGGTTCTGGAAAATCTACGCTTATGAATATGCTGGGGTGCTTAGATACGCCTACCAGCGGCAAATATTTTTTACATGGACAGGATGTTTCTCATATGACTGACGATGAGCAATCGGACATCAGAAACAGGGAAATCGGATTTATTTTTCAGGGCTTTAATCTGATCCCATCGCTGACTGCCCTTGAGAATGTTGAACTTCCTCTTATATATAGAGGAGTTGGTAAAAAAGAAAGAGATCAGCTCTCAAAGAGTGCTCTTGACAAGGTAGGTCTCGGAAACAGAATGACTCATAAACCTAATGAGATGTCAGGTGGACAGCAGCAGCGAGTTGCAATAGCAAGAGCGATTGCGCAGGCACCGCCGATTCTTTTAGCGGATGAGCCTACCGGTAACCTTGATTCAGGCTCTAGTAAAGAAATCATTAGTATTATCAAAAGGCTTTATGCCGAAGGGCGTACTGTTATCATAATTACTCACGATCCGGGGATTGCCAGACAGGCAAAGAGGATTATAACCATATCGGACGGACATATAGTTAGCGATATCATTAATCCTGATTATGTCCCGGTAGAGTAACTTATTTGCAGTTATAAAGTGTTAATTATTCTTGGATTCTTTATCCGGAAAATGTAGGAATATTTCGATAGATTTGATATAAACTGGCTTTTGGAGGAGGCAAAGATGGCAGAAGATAAGAATTTGGAAGTTCAGGCAAAAGAGAATGAGAATACTCAGGAGAATGAAAACGCTCATGAGAATGTAACCACAGCTGTAGCTGAGAAAAAAGAAGCAGCTCCTGTTTATGAGGATTATGAACAGCATGAAATTGCTAAAAAGCCCAAGAAGAAGTTCAAGAAAAGATTTCTTGTACTTGGGGCACTGGTTCTTTTGGCTGGTGGATACGGTGTTTATTCCGTTAATGCAGCCAAGAATGCAGTCGTGTTTGTATCCACAGAGAATGTATCTCTTGGAAGCATAGAGAATATTCTTTCTATTTCAGGAACAGTTCAGAGTGCGGAGACAAAAACTTTATTTTCAGATGTTGCTGCCCCGGTTGCTGAGGTGAAGGTCAAAGTGGGTGATAAAGTAGCATCCGGTGATACGCTGGTCGTTTACGACAACGATGCTTTGGAGCTTGCCAAGGAGACAGCAGAGCTTGCAATCAAGCAAGCAAAGGGTTCTTACAGTGCAAACTTTACAGGTGCGGCTGCAGAGGATCGCAAATATGCTGAAGGAATGAATGTTACGCAGATTCAGGACAGGCTGAATCAGATTGAAATTGAACTAAGGCGTCTGAATAATCTTAAGGATGAGAAAGTGGCCAGATTCGACAGAACGCTTAAAGAATTAAATGAATTGGAAATGGACTATAACGAGAACGGAATTTCAGATTCTGCAGAAGGCTACAAGGCCACTGATCGTACGGATGAAAATGGAAACGAGATGTATCTTCAGACTGAAAAAGCAAAAACTGAGATTACTTTCGCTAAAACCAATGATCCAGAAATACTTAGCTGGAATAATCAGATAACAGCGCTTCAAACTGAACAACAGCATCTTCAGTCAGCTAAGGCGGCTCAGCTCAATTCTGGACAGATTTCCTCAGCCAAGGCATCTCTTGATTCAACAACCCTTACTCAGGAGGATACTATCTCCAAGCTTGAAAAGGCAAAAGAGGGAGTTAAGGCCGATTTTAACGGCGTAGTAACAGCAGTTTCAGTAGTAGAAGGGCAGACAGCAGCAAATGGTGCACAGCTTGTTTCTCTTGCAAACATCGATGATGTTGAGGTTTCAGTTCAGATTTCAAAGAGTGATCTTCCTAAGATTGCCATTGGACAGCAGGTTGACGTTACTATCAATAACAAACTTTATAACGGTACTATTTCAAAGATTTCAGGAACTGCTACCAAGAATAGTAATGGAGTTGCAGTAGTTGATACAACTATTAAAGTTACAAATCCAGACAGTGACATTATTCTCGGCGTAGAGGCCAACAACAAGATTCATGCCCAGAAAGCCGATAATACAATAGTACTTCCTTATGAGTATGTTCAGACAGATTCCGAGGGTGATTATGTTTTCGTATACGAGGATAACTATGTAGTACGTAAAAATGTCACAATTGGAATTGCGTCAAGTACACAGGCTCAGATAGTTGATGGACTTTCAGAAGGAGAGCAGATAATCACAGGTGGATATGACACTCTTTCTGATGGCATGATTGTAGCTTTAAATGAACAGTGATGATCACTGTAAACTTACTATTATCAGGTAAAAAATGGGACAGCTAGGCGAATATATAAAAAGTGCATTTAAACAGATTATAGGTAATGGCTATAGAACTGCCATGACAATGCTGGGAATTGTAATTGGTATTGCGGCCGTAATAGCCGTAGTTTCTCTTGGAAACGGAATGAGTAGCTTCGTATCCAGCCAGCTTAATGGTATTGCCGGTAACTATGGTACTATTTCTATTGATTCTTCCAAGACTTCTGAGACCTTTAGCGTAGATGATATGAATCTGATAGAGAGTATGCTTCCGGATATTAAGGGCGTATCACCGGATATGACTGCTTATGGTAAGGTGGCAACCAGAAAAGGAACCTTTAATGCTCAGGTAACCGGCGGTAAGGCAAGTATGGAGCACTATGCCAGCAATGGCATTGTCAAGGGATCCTATTACACCAATCAGCAGGTTGAAAGCGGACAGCAGGTTTGTGTAATGCTTGTTGATGATGCTCGTAAGCTTTTTGGAACTGAGGATGTAATTGGACTTGAGATAGAGCTTACCATTTGGGGAAAGACTGCAACCTATACTATAGTTGGTCTTAGAGATAGTATGAACAGAATGTATGAGTTCCTTATGGAAGGTCAGGACTATTACGCTTCTATAGAGGTTCCATACACTGCTCTTGGCAGGGATTTCGATTATAATACCGATAGCTTTTATCAGCTGATTCTTTTCGCGGATCAGTCCATTCTCGCTGACAGAGTTACCCAGGCAAAAGATATTTTGACTAACGTCCACGGACTTAGAAATACTAAGGCTATTAATGGCTTTAGTATGGCAGATATTTCTGAACAGCTCGACCAGATTCTTGGGTATGCCAGAAGCTTTTTGATACTGGTATCGGTTATTTCTCTTATTGTCGGAGGCATCGGTGTAATGAATATCATGCTGGTGTCAGTTGCGGAGAGAACAAGAGAGATAGGAATCAGAAAATCAATCGGGGCCAAGACCGGGGCTATCATGACACAGTTCCTTGCAGAAGCAGCATTCCTTACGCTCATAGGAGGAATTGTCGGCATTATTCTAGGAATTATAATAGCTTACATTATTTGTACACTTATTGGCTTTGATGTTATCATAACGCCTACTTCTGTTATCGGAGCGGCTCTTTTTTCTGTGCTTATCGGATTGTTCTTTGGACTATATCCTGCCAGAAAGGCAGCCAAAATGAAGCCTATCGATGCACTGAGATTGTGATTGGAGTGTAAACATGTATCTGGAATACATAAAAAGTGCTATATCAAGCATACGCAGCAATAAGGGAAGATCTTTTCTTACTATGCTGGGAATCATAATAGGAATATCAGCCGTTCTTACAGTGCTTATCATCGGAGATGGCATGAAGAGCACTGTAAACAGTGAGATGGATTCAATTGGAGCAACTACCATCAGTGTGTCTTTGGATAATACCAAAACTGACAAGACCATTACTATGGAACAACTTCGTATGATTGAAGATAACATAGATGGTATCATGGGTGTTTCTCCCAGCACTAATATGGGTGGCAATTTTGTCAACGGACTAAAGAGCTATGAATGCTATTTGACCGGTGGAACAGAGGTTACTGTTAATGCTTCAGGAAAAAAGATGCTTCATGGGCGCTATTATTCCAAAAATGATGTTCAGGAAGTAAAAAGAGTTATCGTCCTTAGCCAGACTGCAGCCAAGAAGCTCTTTGGATATGAAGAGGTTGTGGGTAACACCATGGAACTGGATGCTTATGGAAATGTGGCAGAGGTTACGGTAATCGGCGTAAGGGAAGATACTACAATGGATACAGCTTTTGCTATGTTCGACGAGGAACCCACGCTTACAGGAGATATGCCCTATACAACACTTGCTGATATCTATCAGTTTTCGGTTGATGACAATAGAAGCTTTAGCATATATTTGGACAGCGAGAATAAAGATGAGGTTCTTGCCACAACACGTTCTGTAGTAGAAAACATATTGGGAATCAGAGGCGAAAACGCTGTAAAGATCCAGTCTTCCATGGGCTTTGATCAGACTACTGACAGCATTCTTAATATCATCACCTCAGTAGTTGCCATTATTGCCGGAATTTCACTTCTGGTAGGTGGAATCGGCGTTATGAACATCATGACAGTTTCCGTAACTGAGAGAACAAGAGAAATCGGTATCCGCAAATCTCTCGGAGCCAGAACTTCCTCAATCCTTACACAGTTCCTGGCAGAAGCTGCAATCCTTACCTTTACAGGCGGCGTTATAGGCATTGCCTTTGGGCTTACAGTTTCATACATAATATGCCGCGTTATCGACTTTACCTTTACAGTTAACCCGGTTTTGGTAGCAATCGTTGTTATCATTTCAACCTCAATCGGCCTCTTCTTCGGAATATACCCTGCCAAAAGAGCTGCCAACCTCGACCCAATCGAAGCGCTTCGCATGGAGTGATGCCATAAAGCTCATTTTTCACAGCCCATTATTCATTAGATGCACACAATATGGTATAATACTCAATATATGTTTCATTGGGGTGAGTCGTGAAAGAGATTGTTGAGCAGCTGCTAAAAGGGAAAAACTATTATGCTGAGAGAAACCTTGATTTTTCCACTTCTCGGGTGGAATTATCGCTGAGCGCAGGGGAAGTAGTTGAGGGCTCCTTCACTATTTTTGGCACTGAAGGGAAACTCCTTGTGGGAGAGGTTTCTTCAACCGACATGCGAATGGAAGTTGTCACCAAGGATTTCTCAGGAACACCCTATGAAGTATCCTACAGATTTAGCGCAAGAGGATTGTCCAAAGGTGACGTCCTCAAAGGGGATTTCCGTATTGTTTCCAATCAGGGAGAATATTTCCTCCCTTTCGTTGTCACTGTGCGTCTTGACCATATAGCCTCAAGCCTCGGTGATATCAGAAATTTGTTTCACTTTGCCAATTTAGCCAAGACAGACTGGAAAGAGGCCGTAAACCTCTTTTATTCGCGTGAGTTCATTGATGTCTTTGGTGGTAATGAGGATAGTTATGAGAGCCTCTACAGAGGCCTTCGTGAGGTTCCCGGAAGTGAGCAGAATGTTGAAGAGTTTCTGATCGCCATCAACAAAAAGCAGCCAATGAGCTTTATCCCTGATCAGAGGGAAATATCTTTTGATTTTACAGGGAGCGCTAAAGAGTTTTTGATCACCATTACGAGAAACGGCTGGGGATATTCCAATCTTTTTACAGCTATCGATGGTGACTTTATTGCACTTGACAAGACCGAACTGACAGAAGATGATTTCACCGGAAGCGTATGTGCAGTCAAAATGTGGCTCAAGGTCGACAAGCTTCATGCTGGTAATAACTTCGGCAAGATTTACTTCTGGAATGCCTTTACACAGGTGGAGATTCCGGTAACTGTTTCTGCGATTGTCTCCGACAGGCATCCGACTGTTGACTATCAGGAAAAGAAAAAACTGATAGTCTCCATGGTGAAGCTCTATGAGAACTTCAGCTGCAAGAAGATGAATTCAAGGGCTTGGCTCTCAGAGACAGGTAAGCTTGTGACCAAGATGAATGCGCTGGATGATAAGGACCTGGAATTCAGGCTTTATACCGCACATTATTACATAACTGCCGGAAGAGTTAACGAGGGCAAATGGATACTTGATCAGGCAGCCAGAGAGGTTGAGGAAACCAAGGGAGATACTCTTTACAGCTACTACCTGTATCTGTCCACTCTTTGCAGCAGAGAAGATAGTGTCATCAATGATATCTCTGAAAGACTGGATGGAATATTCAGGAGGAATCAGGATAACTGGCGTATTGCATGGCTGATGATGTACATTTCAGAGGAGTATTCTGCCAGCAATCCCAGAAAATGGATGATGCTTGAGCAGCAGTTTTCTTTTGGCTGCAGGAGTCCTATCATCTATCTGGAATCCATAATCCTATTAAATGAATCACCCTCCATACTGACAAGGCTCGATGAGTTCGAATTACATGTCCTTGAATATGGAGCCAAAAAAGAGGTTATCAGTCTTAACCTTATAGACCAGATTGTGTACCAGGCTGTCAGAGTCAGAACCTATAATGAACGTCTCTATAGGATTCTCAGGGCCTGCTATGCGATCAAGCAAAGCGACGATGTTCTTGAAGCAATTGTATCTCTTTTGATAAAAGGCGGAAGGGTTGACAGAGCGTCCTTTGAATGGTATGCGCTTGGTGTTGAGAGAGAGCTTAGAATAACAAGGCTGTATGAGTATTATATGATGTCCATTTATACTGATGATGATGGGGCTCTTCCATGTGCCATCAGCAAGATGGTCCTGATGTACTTCTCATATCAGAGCGACCTTGAATATGATAAGAATGCAATTCTTTACAGATATGTCCATGAGAACAGAGAAACTTACCCGGAACTGTTCGAATCCTACAAGCCGCAGATTGAGAAATATCTCATGGCGCAGCTTGATAAGTGCCGCGTGAGCAGAGACCTGGGATACCTTTACAAGAACATGCTGACCAAACAGATGGTGGATGCATCCAATGCGTCCAAGGTTCTGAGCGTTCTTTATACTTCAGAGATAAGTACCTCTGATCCAAGAGTTACAAGTGTCCTTGTGGTCTACGACAAGTGTGAGCGCGAGATGCGTTATCCTATCACGGATGGACGTGCCTATGTGCCGCTTTATGGCTCTGATTACTGCGTGATCTTAACTGACAGGGATGATAACAGATATGCAGCTACGATTCCCTATAGCAACGTGAAGATGATGCTTCCCGGCAAGCTCATAGGGTATGTAAATCCATACATTCAAAAAGGTAAGGAGAATCTGGATCTTTTCCTGAGTGACCTGGGTAAAAATGCTTACACCATCACCATGGACAATGTGGGAAGATACAGAGATCTGGCAGCTTCCGATGTTGTCAGGGAAAAGTATAGAAACGAGATCCGAAGAAACCTTATAAGATTCTATTACGACAATGATTTTACAAGGCAGCTTACAGAGTACCTGATGGATATAGAACCATCCAAGCTCTCCGGCCAGGAGAGGGGTGAAGTCCTGGAACTAATGATCATGTCTGGGCTCTACGAGAAGTCTCTTGAATGGATCAAGGAGTATGGTACCTTTGGAGTCGAGCCCAAGAATATCCTTAGGCTTTGCAGCAGGATGATCGACAGGCAGCAGTATGAGGCAGCGCCAAAAGAAGTAGAGATTGCCTTCTGGGCATTTGCCAACGGCAAGTATGATGAGCAGCTTTTGGTTTACCTTGTTAAGTATTTCGAGGGAACCCTTAAGGAAATGCGCAATATATGGAGGGCTGCGGAGTCCTTTGGCCTTGATACCTACGCTCTGTGCGAGAGAATGATCATACAGATGCTGTATACGGGCTCATATATTGGAGAAAAGATAGATATTTTCAGGCATTATGTTCAAAATGGCGGCGGAACCGATGTTGAGATAGCTTTTTTGACACAGAATGCGTACTTTAGCTTTGTTATCGGAAAGGTGGCAGATATCTATATATTCGAGCGGATAGAGAGGCTTGCCCTTGAAGGAGTTCCGCTTCAGGATGTGTGCAAACTGGCATATCTTAGATACTTTGCAACTGAGAAGAGTTCAGGAGAGGAGATAAATACCGATGTGGCAGTGAGCTTCTTAAAGAGTCTCATGTCACAGGATATTCATTTCCCATTTTACAAGGAGTATGAAGACCTGCTTCCTGATATGGTCCAGTTTAACGACAAGACCATGCTGGAATACAGAACAACTCCGGGAGCGCACTGCACCATCCACTATCGCCTTGTGGGGGATGAGGAGAATGAATACAAGAGCCGCGATATGAGAGAAATGTATGACGGTATCTTCGTATCAAGCTTCGTCCTTTTCTTTGGCGAACAGCTTCAGTACTACATTACTGAGGATGGTGAGGGTGAAAAAGATATTGCGACCGAGAGCGGAACAATTGCCAAGAACGATATAGTCAAGAACATCGCAGGCGGCAGGTACAGTCTTATTAATGACATCATGATCGGTGAAACACTTCAGGATTATGAGACTGTGGACAAGCTTCTAGCAGAGTTTTATAAGAAGAAAAATATTTGCGATACATTGTTTCATACAATAGGAGACTAAATTCAAAACAATGCTTTTTGGAAACTCAGATGAGAAACGCTTTGTACTGGGGTATGATCTGGGAGATAAGGTTTCCCAGATAAGCTATCTGGCATCGGATGCCGATATGCCTGAGACTCTTTCAGTACTGGCGGGGGCAGAACTTTATAATATTCCAACCGTTCTTTGCAAAAGAAAGGATGCAAACCAGTGGTATTATGGCAAGGAGGCAGTGCGTCATGAACAGGATGGCGATGCCTGTCCTGTTTATAATCTTGTGTCAGCAGCAAGGGATGGAAAGCCGGTAATGGTTGGGGATGCTGAGTATGATCCGATTGCTCTTTTGACATTGTTCATAAAAAGAAGCTTATCGCTATTGTCCATGGAGCTTAAGCTGGACAAGGTAGAAGCTATCATGTTCACCACCAGGTCTTTGGACCACCGAATGGTTCAGGTTTTAAATGCAGTTACTTCTGCACTGGAGCTTAAGACTGAGAATATCTTTTACCAGAGCCATGAAGAGAGCTTTTACAACTATATGCTTTATCAACCGGATGAACTGATGCATCATGAGATAATTGCCTGCGACTATGATATGGAGGATTTAAGTGTCTATGAGATGGCGCTTAATCACAATACTACTCCGATTGTAGCTACAATACAGGTATCTTCTCACAGTGAACTAAGGCTTGGACAGGGGGGCTTTCCCAAGGATGCAGCTCTTTTTCATAAGACCTGTGAGAGGCTGGATGATGAGTTCTTAAATATCATGCAAAAGATATGCAGCGGCAAGATTGTTTCTACAATCTTTCTTCTGGGTGAGGGCTACAGGGAAAAGTGGCCTAAGAGATCCCTTGAGTTTTTGTGCAGGACCAGAAGAGTTTTTCAGGGAAATAACCTGTTTAGTAAAGGAGCAACTATTGCTGCAAGAGAGCGAATCAGGCCAAGCGAAGGGGCAGCCCGCTACGTATTTCTCGGACAGGACAAGCTTAAGTCCAATATAGGGATGAATCTTCTAAAATGTGGCAACGACGTTTATCATGCAATACTTGATGCAGGTGTCAACTGGTATGAGGCTCATGCGCTGCTTGAGGTGTATGCAGATCCATCCGGGATTCTGGAATTTCAGATTACTCCTCTTACAGGAGGAAAGCCGAGAAATGTTCAGATGATTTTGGAAGGACTGGAAAAGAGACCTAAAGGGACTTCGAGACTTCGAATCAGTATGACCATGAATGCTGTGGATGAGATATATGTCAAAGTGCAGGATCTGGGCTTTGGAGAATTGTTCCCTGCCACTAATGAGGTTTGGGAGCAAGTTATAGATTTGTAAGAATTAAACTGGTGTAACCAAGGAGAATGCTATGGGTAGACCGATTCTTTGTATAGGTACCTATGGGAAAAATCCATATCATATTGATAAAATAGGTCGAAATGTCTATTGCATTGAAGAGCTATGCTATTGTATTGTCCAGAATGCCTTTGTTTTGGATGAGGAAAGCTTTGACAATGAGCTTTTTGACTGGATTGCAGTTGAATGTTCACTGGATAAGCTGGCAGATGACCTCAGGAAAATGGCTGCCAAGCACTGCTCGGTTGCTTCTCTTGCCGGAACTATTCTGGATTATGTGGGATATAACTCCAAAAAAGAAGTTGATAAGACAGAGGAAATCCTTCGAACCAATGCAGGTATGGATGTTTATACCAAGAAGCTCTCTAGAGCTGATTTCCTCATGAAGAATGGCCGCTACAGCATGGCCTTCAAGGAATATGAGTTCCTGATAAATAACACGCCGGATATTGACAACAAGCTTAAAGCAAGGCTTGAACACTGCGAAGGCGTTATGTATGCAAGGCTCTTTTTATTTGAGAGAGCAGAGAAAATGTTTTTAAAGGCCTTTGAGGATGGGGGAGATCCTGAGTCTTATGTTCAGTATCTGGCGGCAGTAAGAATGCGCCTGTCTGATAAGGATTATGTATCTTTTATTGCGGATAATGAGGATGCCTATGAGGCTTCATTGGAACTGGAAAAGAGGATGAATGAAGCCAAAGACCTTTATGATGCCAGTGAGGACAAGCATGATCTTAGCACCATATCTGTCTATAAGGCAGAAGGTAAGATGCATGAATACTACCAGAGCATAGGGGAGAAAACCGGTGAACTTAAAGCTGAGTACCGGGATCTGGTAAGAGATAAGATAGGGAGTAAGTGATTTAGAAAAAGATTGCGTGGGAGTAGATAATGGGGCTACTTGATACTATTTTTGGTAAAAAGCGTAATGAAGAATGGGTTAAGCAGGCACAGCTTCAGGACTGGAATGACATTGTCTATACGAGAAAAGAGATGGACATGGACGATCCGGTTCAGCGAAGGGAGTATATCGGCAGTTGCCTTCAGCAGATGGAGGAGGCTGCAAGAGAGCTGGATGAGCTTGAATTTGAGTACAATGACGTAACGAGCCATCTTCGTGACATAGATGAGATCAATGCACTGCCGCCGCAGCAGAGAAATGAGATTAATGAATGTGCCAAGAGAATCCTGGAATCCCAGGATCAGCAGGAAAAATTTGCAAGGCGAAAGAGCAAGATGACGGACGAAGAGTTTGAGCATATGCAAAGACTTGAATCTCAGGCTCAGGATGGTGCTAAAAAGCTGGCAGAGGCAGAAAGCTATCAGAAGAAGATCAAAAATGACTTAAAAAGGCTTGATGGAGAGCATGAGGCTTACCTTTTCAGGGACGAAGAACTTGAAAAGACCATAGATAATGGTAAGAAGCTGATAATCACCATCGCCTGTGCTCTTGGATTTTTCATTATTGTATTTTTGATATTGCAATTTTCCCTTAAGCTGAATGTGGCCTATGGCTACATGATTTCAGTTCTTTTAGCAGGAATATCAGTAACTCTCATATATGTGAATATTACAAATGCAATGCTGGAGCAAAAGACGGTCCGCAAGTCAATGGCAAGGCTCGTCATGTTGCAGAATACAGTAAAGATCAGGTATGTGAATAACACAAATCTTCTTGATTATCTTTGCATCAAGTTCAGAGTTAATAACTCAAAGGAGCTTTATGACCTTTACAGCAGATACCTCAAGGAGGTTAAGGAGAGGGAAGAGTTTGAGGATGCCCAGAAAAATCTGGATGTAAATCAAAGAGACCTTGTTTTCATGCTAAGGCACTTCAGAGTGAGATATCCGGAGGTTTGGATTCATCAGGCTGAGGCTCTTATAAATCACAATGAAGAGGTAGAGATCAGGCATAGTCTTAATCAGCAGAGAGCTTCACTTCGAAAACAAATGGAGTACAACAAGGATGTGGTAGCCGGTAACGCCAAGCGTGAGATTGAGGATCTGGCGGAGCAGTATCCTGAATATGCTCAGGAGATCATCGATATGGTTTCCCGCTATGAGGAACAGTATCCAGGAATGTGATAAACGGAGGTTATCGCAACTTAAAAGTATGTGATAATTCACATGCTGAGAAAAATGTTTTATTATAAGTTCAAGTTAATAAACCGCAGCACATAAAGCTGGCGGGTTGAGGAGGAAAATATATTATGAAAAAGAGATTGATCACATCAGTAGTTCTTGCAGCTGCACTTTCATTCGGAGTACTTACAGGTTGCGGCAGCGAGGGAGCTACAAGTAGCCAGAGCGGCGATGCAGCTCCAGCAGCATCAGCTGAAGCCGGCGACAAGACTATCACAGTTGGTGCAACACCTGTACCACACGCTGAGATACTTGATAACATTGTTAAGGAAGTTCTTGCAGAGGATGGCTGGACACTTAATACAGTAGTATTTTCAGACTATGTACTTCCTAATACATCACTTGAGCAGGGCGAACTTGATGCTAACTATTTCCAGACACTTGGTTATATGAACCAGCAGAACCAGGATGCAGGTCTTCATCTTGCAGCTGTAGCCGGCGTTCATATTGAGCCAATGGGAATTTATTCACAGAAATACACATCACTTTCTGATCTTCCTGACGGAGCATCAATTGGTATTCCTAATGATCCTGATAACGGAGAGAGAGGAATTGACCTTCTTGTTTCAAAGGGACTTCTTGCTTCAAAGGGTGGCTTTGGAAGTGATGCTAACTATACAGAGGATTCTCTTACCAATGATAAAGAGGCAAATCCTCACGGCTATGTAATCACACCACTTGAGGCAGCAAGCCTTCCGCTTTCACTTCCTGATCTTGATGCTGCTACTATCAATGGTAACTATGCACTTGAGGCTGAGCTTCCTGCTAAGTATCCTGCTCTTGATATCGAGTCTTTTGATGATGAGACAACAATTAAGAGAACAAACTTCCTTGTAGTTAAGGCAGGAAATGAGTCTTCAGAAAAGACACAGGCTCTTATCAAGGCTCTTCAGTCAGACAAGGTTCAGGCTTACATTGATGAGACCTACAAGGGAGCAGTTATCACTTCATTTATTGATGCCAAGTAATGCCATTAAAATGCCATGTTAATGCCATAAAAAATCCTACCAGAAAGGCGCGCCGCTCATTTGCAGCGCGCCTTTCCATGTATGGTGGAAGTGTGGTATACTTGTGCAGAAAAACAAAAATTGGAAGTGTTAAGAAATGATAGAAATTAAGAATGTTAAAAAGTCATTTAAGAAAACAGAAGTCCTTAGGGACATCTCAATTGAAATTGAGAAGGGCGAGATTTATGGAATAATCGGGCAGTCGGGAGCTGGTAAGTCAACACTGCTTAGATGTATCAATGGCCTTGAGAAATATGATGATGGTGAGATCTTAGTTGATGGACAGAAGGTAGATATTAAGGATAAGAAAAACCTGCGCCTTCTTCAGAAGCGAATGGGAATGATCTTCCAGGGCTTTAATCTGCTGGAGAGACTGGATGTATATCAGAATGTGGCTCTGCCTATGAAGTTCTGGGGCATTAATCCAAATATACCTGAGTCTAAGGAAAAGATAATGAAGCTCTTAAAGCTTGTTGGCCTTGAGGAAAAGATCCATGCCAAGCCAAGGGAGCTTTCAGGCGGACAGAAGCAGAGGGTTGCCATAGCAAGAGCACTGGTTCTTGATCCGGATTTCCTTCTGTGTGATGAAGCAACAAGTGCGCTGGATCCAGAGATCACAAGAGGAATCCTTGCTCTTTTGCAGAAGATCAATAAAGAAATGGGAATTACAATCGTTGTAGTTACTCATCAGATGGAAGTTGTTAAGCAGATCTGTCAGAGGGTAGCATTCCTTAGTAACGGTAAGGTGCTGGCAGTTGGTAAGCCTGAGCAGCTCTTTATCTGGCCAAAAGAGCATGAGATAAGAGATTTCCTTAGAGAAGAAAGTGACAAGCTTCCTACTTGCGGAGTTAACCTAAAGCTCTTTTTCTTCGGAGAAGGCAATCAGCGTCCTATCGTAACACAGATGTCTCAGGAGCTGCATACAGATTTCAATATCTGCTGGGCTAAGCTTGAGGATTTCAGAGAGGATGTCTACGGAAGTCTTGTTCTTAATATGAAGGAAGAAGACCTTGAAAAAGCGTGTGCATTCCTGGATTCCAAGAATGTGACCTGGGAAGTTGTAAGCAAATAATAGGATAAGTTTCAGTTAGCAGATAGCACTGCTGAATTGAGTAGAAATAGATGGTTTTTTTGGAGGTTTATTAATGTCAGGAATTTTATCATCAACCGGTATGACGGAAATAGTGTTAAAGGCATTTTATCAGACACTTTACATGGTTTTCTGGTCTACACTTTTTTCAGTAATCTTAGGCTTTATACCGGCTATTATTTTGACTCTTACTGCACCGGATGGACTTAAGCCCAACAAGGTAGTGTATGAGATTTTGAGTTTTATAGTTAATGTATTTAGAAGCTTTCCATTTATTATCCTGCTGGTAATACTGATTCCTTTTACCAGAATGGTTGTGGGTAAATCCATTGGAACAACAGCTTCAATTGTGCCTCTTACAGTTTCTGCGATCCCCTATATTGCAAGGGTTTTCGAGACTAGTCTTCGTGAGACTAATCCCGGAGTAATTGAGGCTGCAAGAGCTTTTGGTGCTTCTAATTTCCAGATCCTTATGAGGGTTTATGTAAAAGAGTCTATTCCAAGAATGTTAAACGGTGTTGTACTTTTGGTTATTTCCCTTATTGGCTATTCTGCTATGGCCGGAACAGTGGGTGGCGGCGGTATCGGTGATATTGCCATCAGATACGGTTATCAGCAGTATAAGACAGACTATCTTATAGTTTGTTCTATTATTCTGATTGCCTTTGTACAGCTGATACAGATGCTCGGAAACCATATGTATAAAAAGATGTCTTAAATATGTGCCTTTGCCCATAAATTAAATGTGTGGCAAAGGCGCATTTTTTATGCAAAATAATCATTGTTTTTAAAGAGGCTAAATGCTATTATCAAATTTGTTTGAGCAACATTCATTTTTTCACAAATGGGAGATTGTATGAACGATATCAGAACCGAGAACTATAAACGCCTGGGTGAGGAATGCGGCGTTTTTGGTATGTATGATTTTGATGGTGGAGACGTTGCCGGTTCCATCTACTATGGACTGGTTTCTCTGCAGCACAGAGGTCAGGAGAGCTGCGGTATTGCCGTCAGCGACACTAATGGACCCAAGGGGAAGGTTGTCAGCTACAAGGATATGGGGCTTGTAAATGAAGCGTTTACGCCTGAGATTCTTGATGGCCTCAAAGGTGATATTGGTGTTGGACATGTGCGCTATTCTACGGCTGGTAGCAGCACAAGAGAAAATGCTCAGCCGCTTGTTCTTAATTATGTAAAGGGTACCCTGGCACTTGCCCATAACGGTAACCTTGTCAATGCACCAGAGCTGCGCAATGAGCTCGCTTATACCGGTGCGATTTTTCAGACCACTATTGATTCGGAATTAATTGCATATCTTATTGCCAGGGACAGACTTGAAACTTCTTCTGTAGAGGAAGCTGTTGGAAAGGCAATGCTTAAGCTAAGGGGAGCCTACAGTCTTGTTATCGCTTCTCCGAGAAAGCTTATCGGTGCAAGGGATCCATATGGATTTAAGCCGCTCGTGATAGGCAGAAGGGAAAATACTTATATTCTTGCTTCCGAGACCTGCGCTCTTGATACGATTGGTGCTACCTTTATAAGAGATGTGGAACCCGGTGAGATAGTGACTATTTCTCCGGAGTTTGGAATCAGGTCAGACAAGTCCATGTGCATAGAAAAAGAAAAGCACGCCCGCTGTATTTTTGAGTACATCTATTTCTCAAGGCCTGATAGCTGCATTGACGGAGTGAGCGTATATGATGCCAGAATCGCGGCAGGAAGATTTCTTGCCAAGGATTCACCAGTAGATGCAGACATGGTTGTAGGCGTTCCGGAGTCAGGAAACGTGGCTGCTCTTGGCTATGCTCTTGAGTCGGGAATTCCGTACGGACAGGCTTTTGTCAAGAATTCATATGTTGGAAGAACCTTTATTAAGCCCAAGCAAAAGAATAGGGAATCCAGCGTTCAGGTTAAGTTAAATGCCTTAAAGAGTGCAGTAGAGGGTAAGAGAATCATCATGATAGATGACTCTATTGTACGTGGAACCACTTCGGACAGAATTGTCAGGATGCTGCGTGATGCAGGAGCCAAGGAGGTTCACATGAGAGTCAGCTCGCCTCCTTTCTTGTGGCCATGCTACTTTGGAACCGACGTTCCTGCAAGAGATCAGCTGATTGCATATAATAGAAATGTTGATGATATCTGCAAGATCATAGGAGCAGATTCACTGGCATATCTAAATATAGAGAGATTAGAGGAAATGGTTGGAGGAAAACTTGGAATCTGTAAGGGATGCTTTACAGGTGAATATCCGGTTGCACCACCAATTGAAGATATACGAGGAGATTTTGAGCGATAAAGGATTCCGAGTGTCCGTAGTATGGCGAGAACGAAGTGGAGCCATGCGTTATCGCGATATAAAAATTAAATTATTAATTGGAGGATCATTATGAGTACAGATCGTTACACCAGCCCACTTTCAGAGCGTTATGCCAGCAAGGAGATGCAGTATATTTTTTCTCAGGATATGAAATTCAGAACCTGGAGAAAACTGTGGATTGCCCTTGCAGAAATTGAGCATGAGCTTGGACTTAATATAACTCAGGAACAGATTGATGAATTAAAAGAGCATCAGGATGATATCAACTATGATGTTGCCAGAGCAAGAGAAAAAGAAGTTCGCCACGATGTAATGAGCCATGTATATGCTTATGGTCAGCAGTGCCCTAAGGCTAAGGGAATCATCCACCTTGGAGCTACCAGCTGCTATGTTGGCGACAACACAGATATTATTGTTATGACACAGGCCCTTAAGCTTGTTCGTAAGAAACTGATAAATGTGATCGCAGAGCTTTCCAAATTTGCCGATAAGTATAAGAATCAGGCAACTCTCGGTTTTACCCACTTCCAGCCTGCTCAGCCAACTACAGTAGGAAAAAGAGCATGCCTCTGGCTTCAGGATTTTACAATTGACCTTGAGGATCTTGACTATGTCCTTGATAATATGAAGCTTCTTGGTTCAAAGGGAACAACCGGTACACAGGCTTCTTTCCTTGAACTCTTCGACGGAGACCTTGAGAAGGTAGACAGACTTGATCCAATGCTTGCGGAAAAGATGGGTTTTAAGGGCTGCATGGCTGTTTCAGGCCAGACCTATAGCCGTAAGATAGATATGAAGGTTGTAAATGTCCTTGCAGGTATCTGCTCATCAGCAACCAAGATGGCTCAGGATATCAGACTTCTTCAGCATTTGAAAGAGGTTGAGGAGCCATTTGAAAAGAGTCAGATCGGTTCTTCTGCTATGGCATATAAGAGAAATCCTATGAGAAGTGAGAGAATCTGTTCACTTTCCAGATACGTTATCGTAGATACACTTAACCCTGCAATTACAGAGGTTTCACAGTGGTTTGAGAGAACACTTGATGATTCAGCCAATAAGAGACTTTCTATTCCTGAAGGCTTCCTTGCTACAGACGGAGTACTTGATCTTTGTCTTAATGTAGTAGACGGCCTTGTGGTTTATCCTAAGGTTATTGAAAAGAGACTTATGTCAGAGCTTCCATTTATGGCAACCGAGAATATCATGATGGATGCTGTTAAGGCAGGTGGTGACAGACAGGAGCTTCATGAGAGAATCCGTGAGCTTTCAATGGAAGCAGGCAGGAACGTTAAGGTAGAGGGTAAAGAGAATAACCTCCTTGAACTGATTGCTGCAGATCCTGCATTCCACATGTCTTTAGAGGACCTTCAGAAGTCCATGGATCCATCAAAGTACGTTGGATGCAGCGCTCACCAGGTTGATAAGTTCCTTGACGAAGTAGTAAAGCCTATTTTAGAGGCAAATAAGGGTGAATTGGGACTTACAGCAAATATAGAGGTATAACATATGAAAATTCGTGACATCTTAAAAGAGAAGGAAGTAACCCTTTCTTTTGAAGTATTCCCGCCTAAGACTGATGCGGGCTATGAAGCTGTAGAGAAGGCAGCTGCAGAGATAGCAGCATTAAAGCCTGACTTTATGAGCGTTACCTATGGAGCGGGCGGCGGCACTAGCAAGAACACTGCCAATATCGCTGCTGATCTTCAGAACAAATATGAGACTCCTGTCCTTGCACATCTTACCTGTGTTTCTTCCACTAAGGAATATGTGAAGGACATGATCAGCGTATACAAGGACAAGGGAATTGAGAATATCATGGCTCTTAGAGGAGATATCCCTAAGGAAGGCCGTGTTTGCTTTGACTACGATCATGCTACTCAGCTTATTTATGATATCAAATCCCAGGATGAGAGCTTTTGCATAGGTGGTGCCTGCTATCCTGAAGGACATGTGGAGTGCGCAAGGCAGTCAGAGGATATCATTCACCTGAAAGAAAAAGTAGATGCAGGCTGTGACTTCCTCACAACCCAGATGTTTTTTGATAATTCAACTCTGTATCAGTTCCTGTACAGGATAAGAGAAAAGGGCATTGAGGTTCCGGTACTTCCCGGTATCATGCCTATCACCAATGCCAAGCAGGTTGCAAGAAGCGTTGCATTGTCAGGATCAACCATTCCGCAGAAGATGAAGATAATGGTGGACCGTTTCGCAGATGATCCGGAGAAGATGAAGGAAGCCGGAATTATCTATGCCAGCGATCAGATCATTGATCTTATTTCAAACGGAGTCAGCCATATCCATGTTTATTCTATGAACAAGCCTGATATCGCTGCAGGAATTATGAGAAATCTTGCCACAATAATAAGGTAAAACTGTAATTTGTAAAAAGCTCACTATTCGTTTAAAATAATGAATAGTGAGCTTCCTTCATAAAAAAACAGATAACAGGAAAGAAGAAATATGAACGAACAGGGAAATATTAAGATTACAGAAGAAGAATTTAATTATTCTCAGGATGTGGTAAAAAAGCTTTCTGACTACTATGATGCCAAGGTCGTTGGCCAGAGCCAGCTTAAGTTTTCACTGATCGGAGCGATAATTGCAGATGGCCATATACTTATCGAGTCCGTACCGGGCCTTGCCAAGACAACAGCAGCCAAGGCTATTTCAGATGCGGTGGATGGTAAGTTTGCCAGAATACAGTGTACACCGGATCTTTTACCGGGAGATATCATCGGAACCCAGATTTATAATCAGGCAAACGGTAAGTTTGAAACAATCTTGGGCCCAGTATTTGCGAACTTTGTCCTTCTGGATGAGGTTAACAGATCAAGTGCCAAGACTCAGTCTGCTATGCTGGAAGCTATGCAGGAGAAGCAGGTTACAATAGGTGGTAAGACCTATAGGATGCCTGAGGATATCTTTACCGTAATAGCTACCCAGAACCCAATTGAGCAGGAGGGAACCTATCCTCTTTCTGAGGCTCAGACTGACAGATTCCTGATAAAAGAGGTTATTACATATCCTCTTGCTTCTGAAGAAGTTGAGATCCTTAACCGAATAGAGAGCGGTGTTATTTCCAGAGTAGAGCCACCGGTTCTTTCGATAAGAGATGTAGATAAGGTTCAGGATATCTGTGAGAAAGTGTATGTTGATGATGCAATAAAATGGTATATTTCCAGCATTGTTGTGGCCAGCAGAAGAGCAAATCAGATTCCGGGCTGTGATGTGGGCAAGTATGTAAGGATCGGCTGTAGCCCAAGAGCATCTATTGCTTTCCTTAAGATGGCCAAGGCAGCAGCTCTTATTCAGGGCAGAACCTACGTTGTACCTGATGATGTTAAGGCGGTTAGATATCCGGTTCTTCGTCACAGAATTGGTCTCAACTACGCAGCTGTTGCCGACAACGTATCTGTAGAACAGGTTATTGACGGCATCGTCAACTCAGTAAAGACACCATGAAACTAGACTACGAATATTTATCCAGAATAAGACGGGCAGTAGCTCTTTATACTAATCGCAAGACCTCCAATATCTTAGATGGTGATTTTCACTCGATTCATCGGGGACGCAGCATGGAATTTGATGATCTGAAGGAATATACCTTTGGTGATGACGTTCACGACATTGACTGGAAATCCTCATCTCGAATGGGGGATATTTTAGTGCGCAGATATATGACGGACAGGCGTCACAACGTAATGTTTGTCTGTGACTGCGGCAGTAAGATGGAAGGCAATACGCCAAAGGGGGATTCCAAGAAAGAGCTGGCTCTTATGACCTTTGGGACTATCGCCTATATTACAGGCAGGAATGGTGCTGACTATGCCCTTGCTTATCCTGACGGAGAGAAGTCCATGATAAGCCTCTTTAGGTCCGGACCGGAGCATATGGAGAAACTCCTTTATGGCCTTGAGGGGAAAATAGCGCTGGATCATACCAACACGGTGAAGGGTGTTATGGAGGAAATAATGTCCTCCATTAATAAGCGTATGATCATCTTCCTTATAACAGATATGGACGGTCTTAATAATCTTGATGGGAATATGCTAAGAGGTATTACGGCAGATCACGACCTTCTTATAATCAATATTGAAGATGCAATGCTGACAGGAGATATCGTTTATGACAACGACTTAAGTCTGTATGAGAAGCTTTTCTTTTCCCATAACAAAAAGCTCCACGAAGAGGAAGTAAGGATTCATAAACAGATATTTGATAAGGCGTCACATTTATGTAAGCAGAACAAGGTGGGACTTACCACGATCCAGACGGAAAGTCAGATTATTGATGCCACTGTTGATCTGCTTGAAAGGTACAGACATGGTTACTACGGTTACATTACGTCCGCCATTTGAGTATTACTGGTGGGTTATTTTAATAGCTGTGCTAGTTCTTTTGGGGGGAATTGAGCTTTTGGTTGTAGCTCTTTTGCGGCTTTATAAATTTTACAGGATGCAAAAGAATGCAGGCAGGCCCGTGATCAAGACTCCCACCAGAAGAGAACTGGCTGTTATCAAAAACGATTATATCCACAGGCTTTCTGCGCTTTCGGATGCGTACAGGAATAAGACAATAGATATGAGAAATGCATATCAGCGTCTTAGTATAGAAATAAGAGGCTTTGTTGCAGAGACCACCGGAATAAATGTGGACAGTTACACCAAAAGTGAGATAAAGGCCATTGGCATTGTGTCATTGGATAAGCTTATGGAAGAGTACTATATTCCTGAGTTTGGCGAAGATATAAGAAGTACGGGACGAGATTTTTTATCCTCCTTAAATAGAACGTTAGGAGTGGTGAAGTCATGGAGATAATGCATGGTTGGGTAATTCTTGCCGGAATCCTTGTCTTTGCACTGGTGGTCTTGATCACACTCTTTTTGCGCAGAAAAGGCAAGGACAGGTTTGATACCGGCATCAGGGCAGCCAATACCGCTCTGATAAGAAATTCGGACATTTATAAGGATATCAGCAGAAGATACAATATTCTGAGGGCTGTTCTGGCCCTTGGGCTTGCAGGCAGCGTATTAGCGTCACTTGTTCTGGTGGCAAGGCCTTATAAGAAGCAGGATGTTTATACAGGGGTTAAAAAGAGGGACATTATCATCTGTATGGATGTTTCTTATTCTCTGTATGAGCAGAACAGGGAGCTTGTGGACTATCTAAAGGGCGTGGTCAGAGGACTTGCCGGGGACAGGATAGGAGTGAGCATTTTCAATACTTCCTCTGTTACCTATGTGCCCCTTACCGATGATTACGATTATGTAGCAGACAGGCTTGATGAGCTTTCTGATTATTTTGTCCTGCAAAAAGAGCTCTATGAGGACATTTACGATAATTATGAGTATGTATCAGAGATGCCTGACGATGTGGTGGCAAGGTATTATGACCTTTTGGATGAGCTTGCCTACTATGATGCGGGAACCCTATACAATAATGATTCAAGGGGCTCTTCACTTATCGGTGAGGGCCTTGGTACGGCACTTTATTCTTTTCCCTATATCAATGACTCTGAGAGAACCAGGGTTATCATCATGAGCACTGATAATCAGCTCAATGTCTTCGGAAAAGAGATCATGGACCTTCAGGAAGCTTCAAATTATTGTAAAAAGAACAAGGTTACGGTGTTTGGAATCTTCCCATCTGAGGAGAATTTCTATAAGGACGAGAGATATCTGTATTCTGAGTGCAAAAATGAGCTTGATAAAGCTATCAGAAATACAGGAGGTCTTTTGTATGTGAGAACTCCAAGCCTTCCGGTTTCTGCGATAGTACAGAATATCCAGAAACAGGAGGTTATGACGATAAATATGGTCATGTCCAGACAGACACAGGATATGCCAAGGAATGCTTATATTATTTTGTTTTGTTGCCTGGCCTTTACCAGCCTGGCAGGATTGGTACTGCAGAAATGAGAATACAACCTATTATTCCAATTGGGCTTATGCTTCTGGCATTTATCGGATTGTTTTCTTTTACCGTTTTCATAATAGTCAGAAACAGGACAAGAGTACTGGATAAGCTTTTTTCCATAGGAAGGCTTTTGATCATATATGTTCTGGCATTTATCATCGGCCTTAGACCGGTGACGGTGGAGACAAGCTATGAATTTGCGGCCAAGAACCTGGACGTTTTGTTTGTAATAGACAGCACCATCAGTATGTGGGCGCTGGATTACAACGGCAGAAATTCCAGAATGCAGGGCGTAAGAGCAGATGTTAATTATATTTTAAATGAGCTGGCGGGAAGTAATTTTGGTCTTGTGACCTTTGATGATACTTCTCATGTTCTGTCACCTTTTACCCAGGATCTTAAATATATCGCGGATATGGTGGATCTCTTGGCAACTCCTGAAAGCTACTATGCCTACGGAAGTGACCTTGCCACTCCGTACTATGATATTGAAGCTCTTTTGAAGTCATCGGATAAAAAAGAAAACCGAAAGACCATAGTTTTCTATATAAGTGATGGCGAGGTGACAAACGAAAGAAAGAGTGATACTTCCTATGCTGATTTTGCAGGATACATAGATTCCGGCGCTGTGCTGGGCTATGGAACTGAAAGCGGCGGCAGGATGAAGGAAAACTACAGATATATCTATGATTATGAAACCGGCCAGGATGCGGTTTCCAAGATAGATGAGGAGAACCTCAGGTCAATTGCCGAGGATCTTGGAGTTACATATCTGAATCTGAATGATGGTAATGCTGCTTTGGCGGGATTGATCGAGATAATAAAAGAGCAGAGTCAGACCGTTGTTGAAAGAGCGGACGGAGCTGAGAGGTATGTGGATACCTACTATTACTATGCAGCTCTTTTGGCAGTGATGCTGCTGATTGAAACAGTTATATTTATCAGAAAGGGGAGACTGTGATCATGAATTTGAAAAAGATTCCTCTTAAGGTTTATATAATGATTGCCGTAGCGCTTTTGCTTGGAATTATGTCAGTAGTTCTTTTGACAAAGATTATTAATAACCATAGCTTTGTCAAAGCCTATGAATATGGTGAGTATCTGACGGAGAAGGAAGAGGGCCTGCTTACACTTAACACGCCGGAGAGTTATCTTCCATATTATAATCTTGGAAATGTAGCCTACGAGCAGCAGGATTATAACAGCGCCATCGGATATTTTACTAAGGCGCTATCTCTTTTACCCTTTGGACAAAAGGAGTGCAGCGTCAGGATAAATCTTGCGCTTTCAATGGTGTACAGTATCGATTACACGGATCTTTCTACCCAGGATAAGGTGGATACTGCGCTGATAGTTTTGTACAAGGCAAGGGATACTCTGCTTGAGAATGATTGGGCTACCGCAGATGGGCAGGGGCACAGAGATGATGATGCCCAGCAGCTCAAGGAGGATATAGAAAGGCTTATTGATCAGATTGAAAATGGAAGTGGGGATTCCGATTCTGATGATTCAGATCAGGAGCAGAATTCAAACGACGATCAGGACCAGAGTAGTGACAACGATCAAAGCCAGTCAGAGCGTGAGAAAAAGCAGAAGGATCAGCTTGATCGTAAGAAAAAAGATGCTATGGAAGAGCGCAGACAGGAGCAGGATGACCTGGATAAGTATTATAAGTACGGTTCCGGTGATGAAGATGGCGGAAGCCTTGGCGGAGAAGGCGGAGGCGGCTATAAGCCCTGGTGAGTTTTGGGAAAAGAGCTGAAAAATCTGGCTTAGGAAAAAGAAGAGACGTATAAGTCGTTAACTATTTTAACCGACTTATACGTCTTATTTTTTAGTATTCTATATATTCCTGGATTACTATAAATCAGGCCTTTTCTGGTTCCGGATAATCAACACCGAAGGTTTCAACTGTTACAGTCTTCATAACCTGAGGAGTTGTAGGACGATCGCTCCAGTCTGTCTCAACTTCAGCAATCTTATTGACAACTTCCATGCCTTCTGTAACCTTACCGAATGCAGCATAGTCGCCATCAAGGTGAGGAGCTTTTTTGTGCATGATAAAGAACTGAGAACCTGCTGAATCAGGCATCATGGATCTGGCCATTGAAAGAACGCCTTCTGTGTGCTTGAGATCGTTCTTGAAACCATTTGATGAAAACTCTCCCTTTATGTCGTAGCCTGGGCCGCCCATTCCTGTTCCCTGTGGATCTCCGCCCTGGAGCATAAAGCCGTTGATGACTCTGTGGAAAATAAGTCCGTCGTAAAAATTCTTCTTTATAAGAGAAATGAAGTTGTTAACTGTGTTGGGAGCAATTTCAGGATAAAGCTCTGCCTTGATGACATCTCCATTTTCCATTGTGATTGTGACTATTGGGTTCTGTGCCATTTTGTTTCCTCCATGTGATTATGATTATAAGAAAGACCTGAGGTCTATGGTGATTCCGGCATTATTTTTCGTGAATCCACCATATATAAGTTTACTAAGTAAATACTCAGCCGACAACAGTTATTTTTTCACTGTTTATTAATTGTTTTAAGAGAATATTTATGTGTAATACCGATATGTGGAGCTTATAATTTAGATAGTGGAAGATTATGAATTACTATCGATTGGCTTTTTAATAGTGAGGTAAACGTATATGAAAAAAATCGTAAAGCAATTGGTTGGAATGATTCTGTTAATGACGGTTTGTTTCTCATTATCCTGCGTAACAGTAAAGGCATCGTCTTATAATCCGGACGATAAGCTGTACAAGTATCCATATGGATTTGATTTTGTAGGCGGAACCTGTTATTGGATCAATGCGGGAAGTTCACATTCAGTTCAGATGTTTTCGCAGCTTAAGTATAACTGGACTGTAAGTACTCATACCAGTAAGGGAACTTATCTTCAGTGTAAGTGTGTAAGTGGAAATGATACACTCACAGTATATGTTGGTGCTGATGAGGCTGTAGGAATTATCCATTTCTATCTGTATCCTAATGAAGATCCTTATAAGAATGCAGATCATTATATTGATCTTGAAGTACATGTTCTTAACATGGACCCGGCATTATCAGATCCTACAGTAGCAACACTTATGCAGTATCCGGGAAATAATCTTGAATTTAATGCATGGTATTATTACATCAATTATCCGGATTTAAGAGCAGCATGTGGTATTAACGGAGATGCGCTTTTGAATCATTGGAATAACAACGGCAAGCAGGAAAAGAGAGTAGCTACAAGATATAAATAAAAAATGTAGTTATATAATAGCAAAAGGCATGTGTACCGGGATGTGTACACATGCCTTTTGCTGTAACATGGAGGTGTATCAAAGTAAGGACATTGGGGAGAATGTTCATTACATAATCGATAATAATAGCGACAAAGCTGCTGCTGCAATCAGGAGACTAACTGATGTAAGGCTTTTTATCCTCATCTCCAAAGCCTTAGGATCAATATATCTGTTGTGGAGCTTAATTGCATCTATTGTTCTTGGACATCTGACCATAGAAAGACCTTTTGAATACGAGTACTCCATTTTTTCCCCTCCCACAACTTTTTCAAAAAGCAAATACAATATTTAGTAGCTATAAGAAAATTATATACTATATATTCTAAAAAGAGTGTAAACTATTTGGGATATCTTTATAAAGCTTTAAAGAAAATATACATTATCTTGTGTATTAGTTCTTTTTATAATACAATATGAAGTGGATTATTATTTATTATCCGTTGATTTACAGGTTATGGGAGGTACAATGGGGATGAGTTACACAGGAAAAGCTATGGAGGAGATAATCAGCTACTGGATCGAATCAGTTCATGTTGCCAAGAGACTTGAGGAGTTGTCTGAGTATACTAATGAAGCTGCCAGAATTTATGAATCTGCAGAGTGCATTATGAATGACGCTGAGAGCAGACTGAAGGCAGCAGTTGAGACAGCCATCAAGAGTGGAAGCGGTGAGTTTGCCAAGTACAGAAATACTGATTATTCCGACAGCATGGAAGAGCTTGTAGAAATGCTCTATGAACAGTTTGATGGAATTTATGGTTCTTCAAGAGAGGAACAGGCTACCAGGTTCTATCAGATCCTTGAGAGCTGTATGGATGATGTATTATTGAAAACTGCATAAAGATTAGAATGATTTGAGGCTGATGCACGAAATGCTTGTAATATCAAGTATATGCATCAGCCTTATTTTTTTATGTGGACAAATAAATTTTTACGTGGTAATATACCAAAGTTGCACTAATGTCAGTTCGTGACCTTCCTGACACTAAACAAAACTAAAGGAGAATTTAAAATGCAAAACAAAAAGGTATTATTCATCACCCAGGCTGCGGCTATTGCAGCTCTTTATGTAGTTCTTACACTACTTGCAAATGCACTTGGACTTGCTAACTATGCGATTCAGGTTCGTTTTTCAGAGGCACTCACTATTCTGCCTTTCTTCACACCAGCAGCAATCCCTGGATTGTTTGTAGGATGCATCATTGCCAACACACTTACAGGCTGCATGCTTCTTGACACAATCTTTGGTTCACTTGCTACACTTGTAGGAGCACTTGTAACATATTATATTGCTCATGGATTTAAGGCACCAGGAAACCCTGATTATTACTGCACATCTATGGTGAAGAAGTGGCTTTGCCCAATTCCTCCAATTGTTGCAAACGTGCTTGTTGTTCCTCCAGTACTTATCCATGTATATCACATGGAGGGAACACTTCCATTCTTTATGCTGACAGTTGGTATCGGAGAGGTTATTTCCTGCTTCATACTGGGCATGATCTTATTACATGCTCTTGAGCCAAGAAAGGAAGCTATTTTCCAGCAGCAGAAGGCATGAGGTGTTACTGTTTACTCGCATGCAGCTCGCTCCAGTAACAAGAAATTAAAAAAGACTGAAAGTCAGTAAATACCTGGTTTTCAGTCTTTTTTTACGTTATAATATCTTCTTTATCTTAAAGAATGTCAGACTTCCTACAACAATTAGAATACTCAATATGATTACAACAGGGTATCCGATTCTGGATTCCAGCTCAGGCATATACTTAAAGTTCATTCCGTACCAGCCTACGATTAGTGTTAGCGGCATGAATATTGTTGTAACCACTGTCAGGACAGTCATTATTCTGTTCTGACGGACATCAAGCTGTGACTGATACAAGTCATTGAGCTGGATGGTGTAGTCACGAAGGTGTGTGGCTGAATCATACAGCCTGTCAACACGGCTGGAAAACATGTGGAAGTATCGCAGGTTTTCTTCTTTGAAAAATCCGTTTTCGTTTTCTTCAAGCTCCTGACCAAAATCTAAAAGCTGCTCATAATGAATTCGCAGATCTCTCATGTCACCGCGAATCTCGTTGTTGCGCTCCATATGGGCGGTCTCAGCATTTGACATAATCTCTTTTTCCAGACTATCGAGCTCAAGCTCGTATTTCTGCATTATTCTAAGGTCGTTATGAATGATAAGTTCCAAGAAGTCATATAAAAAGCGCTCTAGACACGGCTTTTTCCATCTCTTGTAATTCTGGATTCTTTTAACAATGGTTAGGGCAGTATCACTCTCATCTATGAATACAATTCCGGTTTCATCAAGAACAAAAGAAAATCCGTGGGGCGAAGATGAACGCGAAGACTGGGTTGGAATATAAAAAGTACCTGTCAGTGAATCGTAGTTCACTTCAGCCTTTGTGGTGAAAATCTCTTCACTGTTGATGTCGAAATCTATTCCCATATCGAAGTTTTCACTTTGCTGAGTCCACTGAGAGGGCGTGAGCACCGCAACAAAAGGTGATGCCGCATCATGGCACTGCTCCGCACTGCATTCTTCAAGCTGATTTTTTATAAGGAAAAACATGAGATACCTCCCCGGAAATACTTAATTATATGATAGCACGTAAATCGTCACGGTTCACTCGCAATCTGTGTGTTTCAGTAACAAATTCGCATGATTTTACCATAGTAGAAATACCACCCTGTTTTTGTTATTATAATTGTATCAAAGCATATACGAAAACTAGGGCATGTGTAGGCGAATGCTCGTTTGATAATCTGCCGGTTATAATTTGCGATGAAAGGAGTTATCATGTGCAATATCGTAACAATGAAGAATAATGTTGGTGACTCTTTTGAGGTTGCAGACATAAAGAAGGATATTATTGAAGAAATAATCAAGATAGCAGCAGAGTGTAAGTTGATTGATACAATTTACCTGTTTGGCTCGTCTTTGGAAAAAAGATGTACTAACAAGTCTGACATAGACCTTGCTATTGTAAGTAATGTTACGAGGTCAAGGTTGTTTAGATCAAAGGCATATGATGACTTCAAAACAAAGCTCTATAAGATAAGCGAAGATCAGGATTATGATATATTGACTTTTAATTCTCAGGCTGCACTGGATAAGAGCAAAGAATTTGTTGCAAGAGATATACTAACGAAAGGAAAGATTATCTTTAAGAATGTATGAGGAATATCTAACAAAAGCGCTGTCTGATTTGGTGTTGGCTCGTCAGGCAATTTACAATTATGAGAGTAACAACGGGCTTAAAGATATGAAGAATCTTGCTTCATATCATGTTCAGCAGGCAATTGAGAAAATGCTGAAATATTGTATCTATAATAATCAACCTAATGGTGTTCAGGAATTATATACCCATGATTTGGATAAGCTTATAAAAGAACACTGTCTAAAGTATGGCATTTCTGTTCCTAAGAAGATTGTTAAAAATGCAAATGAGTATACAAGATGGGAAGCTGAAAGCCGGTATGCACTTAAATATTCTGTTAGAATCACATCTATTATCAGTGCACTGGTAGAAGCAGAGGATTGGCTGCTTGAACTTAAGCCTTCTTACAAGAAAAATATTATGCATTAT
>NZ_CAMVPU010000004.1 GCF_947169445.1 uncultured Butyrivibrio sp. | reverse complement strand
GGTCATCTGCATCCAACTCTTTATCTGATACGCCAGAGTGAATAGATACTGTGAGGAATTGTAGAGAATCATTACCCTTTTCATTTCTCTCAGAATAAATGTCCCCTAATTCATACTCTTTCCACTCATCTGAAAATCCTGAGAATCTAAGATCAGGCTTTTTCTCACCTTCATTTGGGAATATCTTCTGGAGCAATCCCTCTTTGTATTCCTTGATGCCATCTAACTTACGCTGATGAAGAGTGATAAGGTTATCAAGATTTCTAAAGCACGTCCCAATCTTTTCTTGTTCTGGCATAGATGGAATAGGAACTTCTATTTCCATCATTTTGTTTTTAGATATATTGTAGCGAGATATCCCTTGTGCTAAAAGGATGATGTCTTTTCTTACAGCTTCAGACCTTAACATGTATGCTAAATAATTAAGGTCAAACTTGATAGTTGGTCGATAGCCAAAGCAAAAGCTATTAAGATATAAATGGCCCTGTTTTTCAAGCAATACAGAAGACATGCCAACTTCTTCAGGAGTTTCAGATGAAGTTGTAAAGAACACATCACCTGCCTGAACTTCTTTTTGTTTGGAATCAATCTCTACTGGCTGAACCATAGTTGGGTCAGCAATTGAGTTACTATAAACATTCATATATGTAACAAATCTCGCATCACCATGGCCAAAGTCGGCGCTTGATTTTCCCGATAATCCTGTGTATGTTGTTCCAATATCACCCAACTTACGCTGTTCCCATTCGTCAGTAAAACCAGGGAATCTTAGCTTTGGTGTTTTTATGTTTTCCATAGTCTATACCTTTCTCAAAATGGGAACCGCAGCTTCAGCTCGTCAAATGCTTTCTTCAGTTCATCTGATACCGCTGCAATATCACCGTCGATAGAAGCTATATTAGCACCAACACTCTCAAGGTCTATTTCCTCCTCTTTTTCGGATGTATCTACATAACGCGCGATGTTAAGGTTAAAGTCATTAGATTCAATCTCATTCATGTCTGCCACATGAGCAAACTGCGGGACGTCCTTACGGTCCACGTATGCATCTACAATCCTCTTGATATGCTCGTCAGACAACTCGTTCTGATTCTTGCCCTTGATGAAATCCTTGCTTGCATCAATGAACAAGATGTTTTTACTATTTCCATTTCTCTTGCTCTTTAGCACAAGGATACATACAGGAATAGATGTTCCGTGGAAAAGGTTAGCAGGAAGACCAATAACAGCATCAAGCCTGTCAAGAGTCAGTATAAGGTACTTCCTTATATCTTCCTCAGCACCTCCTCTAAAGAGAACACCATGGGGAAGAAGTACAGCAACGCGCCCATCTGATTCATCCATGTGATAAATCATATGCATTAAAAAAGCTAAATCAGCATGTGATTTAGGAGCAAGTTTCCCGACTCCTGAATATCTCGGATCATCAAGATACTTAGGATTAGAATCCCATTTCAAGCTGTAAGGTGGATTGCAAACCTGTACAGTAAGCTTAAGATCATCACCATACATGTCATTTGTTAGAGTATCACCTTTATTAATGCTGAAATTCTGATAATCAACACCATGCATGAGCATGTTCATGCGACATAAGTTATAGGTTGTGGGATTATTCTCCTGTCCATAATAATGTCCTACACGCCCAGTTGTCAGATGCTTTCTTACGTCCAGTAGCATGGATCCCGAACCGCATGTACAATCACCGACTGTTTTAGCTTCATCTAACCCTACTGTGGCAAGTGTCGCGCATAGAGTACTTGGTCCGACTGGCGTAAAGAACTCGCCGCCTTTCTTGCCCGCACCGCTCTGAAACAGGCCTATAAGAATCATATATGCAGTGCCAAGAACATCAAATTCCTGGTCGTTTAATTCCATATCAATCTCTGCAATCTTGGAGATAACTTTACCTATCTTGTCTGTTCTTTCAGAAACAGTATCGCCAAGTCTTGTGTCCTGCAGGCGCATATCATCGAAGAGCCCGGCAAAAGCTGCCTCTGACTGATGACCCAGTGTAGATCCTGTAAGTTCTTTGACCGCACGCTCATAGTCTTCTACAGAGAACTTGTCTCCATCCCCCACGGGCTTAATTATCTTCCGGTTAAGTTCCCTGAAGAGATTTTCAGGCTTTATGATATATCCCAGATGATCGATGCTCCACTGCTCAACAATGGGTTTAAAATCCGCATTCGCAAAAGCTTCTTCATATGTAAGATTATCTTCCTGAAGTATCTCCTGCATATACTGCTCAGTTCTTTCGGATAGATACCGGTAAAAGATTGTTCCTAAAATATAATTTCTGAACTCATTAGCGTCCATGCCGCCACGCAGGTCATTGGCAATAGCCCATAGCTGCCCAGACAAGTCTGCCGCCTGCTGTTGTACTTTATCTGTATTTATGGCCATTATTCACCCTCCGCCTTAAATTTTCTGTATGTATCTGTGACAAATTGTTTTATGCCCCCGGTCAGTTTTGTCAGCTTCAGAAGCCCCAGCTTGTATGCCACAAGTCTTTTCCTTATGGACTCATCAGAAATGCTCCCGCTGAAAATATACTCCGTCATTATGTCATTTACGACAACGTAGTCGATCCCATTTTCACTGGCAAACGATTCTATCTCTGCCCGCTGCTGTTCCTTCTCAAATTCCTCATACGCAGCCTGGATATCAGCGTCTTCCGGTAGATCATAGAACCTGGTCTTGATAAATGCTGTCATGATATCTTTCTTAGCGCGCAGAGTCTCGTTATCAGAACGCTCTATTTCACGAAGGATAAGGTCAAGATCTTTTTCAAGGTCGTCTTCCTTGCTACTTCGTTTATGGGCTGATTTAAGGAGGTTCAGGATATAAACAACATTTATCCTGTCCGTACGCACAAGTTCGATGTCAAAATCCACATCAACAGGAACTGGGACTTTAGGATCTGGTTTTATCGTCTGATCCTTGTAATACATATACCAGGACTTATAACCTTCATACTCATCTTCATCCATGACTACGGCCAGGTCTGCCCAGTCAAACTTTGAAAAGGTCTTAAGCGTTGCCAGTGTCCCGACCATTGTCCTAAAAGCAATGATGAACATGCGGATTTCATCTTCATTCTTAAGCTGTCCTGCCTCATCAACCGTAGGTGTTATCTTTCTGAGGATTGGATCCTGGTCAATCCATTTCTGTACATAATACTCATAGCTCTGCAATAGATACTCATTAGGATCACCATCTCCGGAAAACAGCCTTAAAGCATCATCCTGCCATTTCTTGATATTTCTGTAAGTAATGACCTGCCCGAACTGCTTTGTCTTCTTATCAACACGGTTTGTGCGGCTATATGCCTGTACAAGGGAATGCCAGATAAGGTTCTTATCAAGGTAAAGCGTATTAAGCGGCTTTGCATCAAAGCCTGTAAGCATCATATTGACTACAAGCAGGATGTCTACCTGCGGAAGATTCTTCTGCTTAAGCCTTTTTGATATGTCCTTCCTGTAGCCGTCAAAGTTATCAAGGTCATAATCGGTGTCAAACATCTTGTTGTAATCGTCCATGCAGCGCTCAAGAAGTTCGGATGAATGCTCGTCGCCCGGCTCGTCCATGTCCTCATTTGCCCCATAACTGAAAATGGCTGCAACTTTATACCGCCCGCCTTCATCCTGGGCTTCATTAAGCTTCTTAAACTCTTCGTAGTATTTACCCAGCGTCTTTATAGAATCCACCGCAAAGATCGAAGTATAGATATCTGTCCCCTGCGGATGTACATGCTGCTCGTGGTGCTCAAATATATGCGCGGCGATATTGTGTATTCTCTCATCATCATGATAGAGGTTATCAATGTCGATATTATGTCTCCTGCAATACTCAGGATCATCTATCTGGTCAGCATCGACACCCTTAATCAGGAGATTTTTGGCAAAGATAGTGCGCTGGTATTCAACAGAAAACCTGAGAACATTACCATCGGCAATGGCATCCTTGATCATATATTTATGCAGGCATGAATCACGCTTTGTTCCATCAGGCTTTATCCCTGCATAGAACAGATCAGCGGTTGTACGCTTGTTTGCGCCTTTATTAGCCTCAAAAATAGGCGTGCCGGTAAAGCCGATATAATTGGCCTTTGTAAAATGCTTGTCTATGTCAGCATGCATCTTCCCAAACTGAGAACGATGACACTCATCTATTATGAAGATAACCCGCTTGTCACGATAGCTGTCCATCAGTTTTTCATAGTGTTTGGCATTAACAGCATTCGCCATCTTCTGGATCGTGGTAACAATGAGCTTCCTGTCTGATTCTTGAAGCTGTTTTACAAGCACCCCTGTAGAGGTGGAATTATCAACACAGTCCTTCTCGAAGCTGTTGTATTCATCTATAGCCTGATCATCAAGGTCTTTCCTGTCGATAAGGAAAATAACCTTATCTATAGAAGGTTCATCACGAAGTAGCTGCGCCAACTTAAATGATGTCAGAGTTTTCCCGGAGCCAGTGCAGGCAAAAACATACCCATCCTGCTTAGCTTCAAGCACGCGTTTCTTAGCAGCTTTAACTGCATAAATCTGATATGGGCGCATTACCATAAGCACAGGCTCGGTAGATTTGATAACCATATATTTATCTATCATTTCAGTGATAGCAGCCTTGCGGAAGAACTCCGCAGTGAACTCTTCAAGTGTGTTGATACGCTTATTTGCTTCATCTGTCCAGAAGAACACAAGCGATTTAAGTATTGGGTTATACTCTCCGTTCTCCATCTCATTTTCATTGCAGAAATACTTGGTCTGGACAGAATTGGAGACAACAAAGAGCTGTAGATATCTAAATAGTCCTTTAAATGAAAATTTCCGGTACCTGTTTATCTGATTGATCGCTTCGTTTATCTCAACACCAGGGCGTTTTAACTCTATCTGTATTAATGGAAGTCCGTTGATTAGAATAGTAACATCATAGCGGTTCTTATATGAAACATCATCTTTATGCGCCGGATCCATGGTTATCTGGTGAGATACCTGATATATATTCCTGTCTGTGTCAAAGCTGAAGAAATCAAGGTAAACACTGTTGCCATTATCCAACTGCAGAACATACTGATCGCGTAGCACCTTAGCAGATTCATAAACACTCTTATTGTCTATGTGGTTCATAACCCTGTCGAACTCTGTTTTTGAAAGCGTACTCTCACCTTTCTCGGCAGTGATCTTTTCTGCATTGACCTTCTCGAACTGCGTCTTAAAATTGGCTATGACATCATCGTAATTCTTAAGCTCCACATAGTCATAACCGATCAAACCAAGGCGCTCGATAAATTTTATCTCAACATCATATTCTGACTGAACCTTTGCCATATTTTCTCCCTAAAATACAAAATTGAAGTTGGCATATCCGCTTTCGGCAGAAAACAACTCCAACTCCAATTTTACAGTAATTTAGATCGCTATTCAATTTAGTTATGATGCCATAACCTGTGAATTTATTTCATATTCACAATGATATTTTCGATATATGTATAGGCATTAGGTGCTGTCTTTTTCAGCTTCTCAGGTCTTTCAAAGTATCCCGCAAAAGCCTCTGCAAAAGCCTCTCCGGCACTATATACCTGTGTTGGGCTGTATGGCTGCATCTCGGTCCAGCCATCCCAATTGGAGGAATAACGTTTTCCGTAATCCAGTATATGCCCCAGTTCATGATACATTGTATATCTGGGCGGCATAAATGAGTTCGCGCTTCCACATACATATACATTTGCTTCGAGAAGATTTCCACTGTCACTCCAGGTCATTGAAGTATATCCAAGACTCTTTCTGGTATTGACTGTCCCTATATAATCCCTTGTTGCTGCATATATCTTTATGTTTTTATTATTGTAAAAGTTTTTCACATTCTGAGGCAACGCGTTATATCCAGCCTGCATCTCCGCCTGTTTTTCAGCGGTTTCATCAATGTTTCCTATCACAAGATCATTGGTCTTGGGCGCAGTATCACCCGCAGCAGCGGCATACGGGAGCCTTCCTTCAGCCTTACCAAAGCTGAGATAATGCTCATACAGCTTTGCTTCATCATTTCCATATGCAGCCTTAACATCTGGATATTTTTCTGCATAAAACTCGGCGTCGAAGGTCTGTCCGTCGCTCATGGTCTTGGGCGCTGCATAAACATTTACTGGGTAAAGCAGCAGCATTAAAGTTGCAATAATCAACGATAATAACCGGTATCTTCTCATATTCATCATCCTCTCATATGTAGCTCAATCTGCCATTTGGCATTAATCAGTATATCAGTTCTTACCAGATTCTATTATTGTCAAATCGTAAACTTTGTATAAAGATTTCATGTACAGCTCCTTCTTCCGCGCTGTTTAAAATCATCCTTGATACCATTTGCCCAGTTAGAAGTATCAAGGCATGTGTATTCACAGTCATCATCAGCCCGCATTGCATTGCATAGCATATGAGTCACGCCGGCATATACCTTTTTTGTTCCCACTTCATCATGTACATAGTTGACCGTCCTGTTCTTTTTAACTCCAAGCTTTTCAGATTCTGCATAAGAATCAATATTCGCACCGATAAAGACAAATTCCCAGCCGCGCTTGTTCTGCTGCTTTTTGACCATTTTCTTTACCTTGTCGTATGAATATTTTACGCTTGCATTCTCCATACCATCTGTGGTGATGATAAATATAGTTTTTTTAGGAAGTTCCTCTTTAGGAGTGCTCTTGTGAATAGCTACAATATGATGGATTGTTTCGCCTACAGCATCAAGAAGCGCCGTGCATCCCCTGACGTAGTACTGCTTCTCTGTCATTTCTCCCACAGATTCAAGGGATACCCTGTCATGCAGAACTTCATAGGCATCGTCAAACAGCACTGTAGTAACAATGGCATTTTCGCCGGTTTCTTTCTGTTTGTTCATCATGGAATTAAAACCGCCTATGGTATCTGCTTCAAGCCCTCTCATGGACCCTGATCTGTCTAGGATATAAACAATCTCTGTTGCGTTATTTTTCATGACTTTTGTCCTCTCTTTCTTATCTTCTGGCCGGCTGGTTATTTGTTGATGTCAGTTTACCATCCAGAGATAAAAATAAGGTCGCCGTAGCGGCGACCCTAAGAAAGTCATGATATAAGGCATTTTAGTCCATGCTCTTCAAGCTGTATGTCCAGTTCGATCATGTCATATATTTCATTTTCTATAAAGAATGAGAAGATAACATCAGTCTTGTCGCAGGGCGAAAGCGCATATCCTGCCCTGGAAAGAAGATCTCTTGCTTCATCCATGTTAAGCTCTGCTCCGATGCACAGACACATTGCTGTCATCTTATTAGGATGGTAGTTTGGGTTATTCTTTATCTTTGAAAACAGCTTTTTATCAATGATGGCCTTTTTATATACTTCTGAAGCAGTTTTGTCTTTACTTGAGATAAGATACATCAGGTATTCGGAGAAAGAATCCGACATATGCCCTATGCGATCGTCAAGCCTGTCAGCAAGATCATTGAAAGGTTCTTCATCAGCTATATAAGTGTGTTCAACACTGCAGGTTGGAGCCTGAGCATTTTCCTTTCTTCTGAAACGGTTTTTAAAACCTTCAAACTTCGGAGCCTTCTTGATCCCAGGGATTGACTGGTCAGACGCCGCTTCTAAAGCACCATAAGGCAGTTCCTGATGGATATACTTTTTACTGATATACTTATCAAGCTCTCCTGCTGTATTCCTGTTTTCGTCCGGCGGTATGACCAGATATGCCCGCGTACCGCGCCGCAGGTTGCCGGCAGCTTCATCAAGAACAATCCTTACGCATTCTTCCTGGGATAAGCCGCTCCCATCCGGGCAGATCACCGGAAGAGCTATAGTTTGTAGATCGCGTTGCCTGGCCATAAGAAAAGACTTCTTGTACCAGTTTCCAACGTCTTCTGCAGTAGCAGAATTAGAAATATCAATATTTATAATATTACTAATTGCCCGCCCGTTATTTGGACTTATAACAGCGTCACATTCGATCTTGAAGATATTCCCACGGATTATTGTAACCGGCATCATCTGTACTCCTTATGGCTTAATATTCCCCACAAAAAGATTTTATCAGAGACGCTTCCGCTTCTCAATCCTCTACTTCGTCCTCGATTTTATCCGCATCCAGCATATAGGCATGAATACAGTCATTTGTAAATACAAAAGATACTGTATCAAAGCCTGTCTTCACCCTGCTTGCCTGCAAAAGGGCAATCCCGGATACCCCATGGATAAAGCTGCCCTCGATCTCCTTTGGCATGATTGTTAATGATATTCCGGGGGTCTTCTCGTCATCCATGGAATTTGCCGATGTCTGGAATTTCTTTACCATATCTGACAGGTAAAGAAGATCCGTATCGTCAGTATCCTCAAATATAAGATTTACCAGCGTAAGCCTTGCGTTCTGATGGATCTCGACTATCGGATTATCCATATCAAGGCTGTCTACTTCTGTCTGTTCCAGGTCATTTCTTCCGATATATTCTGTCTGAACCTTTACAACAGCCTTGTTTTCGTCAAGGATGTCCTTGCCGCAGGCTGCCTTAAAAACCTCTTGTGCTTTCATAAATAAACCTACCTTTCTATTATTCCAGCCTGCAGCATCCCGTTTAAGCTGAAGATGCTTGTCCTGGTTGTGCCGGTCTTTGAGAGTACCGGCGGGTCTACATTTATCATATACGGCGGATATGTGAATATCTGTTTATGGATCCTGTCTTCATAGATGGCTGTCAGTTCCGATTCACTGACGGGCCCGATGAGCTGTTCAAATACCCGTGCTATTACTGCCTTTATCCTGTCTTCCACTTTTTCCTGATTGTCCATTCTCATGTAAGTAGCAAGGAGCAGGTTCGGGTCATCAGTTGTCATAAGACAGTTGAGTATATTGGTCTCTTCAACCGTCAGTGGGTATCCTTCAAGATCCTGGAGGATCCTCTGAACATACAGACAAACATCGGATAAGAACTCATACCTGTCTACAAATTCCGGCAGGTCTTCCCTGGCATTCTGCATGATCAGGCTGACATTCTTAGCTGTCGGTTTGATACCATAATGAGCTTCTATACAGTAGCAGATAAGTTCTGCCGCGTTTTCACGGCTTTTTATCTCATGCACATCCTTCGTCCCGGGTGTAATGTCCTGCATGTTATCTCCTGACATAGTGAACTGGATATATGCCCTGATAACAGCAGATACCCGCGCGTCATTCTTGGCAGATTTTAGGAGCATTATCTTTTTATCGCCCTCATCATAATAAGAATTGTAATAGTTCCATTCTGCCGGAAACCTGTCACATTCCATTATGGGCACGCCCGCATTTTCGCAGAGCTTGTCTACATCAGGTCTTCCTTCTTGTGTTACCTCGACCTGCCCTTCAAGCTGACTGATATCAAAGGCTGGCACAGCTGAGTATTCCGATTCATAGACCGGTTCGGGATAATACTGCGGTACACCTTCTTTGAGCATTATGCTTTCGCCCGCGTCATCATAAACATACCTGCCGGGGTCGGTACATCTTACTACAGTGTTCAATATATATACTGGCCTTTCGCCCGCCCGTACCTTAAACCCAAGATTTTCAAATGCTTTCCGCCCAGCAACGCATGACGCGCCCTTATTCTGAGAATAAATGATAAGGATATTGTCAGGGGAGTGACGCCACAGGGATGATACTGCGTGCAAAAAGGCTCTGGTCTCATTCTTTTTATTAAAGATCTCCTCTATGACAGTATTCCTATTATTTAGCAGCTCCTGCAGATCCATACATTAAGCCCTCTTTTTCAAGCTGTTTCTTATGTTTTGCCAGATACTCATCAACAGCAGTGCGGATATGCTTTGTTGTTTCAAGCCCTACCTTTTTAAGCTGGCTCTCCAGGTATTCATCCTCATAGCGGTCTACAAGCTGGTCTGATACCAGGTATACGAGCTCATGTGCATTAACAGTCTTGTTCTCCTTGATAGTGTCTCTGATAAGTTCTCTCTGAAATTTTGTAATTGCCATTATTTGTGTCTCCTTTCCATCTTCAATCTTTCTTTTTCCCTTGCTCTTAAAGCCGCCTGCATAGCTGCCGAAAGTTCTTTATCCTCTTTCGATGCGCTGTTTTCTGTTTTTACAGCTGTTTTATCAGCTGTAATCGCTCCTTCAAGTTCAGCCTGAAGCTTTTTAAGGTTCTGTTCGGTTGCTTCCTGGGCCGCATTCTCAATTGCCCTTGCCTTTTCTTCCTGTGCTTTCTTGGCTTTGAGATTATCAATTATATTTGCAAACCCGGGCTGCATGCCGGAATTATCAGAACCAGTCTCCGCTGTCTTTTCCTCAAGGAGCTTCTGAACATCCACCTTTTCAGCTGGTGCCTCAGAAGAAACCCTTTGGGGCACTTCTACTTCCTTTACAATTGAGCTTTCAGCTATAGATACCTGCTTCTCTTCTGGGATATCTACAAGCTCTGTAGCTGCGTGCTCATTTGAATACTTCTGCCTGATAGCATCTGCCTGAGTAACAACAGGCTTTGGCATCATTGCCTGCTCAATCGTCTGTGTCTCCTGTTTAGGCTCCTCTTTAAGTGCTGCAAGCCTCTTTTCTTCCTCTTCCTGGGCTTTCTTTCGGGCAGCCTCTTCCTTTTCGCGCATATCAAGCTCTTTATCGAGATCCCTGTCTTCTTTTCGTTCCTTAAGAGTCCGGGTAATGTTATTAAGCTTTCCGATGGCTGTATCTTTAACTTCATCCTTGACCGCATTGTAGTTTTCAACAACTGCTTTTTGTTCGGGTGTAAGTTGCTTGCCTTCAGAATCTTTTCTTGCCCGCCATTCATCAAATGACATTACCGGAGCCCCAGCTGCGCCACTTTCCTTAAGCCATTTCATATACTCATCACGTTCTCTGCGGATGCGTTCCTGATCAGCTTTTACCTTGCGATGGTAAATGATATTCATGATGATTCCATATACAGTCCAGATAAGGATAAAAAACAGAACAATAAGCAGCACCGCATCAAATGAAGCGTTGTTAAGCGGGGCTGCCCAAGTCGATATGTATTTCTTAAACAGATCAGAAGTCTCGATCCAGTAAACCAGTCTGTCAAATTGCCCTGTACCTTTCACTGCTTCTGTTTCGACTACTCCCGTTGCCAAAATTGACAATAAACTTGAATTCAACATGTTTACATCCTTTCAAAAGGTTTTGTTCTCTATGAATATTACGAACTGACAAGGCAAAGCCTGTGCAAATTTAGGCACCATATAATCTGTGCAATTTGAGGCAGCATATAGCTTGTATAATTTAGTGAGGCAGTATATAGCTTGTACTATTTTAGACAACAGAAAACCCCTGCCAAGTTATCAGCAAGGGCTATAAACTGTTAATCTACATAAATTCCCGCCTGGAATGTAAGTGATCCTGTATAGGTCTTTTCTTGTGTGAATGTCTGGTTGGTAGATAATGTAAGCGTTCCTTCATTATCGCCTGTATCATAACTTGTACCGTCAAACCAGTCGCTTGGGAAACTAAGATGTAATCTGCTGTTATCCTCGCTGACGAGTGAAAGATAGCTCACTGAGACATTATTGGTATCCCTTGGTCTTACAGTAACAGGCCAGTCATTTGTATTATTCTCCACTTCATATCCAATATCCCATGAACCCGTACCATCATATGTAAGATCAATACTCATTGGAAGGGTAATTGTATAATCACCGACAAGCCTTCTATTAGCTTTAAAATCATGAGTATCAAACCAGTCTGCATCTCCAGTAAGTGTTGTATTTACTGGAAGAACTACTGAATGGTATGAGCCATCAAGGAAGTAATTAGCATGTGGATTCATATCAGAATTGACATGTCCCATAAGTCCAAATGAATCCTCAGCTATTGTTCCTGTACCAGTTGCTGCTATTTCAGAAAGATTGTAGCAATCGGCAAAAGTCTGTGATCCAACAGTTACTCCAGCTGGCAAAGTCAAGGACGTAAGTCTATACTCATCTTCAAATGCTTTCTGTCCTATAGTGAGATTTGTGCAATTTGATAAATCGAGTGTCTCAAAAAGATAGCACTGAGCAAAGGCGCTTGGACCTATCTCTTCCAGCGCAGTAAGATCTTCAAAATTTATCTCTGCAAGGGCTGTACAGTTATAAAAAGAGTGATCTCCGATACTCTGTAAGCCATCTGGAAGCTCTACGCTCTCAAGCCAGTACCAGTTATATCCAAATATGCTGTTTGGAATAACTGTAATGGATGTACCACTTATATCTATACTTTTTGCTGTATAGGAGCTGCGTATTATCGACAAATCCACAATGCCTGTACATCCCGAAAGATCAATAACAAGTTCGCCTTCATTTGCTGTTCCGCAGTATGCAAATGCATCATCCCCAACGGTGACAGCTGTTAACCCTGACAGACTGATCTTTTTAAGGTTTTGACAATGTTGAAATGCATTACTGCCAATATTAGTAAGAGCTGTACAGTTGGAAAGATCTACCTGTGTCAGGCCATTACAACTGTTAAAAGCGTACTCATCAATGCTAGTAAGCCCATCCGGAAAGCTTGTTAAAGCTAGTGCTTCACAACTATAAAAAGCAGAATTGCCAATACTTGTCAGGCTATCTGGTAAACTCATCAAAGCAAGGTTTGTGCAGTTTCTGAACGAACTTTCTCCAATGGTTGTTATGTTAGCTTGAAATATAACGTTTTCAAGCCCAGTACAGCCTGAGAGCACTCCTGCAGGAATACTGCTTAATCCGGTCGCAGAGGAAAGATCCATTTCTGTAATGCTTGTACATCCTGAAAAAGCATATTCACCTAGCGAAGTCAGTGTTGCTGGAAGTTCAGAAATCTGCAATGAAGCACAGCCTCTAAATGTGCTGTCACCGATCTCTTCTAACTGATCCATATTATTTACAGTCTGAAGCTTTTCACAATATGAGAACGCAAAACCTTCAATCTCTGTAGTTCCGTTCGCCAAGGTTACTGTTTCAAGATTTTGGCAGTGCTGGAACAGCATATATGGAACCGTCGTAATGTTTGCTGGCAACGTCATGCTTGTAATGCTGTCACATCTTGTAAATGCCTGGCTGCCAAGATTTGTAAGCCCATCTGGGAGATGATCAATTGTAAGAGCTGAACAGTCCGCAAAAGCATACAGTCCAATATCAGTAACAGTATCAGGGATTTCAAGATTAAAGTTAACGCATCCAGCAAAAGCATGCTGTCCAATATTCACGATACCAGATGGCAGGCTATCTATGGTCATTGTATTATCTACATCATATTCATAAGCAGCAAAGAAATAGTCTCCGATATCGTAAATACCTTTGTCATCCCAAAGAACAGAATACCCTGTAAGGTCTTTGATAGGACTTGTCTCTCCACCAAAAGAGCTATTATATACATAGTCTTTCATAGAACCAGCACCGGAAATGATAAGGATATTATCATCTTCAAGATAATATGCCATCAACCCGCCGTTCCCAACATAGCTTATATCCCAGCCCTGTGCATCTGTTACATCGTAATCAGTTCCATCTATTGTTATGATCTTTGGGATTGAAACGATTCTTTTATCGCCTACCCAGTCATAGTCTTTTAATACATCATTATCTGTAATAAGAGTTGTGTTTACAGTGGTTGCGAACTGACCTACAACAAACACATTTGTACCAAGAGATGTAATACCATTACCACCGCTAATCTTGGTAATGCCTCTGTTATAGCCAAAAGCCCCATTACTAATTGTGGTCACACTGTCAGGAATAACAAGTTCTGTCATTCCAAGCCAGCCTTCAGATCGGTTAGCATTAAATGCGGAATCCCCAATAGATTCAATGCCTTCTTCTAAGGTAAGTGATTCTAAATAACATGTCTGAAACGCCCATGTTCCAATTGTCTTACAGTTACCATGTATTGTAAGCGTTGTAATGCCGGTGCCGCAAAAGGCATAGTCACCAATTGTCTCTACGCTTTCCGGAATCTCAGTTATGACACAGTTTTTGCAATTATCAAATGCATAGTGATCAATACTTGTGATACTGCTTGGCAGACTTGTTATTGTACATTTTTTGCTGTAAAACAAGCTCCCACCAATATTTGTAATGCCGTCTGCATCCACCCACTCTACCGTAACATCTTTATTACTAACTGCCGATGAAAAAGGAGATGAAAACCAGAAGTCTTTCATTTGCCCAGAGCCGGTAATAACAAGTTTTTTCTCATCTTCGAAGAAATAAGCCATGATGCTGCCATCCTGGTCTTTAGAAAGGTCCCAGCTATCTGTGGCATTTACGGAGTCATAGGTATTGCTTCCAATAGTAAAAACTGTAAAATGCTCTGTTTCAAATGTAACTGTATCTTCCTCAATAGTGGCTTCCAATTCCGTTGCTTCGCTCTCATCATCAGCTATCCTATGCACCTGGATATCTATTGCCTCGGCGTCATTTTCTTCTGGAATCTCGATACCACTGATCTCAATCTTTACAGAAGTTTCATCATCAATTGGCTGCCATACATCGCCATCTACAGTGATGGTAATATCGAAAGCATCATATACAACAAACTTTGTATCTGTCTCACCGGTTTCTTCGTTTATAAGCTCTTCATAAGACTCTGTATAGTTGATTTTCTCTGCAGAAAGAACAGCTCCTTTTGGCATATAACCAGTGGCTGTAATCCTGTGACCATCTGCCTCTACTGAAAGCTCCTGATCGTCATATCCTCGCTCAAATGCGGCGTAGAATGTTTTATCAGAAAGCTCATCAGGAATCATATCAGCTTCTTCAGATACCAGGGTGAACTCTCCATCTTCCCCGAGGATAAACCAGCCGGTAAAATCATAGTTTTCTGCCGGCTCTGCAGTAATTGTCTTAGTATCCTCAAGAGATGTAACAACATCGATATATGCAGAGACGCTTCCCATCTCCTCACATCCTTCCATAACTGCATATGTAAAGGTGTATTCAACAGGCTCATCTGTCATATCAACAACGGCAACTGGTGAAAGGCTGTTAAATGTTGCTGTAATCTTACCATCATCAACCTCATCGGGAACGATCTCTTCCCAGTCGGATCCTGTAAAGTGATACAGCATAACTTCCTGATCATCAACTACATCAGCATCAAAGCTGATTGTTACAGGAAACTCTGTGTCTTCAGGCACACAGATATCATACATATCAAGAACTTTGTCGCCATAATTTTCTTCTATATAATCAGCCTGCTCTGATGGCATCTCTAAAAGCTCAACCATCAGCTCTTCTTCAACACGGTCTTCTTTGCTTTCTGCATCTGGCTCTGCGGTCTTTTCCTCTGTTTCCTTGTCAGCCGCATCTTCTGCCATCTCATCTTTCTTTTCATCAGAAGTAGATTTGGAATCACCAATTTCCATGTCTGAAGCGGGCTTATCTTCAGATAATTCCTCTTCCTGCTCAGAGTCTTCTTTTGTATCTGCCTTGGTAGGTTCATCTACCTTTTCCACTAACTCTGCCGAATCTTCGGTCACAATAATCACGGCATCTTCATCGACATCCTGCTCTTTTTCTGTAGACTCTTCCTCAACGGAAATAAGCTCCGCTGCATTATCCATTGCCATTACCCCGTGAGGTATGCAAGTGGCAGCAAGAGCTGAACTTAAGATTATTGCAAGTGTTTTCTTTAGTTTCATTGCCTTTGGTCCTTTCTCTTGAAACATATTAATTTCCTTATCTGTATGGATATTACGACTTAAAGCCGCGCCGCCTATCAGACTCTTTATCTTTGGGCATTATAAAGGGCTGCCATTTTCTGACAGTCCCCTATAAGGTCAATATTTAGTGAAGATCCATTGTTACTGTAAATGAAAGCTTTGCAGCTCCGTTGAAGAATGTAACTATTGCATGTCCACTCTTTCCTGCTAGCTCATTGTAGAATACTTCCTCATCAGCCTCGAATTCATTCTCAACACCTTCGATATCAATGCTCATCTTGGTATTGGCTGGAAGAATGGTCTCTACCCCGGAATCCGCCATAAGAGTTCTGAGTTCATCTACAGTAACACCCTTATTAAGGATGTCCTGCATATCTTCAACACCGTCTGTAGTGCCTTTTACCTTGACAGCCCAGTTAGATGTGTAGGTAAGCAGGCCGTTCCAATGCTTTCTCTTTTTCTTGAAAAGAAGTCCTAGAAGCAGGAGCCAAAGTGCCGAAAATCCACCAGTTACTCCCATTCCAACTGCAATAGCACCAGTAACAATAGCTCCGATGATATATGGTGCTGCATCGCCGGCTTTGGTAGGCTTCTTATCATCAATAGGCTGTTTATCATCTGCCGGCTTAGTTGTTGATGTTTTTTCATCAAATGCCGTATCCTCTACAGCATCGAACTTAGCGATCATGATGATCTCTTCTTCAGGTTCATCGATAAGAGTGTATCCGTCTGAGATAAGATTTATATTTCCTCTCCTGTCAGAAAGGTCATCGTTACCAAAATCATCAATTGTCGGGGCTCCGTCCTTAAGGACTGTAAGCGTGCCGTTCTTAATAGTTATCTGATAGTTTGGATATTCCCTGTTAAGCGTAAGCTTTATGTAATTTCTGTATGTACCTGCCTTAGATACTGGATCAGCCTCGATAGTATAATCCAGTGTATCAGCTCCGATCAGGCCGTCAGCTGTTGCTGTAAACTCCGGAAGGCTCTCACCCAGATTTATGGTTACATCTTCTACAGTAACTGTAGCCTTTGCACGCTTAATCTGGATGGCAGTTGATACTGTTTTTGAAGTTGTTCCATCAGAAGCCCTTACCTGTACTGATGTTGAATCAGCAACATCAGTGATATATGGCTTTGACTCTGACCAACTACTTCCGCCATCTGTTGAATATTCGATCCTTATACCGTCTGTTGAAGCAATATTTACATCAACGGTATGTGCCGTGCCGTCATATGGACCGGAATAACCACTTACCCTGATAGTTGATACGTTTTTAGATGAATCCGACTGCTTTATTGTGAGATAAGCACTCTTAAGAGTTATCTGATAGTTAGGATACTCTTCATCGAGCACTGCCTTAATTGTATGCGTTCCTACAGAGTCAGAATCATCAGTTCTTTCAATATGGTACTTAAAGCTTTCGCCAGCAACGATACCTGATACCGTTGCGCTGAAATCAGGATCCTTCTCGCCCTGCTTCTTTGAAGCTGCATTTACGGTAATCTTTGCAGATCTCTTTGAGACCTTGAGATTAACCTTCTTAGTAACATATTTTGTAGTATCAGTTCCTACATAGGCTCTAACATATACTGTTGTTGAATCCTCGACATCCTTTACAGTAGGAGCTTCTGTCACCCATACATTGCCCGCATCTGTTGAATAGATGAGGTTTGTATGCTCTGTCGTGCCTGATATTGTAAGTCCATGGCTCTTGCCGTCATATGTTCCTGTATATCCGGTAACTTTGAACTTTGCCTGCAAGTCTTTGAACTCACCGTTTGTGATCTCATAGTCGCCTGCTACATAGCGGATATTGTAGTTGGAAGTAGTAGTGTTTCCGCCGGCATCCTTAACAACAAGGTCTGAAACAACAATGGCTCCAGTGTATTTATTTACAGCCATCTCGGATTCCTTTGTATTTGTAATCGTATATGTATAGATCTGTCCTGTAACCACGCCCGTTACTGTGGCTTTGTATGTAGGATATGTTGTCGCATCCTCTTCTTTTTCTGCCTTGTTTGCTGCTACAGTAACAGATTTCTGAGAAACTACGGCATTTACTGTCTTGATGATAGGCTCCTGCGAACCCATAACAGCCTTTACCTGGACCTGACCAGAGTCAGCTACATCCTTAACAGATGGTTTTGTGGCCGTCCATGTTGTGCCGCCGTCTGTTGAATATGTAACTGTAGCCTCTTCAATATAATCACCGGTAACAGTAACTGCATCATGTGATGCCCCGTCATAAGCATGATTATAAGGAGTGACTGCCATTGAATTCTTAAGTGCCTCATATTTTGTATTTATACGCTTATAGGTTGCTGTTCTGTATGTAAATGTATAGTTTGATGTCGTATCTGTTCCGCTCCCATCAGCAACTGTTGCTGTACCGGAGATTACGATTGCTCCATCCCATGTGCCAGTTCCTGTCTCACCCTGGTGGGAGTTTGCAAACGTAGCTGTAAGTGTTTCGCCATCGGCAGCACCATCTTCAAACTCATCACCTGCCATATTTGATGTATAGGTCTTATAGGTATATGTTGAAGGAGCTGTTTCACTTTCTTCTACGGTCACACTGTCAGGTACAAGGATAAGGCTCTTGGCCCAGACACCAATTGTCTGAGGTACGCCTGCACCCCATACAAGTGTCTCGCCTGAAATGGTGATCCTTGTAATTACGCTGTTATCTCCAACATTTTTTATCTTGGGTACAGATGTTGTCCAAGCACCTCCATCTACAGAGAACTCAATTGTTGCCTCCCGAAGATACTGTGCTGCCTCATCGGATCTTGCTTCAAAAGTGATTCCGTCTTCCTCAACACCATCATATTCTTTCCTGTGAGATGATACACTCAGGTCTCTTTCAAGCACGCCCATTTTATATGACAGGAAGTATACAGCTGCTGTGTCTGTTGTAACGTTGTAATTTGCAAAGTTATAGGCTGATCCAGCTTTAGGATATGTGATAACAAGCCCATCATTATATTCCGTAGCGGTAGAAATCGGATCTGTGATAACTGTAGTATCAGGCTTGATCTCAAAATCAGTTCCAATGGTAGGCTCTACAACAAATCCGCTCATAGTCACATGGTCATAAAGATCTGTAAGGTCGGTATTTGCGCCGTTCCAGTCTTCCTTGACTAGGTTATATACAGGACTGTCGAAACTGATAGCTGCATCACGCTTATTGATAACAATATTTGTATCAATGATTAAATCATTGTATGTATCCATGGAAAGCTTAATCTTTACAGGTTGAATACCTGCATTCGTAATAGACGGTACTACATCTGTCCAAGTCATTCCATTATCAATTGAATACTTTACTGCAATATCCGCCGGGTTTTCTCCTGTGCGTAGGCCTGTCACTACGGCCCTAACCTCATCCGGCTCATATGAATGACGCGAATCCCCATCATAGGTAGCCGTGATATCCTTTAATGAATCTGCATCAAGTACAGCCGACTTTGTAGTATCCAGCCCCATATCGCGTGGTGTGATCGTAAATGTAACGCCAACTCCCTGCTGTCCGCCAGAAGTATCAATGTCTGCATATACTGGCATATTTGATGTGGCGGCTAAGCATCCACAGAGAGCAGCGGTCATTATTCTCATTTGTATGTTTCTGTTAGCTTTCATTTCGATAGCTCCTTTCGTTGCTAAAGGCATAATATTCTTATTCTCATTGGGATATTACGAACTGAAACAGATAAACCTGTGCAGCGTGAAAAGAGACCGCACAATGCGGCCTCTCTAAAGTCAGCGTGTCTGCCCGTCCATATTGAATAATTGCTGCTTTGCATATGCTGTAGGTTCCTTAGTTTTTTCCTGAGATTCCATTTCGTTCTCCACATAAGGCTCTTTTTCATTGTCTTCCTTATCGGGGATCCCATTAAGATACTCAGATAGCGTAAAGGGACATCCTGTAACAGCATCATCTGCAAATCTAACATTTTCTGCATTGATGATATTTTTAAGCCCCGGCATATCGTTTATTGCGCCGGATTCAACAACATATTCTCTGTGATCAAAATCTATTGTCTGGATGTTTGCTCCTTCAGGGATTGATTCGTTGGTTATTAAGCTACCAGGCTGGGCGGTTATCTTCACAGTAGTATCACTTATAACTTCTACAGACTTTGGAATAGGTTCTTCTTGTGGCAACACCGGATCTCCAAAAGCCTTTTGCCTTATAAGAAAATGGCTTGAACACAGTTCTTTTGCTGATATCATCACCGGCCCACCATTACCATCTTCAAGGTACATCTGCTGGCCCTTTGCGTCATATACGGGAAAGCTCTCAGATAAATTTACTGTCACATATCTGTTTCCATCCTTATCTGTATTGACGCGCCAATAGCCTTTAACTGTATCTCCCTTGGGGAAGTTCAGGTACAGCGGCGGCTTTGTATACGGAATCTGTACATACCCGCGCCCTGTTCCTGCTGAATGCATCTTGTCTGCATTTACCTTTATCTTTAGGAATAATCTGCCCTCATCTTCGGGAGAAAGACCCTGTACGACACTTTCATATGTGGGTTTGACAGAAGCAAAGAGCTTTGCAGAAAAAGTGTCATTTATAGCATTACCCCGGACAGGCTCTATATCCTTATAGTCAAGCTTTGGGTACTTGGGCTTTTTACCCTTTACTGGTTCTTTGGGCTGCCCTGTACTGGGTTGATCTGGCTTTGGTTCTTCCGGGATAACCCCTTCCGGCTTCCAGGCTTCTTCCTGTGTCTGAGGATCAATCTTTGGTTCTTCCACCGCTCTTTCGAGAGCAGCATCAAGCACCAGTTCTTTCCATGTTTCATTATCAGCATTTACAGCTACATAATGCCTGCCGCCTCTTGTTACTTCTCCCTCAGCTATAAGAAATGCATTTTTATCTTCTATCCCAGCCTTTTCAAGTATGGCCTCATAATCTCCCACTTCAATTATGGCAATTGTCTTTTCAAGACCGCCTATCTTCACAACAAAATCACCAGTCCTGCCCATATCAATTGAGCAAAGACTTTCAGTAAGCCTCTTCTGATAATCCTCGTATTCAGCGCTGTCTTCTGGTGCAGGCTCCTGACCAAATGCTTCATCATAGACTCTCTTGACAAATTCCTCCAGGGTATGTGCCTTTTCAATGATCTCTGGATCTCTGTATACATCATCTTCCATACCCATTGCTCTGAAAATGCCAGGGAGCTTTTCGTTGTAATAGCTCATCTTCTGTTTTTCATAATAATCCGGCTCTACAGTATCTTTATTCCATGGCATACGGAAATGCCCGGATGCTTTCTGGGCAATATCAAAATTTCGGAATTTATCAAGGATATGCTCCAAAAGCCCCTTTAAAACTGACTTAAGGTTATCTGGGAGGTTTGTAAGAAGCCACTTGATAAAGCCTTTCGGATCTGCCTGCCCGATCTCATTGTATTTTTCGCCGATTGTAAACTTGTTAACTGCGCTTTTTTGCATAATCATCACCTCTCAGTAGTTGTTGTCTGCTCGAACATCTCAGTCCTTGCATATCTCTTATCAGTAAAATCAAGCGTTGAAAGTTTCTCAAATGTACTGCGACTTACATAGATATCCTCATACTTCCTTGAGTAGTGCTCCCTTGCCGCCTCCTGCTGGCGCTCCGTCAGTTCATCCATGTGGTCTACATCATTATTAAGGCTGTGAAGCTGTTCATATATGCCCTTCTTATGCTCCATGGTGAACTTCTGGTATTCTTTTTCAGCGCTGCTCTCATGCTCTGATGGGATCCTTGATCTGATAAGCTTTGACATTGCTGCCGGGTCGTCCTTTTTATCCCTATATTCACCCTTGTCAATGACAACCGGCTCTTTCATCTGCGTGATAAACGAGAGTACCTTGGCATCATATTCAGGATCTTTTCTTGATATTCTCTCAAGTGATTTGTTAGGGATACCGCTTTTTTTCTCTTCCTCAGTTGCGCTCTGCACGATATTTACGCCATTCTTTTCAAAGAATAGGGCGATTCCTTTAAGAGAAGCATCGATGACAACATCTTCTGCCTTATGTATATCCAGCGTTCCCCTGCCGTCATGCAAGAGCTGTTTCTGAATAAGATCGGCGCCGCTAAGTCCTTTAAAAAGCACCTCGTCAACTACAGGCTGAATCTTGGATGTAAGCTTATCTGGAAAAGCAATACTCGTTCTGTCCATGTCTGATGCTTCTACGATATATTTTGACAATCCCAGAGTAGATAGCTTGTCCATGATCTCATCTACCTGAGAACCCACAAGCTTTTCATATGTGCGTGGTTTATCAAGATCATCCCTGACCGCCCCTGCAAATTTCCTTGGATAAGATACTTCCTTACCGAAAAGAAGGTTCACTACTTTTTCGTAAGATTCCTTAAACTGCGCATCTTTTACAAATGACGCAACACCAGTCATTGAAATACCTCTCACCAGCGGAAACTCGTCTGATGATAAAAGAACTGGATCTTTGATCTGATCAAGGCATTTTGCAAGTTTTTCTTTGTTAAATGAATTGGATATTGCAGTATTCCTGTCAACAAGCCTTACATTTGACTTCCCATCTTCAAGCTTCTCCCGCATTGTCTGTATATCATGAACAGAAAAGCCATCATGGGTGATTGCAATAAACTTGGTTGGATCGTTTTTTGAACAGACAAATACCATTTCCTCATCAGCAGGACGAACAGTATCCATGAAAATCTCGCGTTTTTTCAGGTTATCCAAGATAGTTTCCTTATATTTTCTTCCTTCCTCGCCGGCAAAGTCATAAGAAACATCTTTTAATGCATCTTCACAGGCTTTAGCCTTATCTCTTGGGTACATGATCTCAAATTTCCCAGGCTCTTCTGCGCTGTTTAGAACCGCATAAGTACAGTTGTACTGTCCTGTCTTTTCCCTGAACAGTGCTACTTCTGCCCTGTCAAGCCCTTTCTGGATACGGATTTCCTTACCTTCATATGCCTTTAAGAAGTCTGCCGCCTCGATTTCCTGAAGCTCAGTACCTTTTTTGATGGCGTACTGTTTTAGTACATCCTGAAGGACATCCCTGTCAGTATCGCGGGTCATGAGTAATACATGTCCTTCTTTTGAGTCATATGCCATGACGAAGGGTATCTTGGATGTACGCAATATCTCATCAACCATGGCTGCATCTTCTTTAGCAATGGTTGTCGTATCAACTTTTCCGCCCTTTTTAAGGTGTTCAAGAAGTGCCTTGATACCATCATTGGATTCCCTGGTAAAAGCTGCCCGCTCAGACAGGTTTGCCAGGATCCTTGCAAGAAGCTGTGAAAGCCTGTCGAGAGCCTGGGCTTCCTGATCAAATAACTGTATCGCCGCCTTTGCGGCTGCATCTCCAAAACTCATAAGAATTCCTCACTTTCTAAAGGTATATTACGCAATAAAAGGCTCCTGCCTGTGCAGACAGAAGCCATGACCTATAAAGCCCTAACCCCCTAAAATTACCGATTCGCCGCCCTCTTTCGGAATAATTAAATTTATGTTAAACTGTATTTGGCTTTTTATGAGCAAATTTTTATCAGTTCGGGGGAGAACGCCATGAAACAAAGAAAATCTTTTACACTCTTTTTGGCATCATTGCTGGTGATGCTTTATTTTTTGTCGCCGCTATGCGGGACTCTGACAGTCTACGCTGAACCTGATTACTCAGAAGGAGGAACTATCGAATTCGGACACTGGCCTTACCAGCTGACAGAGAACTCAGATGCTATAACAGCACTCCAGGGATCAGAAAGAGGAATTCATGAATTTGAAGGTGCATACTATTATGTAACCTCACAAGGAAATGTATCAGATACTTACCCGATGACATGGAAGATCCTTAATGTTGGTGGGGACAATCTGTTTCTTATACAGGAATATGTCTATAAAGGCTACAATTTTGACTCTGATCTGTCTATTGACGTGACTCTAACATACGAGAGCAGCGAACTGCGCTCATATCTGAATAATACCTATGTTCCCTACTACTTTACACAGGAAGAACAATCAGCCATGCTCGCATTATCCGGCGATAAAATGTTCATTCCTACAAAGGAAGACCTTATATCCTTCTTGCCATCAGAAAGTGACAGAGTAGCGCATTACCGTTCAGATTCAGTACCGGACATTACAACACCGATGACAGGCTTTAGCGATGCATGGGCATATGATAGAACAGCAGAAACATGTGCTTACTGGACAAGTACCATTGAAGATGAAAATATCGGAGCGAAACAGCCAACTTACGTTGACTGCAGCGGTATCTTCAGAAGCGGCGGTAGAGTTTACTATACTTGGAGTGTGGGCATAAGGCCAATGATGTATATAAATCTCAGCTCCATTCCATGTTCTCACGAATATAGTGACTGGACTGATATCACACCAGCTACATGTACTGAAGGTGGTCAGCAGCAGCATACCTGTACTAAGTGCGGAAATGTAGAAACAAGAGATGTTGAAGCACTTGACCACGACTGGAATGAGTGGGTTACTACAAAAGAAGCCACTTCAACCGAAAAGGGATCGGAACAGCGCACATGTAAACGCTGTGACGCAGTTGAAACGCGTGAGACCCCGATGGTTGGACATGTTCATGATTTCGGTCCTTGGACTGTTACCAAAGAAGCTACCACAACAGAGACTGGCGAGAAAAAACGTACCTGCAAGATCTGTAACGACACAGAAACAGAAACAATACCCAAGACTGTAACACCTGCACCTACGCCAAGACCACAAAATGGGTCACACAATGATGATAATAACAGCAATAACAACGATCCGGAAGCTAACATTCCGACAACCAGCGTGGAAATAATAAAAGAGATTAGTACTGTTGAAAAGGCTTTTACTGATGCTAATGAAAAGATCGCATCAGGTCAGAAGAAAGTGGTTCTCGATCTTGGAAATTACAATTCGTTCCAGAGCTTTTATTTAGACAAGATGGCTGAGCACCCCGATGTTACCTATGTTATAAAATACAAGGATAGTAAGGGTGTAGAACACAGCGACAGAATACCTGCTGGTACGGATTATGCAGCTATAAAGAAGAAGTTAAATGGAAACTTGTGGGTTGGTCCTATATTTAGAAAGAATAATATTGATCCTAACTCCGCTGACAAAGACTTAACTAATGAAAGAACTACTCCTCCAGATTATAATGGAGCTGATGCACAATATTATTCTACAAGTCAAAACGGTTGGAGTAAAAATTATCCTATGCCTAATTGCACATGTTATGCATATGGCCGAGTATATGAAATGACCGGAAGCAAGCCTAATGTAAGTGGAAATGGAGGCCAATTCTATCAGAATAATATAAACAGTCATGCATACGATTATAGCAGCGACCCTAACGAACCACGAATTGGGGCTATCGTATGTTATAACGATGGTAACTTGGGACACGTACAAGTTGTCGAAGATATAGGACAAGATAACAATGGTAAATATATTATTGTATCTGAATCAAACTGGTCTGGTAGAGATTCTGGAAAGGAATGGAAAGCATTTAATCTTCTAAAAATATATGTACAAAATCTTGGAACAACCAAAGGACAATACTTAGAAGACGGTGATGGTTATTCCGAACCAGCAAATTATATAGAAACTGGTGGTAAATTTCAGGGATATATTTACACCTGTGGCAAATAGACATACGACGATGGGTAAAATAGCAATATAATTAAACGCAATTAAAAAGTGTCGGTTTCAGGTATTTGAACCTGTTCCGACACTTTTGTATGTGTATTATGTTCTTATTCTATCTATTTACGGACGGATCGCTGCCTCTGAATCTAACCATAGCAAAACCGTCTCTTGCTATCTGCCGTGCTATTTCACGCCTTACTTCATCCGGTACATCTCTGGGAGTTTCATTCTCGTATATTTTCTGTTTAGCAAACGTTAATTTATCCGATCTTCTACTCATATACACCTCACTGCAATGGGAAATTGTATTCAATATCATCTCCGCCATTCACAGGTCTAAGCCCTATGAACAGCCATTTTGCATTCTCGCTGCCACAAGTAGATGCCGACCAGCTAAGATCTGCATTATCGCCTGCCTGATACTGAGCACTGTAAGCCCAGTCCACTTCCGGATCTTCTGCTGCATGATACTCAATAGGATTACAGAAATCCACGAACCAGTATGTTCCTGCCGGAAGTCCATCAAGTGAAAATGTAGCACCGGCAAGGTCTGATTTCATGACCTTATTGCCCGGATAAATGGTAAGACCGCTTGAGAGAACGATATGCGGGCCTTCAGTTACCGGCATATTGCCTTCTGCTTCCACCGCCTCAGCATCTCCTGGATCTTCCTCTGCCGTAGCTTCTGCTATCTCAGAGATAAGCACGTCAAACTCTTCTACTTCAGTTGATTCCTCTTCGGGCTGATAATTGGCATAGTCATCCAGCCCTTCAACAGTAAATTCCTTCGTTTTTTCTGTCTTATCAGGATAGATTACATGGACAGTAATGATATCACCGTTTGACAGTCCAGCCACCCTGTCCTGCACGACTGAAACGCCTGATAACCATATTGGATCGTCATCGATCTCATAATATGCTGTTCCATAAGGAGCAATACCCTCAAAAACCATAGATAAATGATCAAATGGATCTACAGCTTCAAAGATATCCGGCATTTCTTCAACAGCTTCAATAGACACCTCTGTGCTTGCTGCAGAGCTCGTACCGGTAGTTGCTGTGTTGTGGCCGCACGCTGTCAAAGCTATAAAAGCTATCGGAATCAGCGATATAAGTATTATTCTGGTTTTCACAATTACACCTCTCTTTCAGAATGGCAGGTCAGCATCGCTAACGCCTCCAAATTCCACAGCTGGAACCTCTTCATGAGTATCAACCTTAAAATTCGCAGGCTTTGTGATGTCCTCGCTGATAATAACAGGTTCTTTCTTCTCTTCCTTCTTCTCCGGAAATGAAGTCTCGAACTTAAGTCTTGCTCCATTACCCTCGGATCCATCCTTTTTGGTGAATGTATAATCCTCTACCCCGTTGGATTTAATATACATGTCGTATTCAGTACCCTTATTTTTGCTTATAAGGCCTTTTAAGAGCACTTTCTTACCATCAAGCAGTGATTTTACCTGAGCCGCTGTTAAATCCTTTCCAAAGGCCTTAGAAAGATAAATTCCGCACCTTCCTGTGCAGTATGGGCCATATTTTCCACCCACAACGTCTGCCCCGCACTTAGGGCATTTTCCTAATACTTCGCTCATAGTTTTTATCCTTTCTCTAAAATGATTATGCCCGCTGTTTGATGGCACAACGGGTGAAGCCATATTTTCTCAGGAGTAGCCACCTGCGGCTTACAATCGCACGTACAAGCAGCCGGGCAGCGTAGAAACGAAAACACCAAAAAAGCCACTGCCACCAAGCGCCCACAGATACACACATGCCGAGCCTTACACTGCGGATGCCAGATATTTACAAGATCAGTCCTGCTATATCAGCTTTCAGCTGGTAGTACATTTCCTTATATGGGCATTCTGTAGTCTTGATACCCACGCACTTAAGGAGCATTTCATCAAATTCAGCCATCTGGGCATCTGTGAGACGCCCAATAGACTGTTTGATCTCATCTTCCTTGACAAATATCGGGCTTGTGGTTATAAAGCCCTTCTTCTTTTCACCTATGTTGAACTCCATGGACACATCCGGCTCATAACTTCTTATGAAAGCCGGGTTGTTGGTCCTGAAAGCAACCACATAATCTGTCTTTTCATCCATGCCTGTAGTTGTATTTCTGATCACCACACAGGGAAACGGCTTATCGCCCTGCTGATTTTCCACGAGAATGATGTCCCCGTGCTCGTATTTTGCTTTTTCCATTTTTTAATTTCCCTTTCCGAAAGATAATGCATTACTAAAGATCTGCATGCCGTGCTGAAGAGTCTCTTCATCCATATTTGCCGCACTGCCTGCCAGGACATTCATAATGCCACCCATAACAGGCATGTAGATGTATTTAGCTGCAATCAAGGTGATAACCAGAGACAAACATGCGCCGGCAACTGCCAGCCATTTATGCTTTAAAGGCTTGTAAAAAACCTTAGACTTTTCACGCAACAGATCGCCGTTTTCATCTTCCTCATAATCCACCTGCGTATATCCGGCAGAACCCGTTAGAAACTGAAGGACGTCTAAAACTGTCAGCATCCCAAATCCGCCGCAGGTCAAAAGATATACCAAAAAACTTGCGATATTCCCGACAGCAATCTTATGAAGGCCAAGAAAGCCTCCTAAGGCTGTTGTAAGCAGCATCTTCTCCGGATCCCGGTCAGATAGCCTGAACCACTGCTTCTCACCGATAAATCCTGTGTCTATACCCTTTACATGGACAGATGACTCTTTAAGAATCCATTCCTGCCCCTCATCATCAATACGGTAGGTGGCATCAGGAAAGTCATTTCCGACTATTTTTGATGCCATGTCGGCGATACGGTCTGCTTCTGCCTGCGGAACAATTGATACCACATACTCTGCATCGCCATCATCTTCCCTCTCATATGTCTCCTGCATAGTAAATACAACGCCTTCATGTACATAAGTCCTTCCATTAAGGTCATTGTCTGATTTGTACTCTTCTGGGATTTCTGCAGGCTTTACGAGAGCTGCAAGGTAGTCCATCTTAAGAAAATGCCTGTCGATCTCAGGGCGGGCGAGGTTTGTATAAAGATTTTCAAAGCATTCAAAGATATCTTCGCACTCTACTATGCTTCCGCCTGGATTTGTCACAAAACATTTTTCATCAGTCATATAAAATGAAAACAGAGCCTTATGGCTGATAGAAAAGTACTTCTGGATCTGCCTTGTCTTATCAGGGATTGTTTTTTCATCATCTATCGCAGAAAAAGTGAAGACTCCGTTTGAGCCTATCACCATCAGATTGATATATACGGTTTTTGATATATACATCCCTTCATAGAACACGCCGCCGGAGCAGATATCGAGGATATCGTCTGCTAAAAATGGCAGCTCTCTTTTGGGATCTATTGTCTTTTTTAAAAGCATGGCCTTAAACCTCGTTATTTTGATACTGGATATTACGAGCTGAAAGCAATGAACCTGTGCAAAATAAAATGAGCCCGCGCGTGGCAGGCTCAAAATCACTTTGTCTGGTAGATATAAGCTTCAAGATCTTCGTATACATCCTGGTGTTCCAGTTTTATCTTACATTCCTTGTCCTCATAGACATTTTCATAACCAGCGGGCAGGGCAAATAAAAATTCTGTACCCACGCCTGTAGCAGCTGTTATGACTCTCTCCTCATTCGTACCTATGTCAGCATGAAGTATCACCGTGCGCTGATCCTCGCTGTTTACTACATCAAGAATGCCAGGGTCAGGCTCAAGGCCGCTTGAAAGAGTCATCACGACCCGCCCAAGCTCTTTGGTGCTTCCATCCTGCTTTATCACTCCATATCTCTCTTCCCTAAACAGCCCATCTGAAAAAGTATAAGTATCGACATATTTATCGCCCGATTCTATTCCTTCCCATCTGCTTGATAGCAGAGGCTGGGTTTCATCAGCGATCTCGCAGCTTCTGGTGATGATAACCTCACCACCATTTTTACCTATGCTGTCTGTAACGGTAAGATCATCAAAATACAGCGTCGCACTATCTCTCAGATACTCAAATTCAGCATCATATGAACCCTTATCTGCGCACACCATTGTGTAGATGTTATTCTCTTCCGGATCATAACCTATCCATCTGCCACCGCTCAGATATTCGGTACGTCCCTTATTATCTATGTAAAACACTGAATCAGCGCCTGCAACAACAATAAAATCTGTAACAGCTTCGCCATTATCGTCATACGATATGTACTGGTATGTGACATCAGTATTATCCTTTAACAGCTCAGATAGTGCGTTGGCGCTCTCAAACTCCTTAAGTTCTTCACTGCGCTCCTCGATCCGTTTCCTTTCAACAGGATCGGCAGTCACTGCTATCGGGATTGGTGTCTGATTAAAATATGAATATGCTGCAGCGCCTGCAAAAATCAGAAGAAGAAGCGTTGCACTGCCAAATAAGTATTTTTTCCAGTTTTCCATATCAAAGCCTCACAGTTCAATAACCAAATTGATCTCAGGATGCCTTTTCTTAAAATCATCCATTTCATCTACAATCCTTTTCTCAATATCCGGTTCAACATCCAGATGCTGGGCAAGCATATGTACTGTGCCCTTGTCAAAGTATCCTGACTGCAGCACTCCGTACCTTATCTTGTAGGATGGATGTTTTGAATAGTCCTTATCAGAGTCCGGATCTGCCTTCATGATTTCTTTTACTCTGTAGCGGTATATCTCAGCTGCTCTTGACGCCTTAAAACACATCATCTCAGCAGCCCGCATATCTGCGTAGCATTCGTTTATATAGCACTTAAGACGGTTTTCTTTGCTTGGAAAGATATGTTCATGTTCAAAAAATCTGAACTCATGGTGAGCTGCTTCATGGCATAAAAGCTGCATAAATGCCGTTTTTATCTCCATAACATCCTGTTTACTGTATTTTCCAGATTCAGCATCACATAAAACCTTGTACCAGCTTGATGTGATATGTGTGGATCCGTCAGGCCCGGATGTGCCATTAAATATCTTTTCAGGCATAAAACTATAGGCAAAAAATGACGCTTCAGGATATCCTGGTATCTGATACTCTTTAAGCAGTTCTTTTGCTCTATCGGATGCTTCTCTTATGCTGATATTTCCGTGATATCTTTTTATATCTACCAACGCCTTATATTCTGACATCGCCCTGTCAGCTTCTATAAAAGCTCCTAAAAGACTTCCAAAATACAGGCGTTCCTTTTCGTTTTTAGACGAGATTGCTATACCTTCTCTCATGATATCCTCTTATATGAGAAATGCCCGGCATCAGCCAGGCAAATTCTTACTGTCCTTACTCCATAGGCGTAACATTCGCAGTTACGGTCAGTGAGCCATAGTAAAGTGTAGTCCCGTCAGCAGTTACCCTGCTTGTAGTCCTGACAGTGAACGGATATTCTGTAAATGTCTCGCTTGCACCGCCGCTGATGATATTTGTACTGTCCTCGTCAGGGAGAGTTGTTACCGAGATTGGATAGAATTTATGAAATGTAGGATCCACACTTGCCGTTACAGCCCCTTCCTCTGAAGCAACGTCATATGTTCCTGCACTGGCATTATATGTAGCCTGGCCAAGAGTGAGCTTGTCTGTCTGGTTAAAGGTCGCCGAATTGCTTCGTGAATCTTTAACTGCAAGGTTAAGATATTTACCATAGAGATTACCTTGTACACCTATCTTGATGGAACTTGGCGAAGCAAATACGGGACCGTAATCTTCAACCTCACCTGTCTCTGCAAGTTCGATAGCCATGGGGAGCTTTACCTTGAACGAGCTTGTTACTGTTGCTGTAACTGCAACATTCTTTGTCTTGTCAGTATCATCGCTTGAGATTGTCTGGTCTGCAGCACATACGGGAAGTGCCATACTCATGATCATGACTGCTGACATAATACCTGTAAACATCTTTTTGATTTTTCTGTTGATCATTGTCTTTCTCCTTATCTGAGGTTTCTAAATATTCTCTATATAATTATTACGACTTATTCACGCGTAACCTGTACAGCATTTACCAGTGTTTCCTGATACCATCTGTAAAGATCGGGATAATACTGCTGCAAATACTGAGGATATAAGAAAAAATCTTTCAATGAACAGGCGATAAATTCCTCACTATTTGATACCGGATATTCAAAATCAAGTCTGTTCTCTTTTGTGTGCGCGATACCCGCCTTTTCATATTCCACATAAAGATCCCTGTATTGCTGGTAGATATCCCTAAAATCCCTAGTAAATGACACCAGGTACACCACATGCGCTCCATCATATAAAGAATCGTCAGCAAAATATTTCTCACCGTAATACTTATCGCAGTAATGGCATAGCTCATGCATAAGAGATGTGGTAACGCACTGCTGGCTATCGTCATATAAGATCTGGATGGTCTTAGTCTGATAATCCGTGACTCCGATCACTTTATCCGTCTCATCTATTACTGCATCAATATTGACTTTATCTGGCATCTGAATCCTTGATACTACAGCAATCTTCCATTCATCCTCAATAAACTGCCTTATAACTTCTACTGGAAGCTCTACGACAGCCATCCTTATCTGCTCTGGTATTGTGTTTGGCATCTGCCTTTCATATGTGATGGGTATGTTCTCATAATGGACTTTTCCTTCATCTGTAATAACCTCAGATGCTTTTGAGTCGGCAACATATTCCTTACCTGAATTAGCATAAGAAACCAGAAACATGATCATAAGAAACAATGCTATAAGTGCTAAAACTGCCTTAAATACTGGGTTTTTAGTCTTCATAAAATACCTCACAAAATAAACAAAAACAAACTGTTTCATTTTGTTAATATTACTATTTATAGTTATATCAAAATGGTGTATACTATTCTTAGTAAAAAGAAAGTAAGGTTTTACCTATGGGAGAAAGAAACGTAACAAATTACACACTGACCTCAAGAGCCAAGCAGGGTTTTCAAAGAGTCGGCAGGTTCCTACATATTGAGGGCATGGACAATATTGTGTCTTTCATTATCTGGAATATGCTCGATATTACTCCTGTTCCTGTTGAAGATCTGGAACATGCCAAGGAATCCTGTCTTAAGAGGCTTAATTATGTCCGCACTCCCGAGCGTGCAACTGTAGCTATTTCAATGAGCAATGAAACAAAGCTTATGTTTGAGCGGATGTATGTTGCTGCAGGTATCGGGTCAATGTCAGCCGCACTTGATCTTTTAGGATCATCAGTTGTTGAAAATGGCTGGGCTGATGCTGAAAAGTACCAGTTTGTAAATGATTTTGAAAACCCATTTTATGTTTACAGAAAGGATAATTACGTTTGCTTCCGCGCCCACAACACAGAGCCTCTTGGTAAGGCTAATGCAATGCTCTATGATAAAGACGGTGTACTGGCTGCCGAGAAGCTTGTAATGGAGCCTGATGGTAGCATATCTACTGAACCCGACATGTCCGATTCTTTCCGCGCCACCATAACCTTGGAGCCTGAAACAAAACAGCCTGCATTTAAAAAAATCTCTGCTTTTGATGAGAACGGAAAGCCATGTACCGTCTATGTTGGAAAAGTCAGCAAGGAAATGCTGGCTGCCATTGAAGCCGATAAAAAAGGCAAGCCTTTTGTTCAGGGATTTAGAAAACATGCTCCCCGAGTTACTATAAACGCCACACAACACTCCAAAAACGGGATAACAGTAATTGAAGCTAAAGACGCCCTCAAAGTCGATGCTATTCCTGTTACTGTACATAAGACCGGTAAGCAAAAGACCAGCGGTCACAGGACGACCCTCCAACAGTTACAGAAACAAAGAAAAGACAGGGTTGCTGCTCCCGGAGCAGTCGTTGCTGATCCTGGACTCGCAAAAGAAGCAATGGAATCAGCCAGACAAATGGGGAAATTTGTAAAGAAAGGCGGTCCGATAGTCGCTCAAGCACATAAACCTAATTACAGACCTGGATCAAAATCAAATCTCGGCCATCTTTTAGGCTCATAACAACAAAGCCCCTGTACTCGCAGGGGCTTAAATTATCTTCCTAATAGTTTATCTGTAGTTGTTTCATATATCCTGGCAAGTAATACCAGGATGCTCATTGATGGTTCCCTGCGCCCCTTCTCATAATTTGATAACGTGCATGGGGAAAATTCTGCTCCTATTGACTTTGATACTTCTGTACTCACTTCTCTTTGTGTGAGCTTTTTATCGGTTCTTGCTTTCCTAAGGCGCTTTCCAACCTCGCGCCTAAGTTCAAGGTTAAGTCTCACCATAGTCTGTGGCCTCCTCTCCTGTTTGTACTTCTCGGTACTTTGATTGCGAAATAAGAGCCCAGGATGATTTCTTACCATAATCTCCCATAAATGCCATAAGATCTGCCGAATAGCTTCCTTCAAGCAGAACTTTGTCTGTCTCCGGATCTTTAAATGTGATCCTTAATGTATCTTCATCAATCTTTCCTACAAGCTCACGCTCTGAACTTGCTGTATCACCCATAAGGACTGCATGTACTGTACTACCCTCATTTTCAAATACTTCCATCGACACTGCTTCACTGCCTACATATCCCATATAAAGGCCTGACAGATCTTTCCATTCAGTAATTTTAAAGTTGGTTCCATGATATGAGTCCATCATCCAGTAAAGCCCGTCATCTGAAATACGGTATGTGTAATAGATATCAGCTGTTGCATCATAGCTTTCTTTCTTGATATTGACCGCAGCCACGATTGTCATTGTAAGATTCTTCTCGTTAAATGTATCTGCTCTTTCTGTGATCTTTGTTACATCATCAAGTGATACTGACTGATCGCCTACAAGAAGTGCCTTATCTGACAGCATATTGATAAGCTCCGCATCAGAGATATCGAATGCATAGTTCTCTGTCAGCTCGCATTCATAATCATCAATAACTGCTCCTGTCATATGGTAGCCGTTTATATCATGGCCAACTGTGATTCTTGCCTTGGTATGGTAAATCACGTACTGCGTTGATACATCAAATGATACTGTGCATATGCTGTTTCCATTTGCATCAGCCTGCATGTTGTCAATGACAATATTGCTGATGTTCTTTTCGTTCATCTCTATGCGGTCGCCGGCAAAAGTGATCCCGCCGCGCTCAACCAGAATATCCCTTATAACATCTTCCTCAATATTTCTTACCGGTGTAATTTCCCAGTTATCTCTGTCTTCATATGAAACGTCTTTAAGTTCCCATACATCATCATTCTTTTCATAGGTCATATTAAACACGCCATTATAGTACGACAGATCCTGCACACCAGCTTTAACCGGAATGACTATGCTGCCATCTTTGTTCTTTGTCTCCTTGCCAGGCTCTGCATTTACTACCTGAAGATCTGTTGTCTGATTTATCCCATCTTCTGGCGTATTCTGATACAGGTACGTTGCCAGATCATTGGGGATCTGTGCTTCAGGAACTGAAATCCCACCGCAACCTACAAGTGTCATTATTGTTACTGATATGATTCCAAGTACTGCCAGTTTCTTTCTATACATGTCCGTTCATCCTTTCTCAATTTGCGATATAATATCTCTAATAGTTATTACGACTTGATTTGAACTAACCTGTGCAAAATGAAAATATATGCTGTATTTTGGGGGCGGAAATATATTTTGATATTATAGATATTCATATTTTTAATATGAATAATTAGATTAATCTTTTAAGAACATTGTTTCATATTATAAATATTAATATTACTAATATTAATATTTATAATTGCAATATTTCTTATATTAATATTTGTAATACTAATATATGTTATATTTATATCTTTAATATTCATATATCTTATATTAGTATTTTTTATTGTAATATTTAATATACTAAAATTTAATATATTAGTATTGATATTTTTAATATAAATATTTATAATATAAGCATGGGAGTTTTCATTTTGAAATATTTATATTTCTAATATGAGTATTTCAAATATCAATATCACAAAGTCTTTAAAAAATAGTAATATTTTTAATATGAATATTTAAAATATTAGGAGAATCGTATGGGAAAAGTAATCGGAGTCATAAACCAGAAGGGCGGAGTAGGAAAGACAACCGCAACAATCGAACTTGCAAACACAATCGCTGCCAAGAAAAAGAAAGTCCTGGTAATAGATCTTGACCAGCAGGGTAACCTTACAAAATATGTCGGAGCAGATACTTCGGTTCCAACAATATTTGAAGTGCTTCAGGCTGAAAAGCCGGTTAACGAAGCAATCCAGCAGTGCGGAAGGATAGATGTCATTGCATCATCAAAAGAGCTGTCCAGAGCTGACAAGGTATTTACAGAACACGATGATATTTTCCTTTTAAAGGATGTTATCGAAGTAGTAATGGATGACTATGATGTGATCTTTATAGATAATGGTCCTGCAAGATCCACACTTCTTACAATGGCATATGTAGCAGCTGATTACATTGTAATCCCTGCAGAAGCAGACGATGGCTCTATAGATGGTGTCGAAGAAGTATATAATGACGTAATCAAAAACAGACAGGGCAAGAGACCGATCACAAGTGCCAAGTTGGCAATGCTCCTGCTTAACAGATATGAAAATACGATCATGCACCAGAACGTAAAAGAAAACCTCGAAGAAATGAGCGGAAGATTTGAGGATCATCCAATTGTCGTAACCATAAGAAAAGGTATTGTTGCAACAGAGAGTAAGAGTTTCAAGCAGGCAATAATTGATTATGATCCAAAGAGCAATGTGTCTGAAGATTATCAAAAAGCTGCTAAAAAGCTTCTGAAAGAAGTGGGGGTGAAGTAAATGGGAAGCAAACGAGACCGGTTTAAAAAGCTAAATGAAGAAAAATCTGCCAAAGCTGCAACACAAGGAACCACAATCGTTGATGAGCTTAGAGAGAATTATGAAAAGCAGGAAAGTGTTGCAAATGATCCTGAGCCAGCTAAAGAACCAGAAATAATGCCAGAGCCCATTTCAGATGAACAGCCTTCAACAAAAGATGAAAAAGCTCAAATAGTTGATGCTCCAAAGCAGAATAAAAAGCCAAAGAAAGAATCTGCACCAGTTGAAGCGCCCGCACCGGTACAGGAAGAACCTGTCCTGATCAATGTAATCAATAAGTCCAATGTTGGGAGACCAAAGATCCTTGAAGGTGTATATAAGCCGATATCTGCCAGACTGAAAATGGAAAATTATGAGCATGCAAGACTTGTAGGCGGAAAATATGGCGGGATGAACGCTTATCTTAACTGGCTGATAGAGCAGGATATGAAAAACACAAAATAAATTATACATGATACCACACTGGTATAGCCTATGCTGACGGTGTGGTATTTTTTTTGTCTGTAAATATATATATATAACAGCAACAACCGTTGTTGTTATTAATAAATATAAAACAACATTTCTTTTATTATTAATAAGTGCAGAAATCGTGCAACCATGCGATATAGACGGTTTTAATTTCAAGTTGATAGGGACAAGTGGCGTAGTCATTAGGTAGAAGATTCGGATAGATTAGGTAGAAGTCTCGTATGTTTTGGGGAGTTTAATAAAGCCAGTAATTACGCGGTTTTTAGGGCTTAATCACGTATGTTTTGAGGAATAAAAAATTAATTACGTACCTTTTGGGGGCAGTTATTGTATAAATTAGGGATGAAAAGCATATAATTACGTATTTATTCGGGAAATAAATGCTTTAATTTCAAGTTGATGGGGATATAAAGACAAGAGAAGACGAATATTACAGCTTTTATATTTATAGGAATGCCTTATTTTAGCGGTTTATGGACAGCATAATCCCCATGAACTACGTAACTAAGATGATCTGCGCTATTTATTCTACATCAAATATCAATGTTTTGTATATAATAAATCGAAATATACAAAATCATGTAGGAAAAATTAAAAAAATTATGACATCAAGTTTTTGGGGATTTATTAGTATAGTTTAATTGCGTAGTGATTGGGGATAGAAACACAAAGAATCAACCTTTTAGGGATGATATTGACTACTACAGTCTGATTATAAAGATATGCTGCATTACAGGAATAGTACTAAATTTCAACTTTAGAGGTTTTAATTTCAACAAAATGGGGATGATTAAAAATAACCAATCTGGTCAAAAACAAAAATGCTTAATTGCGTAGTTATTGGGGATAGAAAATCACCTTACTTTCAAGCGGACGGGTACTAATTTCAAGTATTCGGTAAAAAATTGATTGATTTTAACTCCGTGAAACATTAAAATATATTTAGTATCAAGTAGATGGGGATTAGCTTCAAGTGCTTGGTAACTATTCGGGGGTATTGTATGGGAAGAAAGAAAAAGTCTGAGACCTTAAACACTAAGGTCATCCCGGTCTATTTTTCCAAGGATAACAACCTGATACAGAGCAAAAGCCAGATGACACTAAACGGACGTAAGATCTTTGATGCTGCAATCATGAATGTACGAGAGCAGAAAGACAAAGATGGCGATACTGTAATCTGTGCAGAGCTTTCTGGTCAGGAACTTCGCGAATTTCTTGGGACTTCATCGGGTTCACTATATGAAAGAGTTAAGGAACTTCTTGATACCAATCCTGTAAGGCGGCCAGGCGGCAAACCAGCTCCGAACCTTCTGGACTGGAAGATTGTTATGTATGACGATGAAAAGAAGAAGATTGATGCAAGTAATATTATTACGGATGCAAAGTTTGAAAATGGCCAGATGAGGATCGTTTTCAATAAGAGATTCAAAAAGAATCTTATCGGCTACCAGAATAACTACACAATGCTAGACAGGACTATCGTATCCAAGTTTACATCCAATTATTCCTACCAGCTCTACCAGATATTTAAAAAGACTATAGACAGGGAAGTAGCGATAACTCATGAAAAAGGACCATTCGAGCTGAACATGGATCTTATCGACCTAAAGGTACAGCTTGGCGTTATTGCAGCTAACGCGGATGCAATACTTTACGAAGCTGTGACAGACGATTCAGTAACGACATATGACGCTATCGGGGCTATCAAGGATGAGAAGCTTTTAAAGAGCCTTAGGGAATACGGGAATTTTAGAAGATATGCTATAGAACTTGCCAAGAAAGAGATAAACGAGCTGTCAGATATCTACATGGACTATGACGGGATCCTTAAAGGCAAGGGAGGAAGAGGAGTAGGCTTTAAATTCATCATCCAGTATAAGGACAAAAAGGAACAACAGGTCGAAGAAAAGAAAGCAGACATAGATGTTTTTGATTTTATAGATGAAATGCGCGATTTCATGGGCGGGGATTTCTCATCTAAGGATCTTAAGTCCATTGCCGAGACTGCTGGGTTTGATATGTCAAAGATAAAGCAGGCTTTTGAGATTATGACCTGTGTACGCGGCGGTGTGGATAATCCCACAGGTTTCATGATAAAAGCCATAAAGGATGACTATAAGCAGTCAAAACCTCAGAAGCCGCGTGGTAAGAGTACCTTCAACAACTTCACACAGAACAGTTATAACTTTATAGAGCTGGAAGAGCAGCTCCTTGATAACTAACAAAGGCAGAGCCAGAAGATATTATTCTCCTGGCTCTATTTCGTTGAACATATCAACATCAAATACATTCTTTTCAAGGCTGGATATAACAGCGTCATGTTTAGCGATATACTTGGCAGCCTTCTGAAGTGTCTTTCTGTAGATCCTGGCAAGCCTATATTGCTCGGCATATTCCTTTCGGATCTCAAGCAGCAGCTCCTGTACTTCTTCTGAAGATTCAACACTCTTATCCAGCCTATCAACAAGCTTTCCAAATTTCTTATATCCCATAAAAAACCTCACTTTCCCTGCGCTATGAAGCCATTTACTTTGTTAGGATCATTCTTGAGCAGTCTGATGGCTTCCAGAGCCAGCTCATAAACGAGAGCCATTTCCTTGGTATCAGGGTTTTTCTGTGCCCGCTGGAACATATTCTCATAGTAGATGATTGCCTTATCTATCATGTTGGCTGTGATGATATGCCCGTTGCAGTAAAAGGTTCCGGTTGTCTTGTCGTATCTTGTATTCTGCAGCTGAGCATCCTTTATTGGTGCTCCCATCGCAGTAGCAAGCCCTGCAATAAGATCAGCCCTGTTATCGTTACTCATAACAGCTCCTTTCAAAAAAGACAATACGTTACAACAGATATTACGATTTGAAAGGGTATATGCTGAGCAATAGACCTGATTACATAATGACGAATACTAAAACTTCTCTTAATTTTCTTAAATATCTAAGATATCTGTACAGTTGTCGCACAATTAGTCGTAATATAGTATTAGAAGAAGGGTGACGGGGGTCTCCTTTTACTATCTCATATTTGTTATCACTAAGAGCTTTCTTTGGCGGGAAAGTTCTTTTTTTTTTGTGCAATCTGCGAATAATATACCTCTTTTTAGTGATATATTTCTACATTCAGAATATCGTATATTAATTGACATCACTATATATAGGGATATATAATATAACTAGAAAGAGAGATATTAAACAATTACAAGTTGGTAGAAGAGACGTCGTAATATCTATCAACAGAGTTTTCATTTTGACATCATCCTGAATAACCGCCCGCCGCTGCTGAGGTATATCCCCGGCGGCGGACAGCGAAAAGGAAAATGTTAATGCGAATTTATCCATAATCAGTATGTGGCAGATAACAGGTTTAGAAGAATCAGGAGGAAACAGATATGTTTACAATTCTTACAGCATTCCAGAAAACAATTGCACAGTCACTTGAAAACGGTCCATCAGTAACAGCCAGCAACATCATTTCAGCACAGTACCAGATCAATAAGGAAGTAGCTGATAAGGCTGCTGATGAGATCTTACAAGAGATCCAGGCAGAGAAGTTTCATGTAGATGGGAACTTTGAGGATTTCATCCTCGAAGCAGACACATTCGAGCAGGGCGGCGATGAGTTCTTCTTTGTAAGATACTTTAACAACAGCACAGGAAAATGCGCCGCAGCTCTTGTCAATTCAAAAGACACTCAGCCAGATGATGATCAGGTCATCAGCATGTTGGTTCTTTACCTGGCAATAGCAGTAAAGACAGGTAACAAGGATCTTCAGAGACTTATTGGTGATGCATCAGCAGCGGATATGTTCATGACCATTATCGAGAGCATGAATGCAGCTTAACTAGCAAGAGGTTCAAATATGCGCAGGGACAGGAATAGAAAAAATCTTCATAAAGACAATTACATAAAGGAAGCTGAGCTGAGGATGGAACATTCCTGTTTCCGCGACAACCGCAGGATAAGACCAATGTACAGTGATAAGCTCGTCAGGGATACGATTTCCTGGGATGAATTTTTAGAAAGATATCTGGTAGACATCCAGTATTTTGACCTTGATATCATGGATAAAGTATTTCGCGGATGCAAAGCAGTGTTTCAGTTTGAGGACGGACAGAGAATAATAGCAGATACCAGATTCAGATCTCTTGTTCTTGAAAGTAATGGCACATATACAATGCTGGACAAGGATCTTATCTGGGATATCAACTATATTGCAGTATTTAAGTTCTCTGATGTAGTCGGAAACCATTACCAGGACGGATCAGGAACGTTGTAAAGATATTTTCTTAATATACATATTAAAAATATCAATATTTATAATATGTAAAATCAAAGGAGCGCTTATGAAAAACAAGATAATTTGGACAATCGCAATGCTAATATTAACATTCAGTACAGTAACTCCGGCACATTGTAAGACACGTAGCGATTATATGAATATTCCAGGCACTATTGTATATGTTGCGCCAGATGTAACCTATACTGATCTATCAGCAGAGGTTGATATCTATAACCAGCTTGATCCCGGAGTTAGGCAGGCTCTTGCAAACATAGGAATCAGATATTATATCATCAATGAGAAAAACGATAATACTGCCTATGGTCATACAGGCGATACCATGTTTGAAGGTGATGGTGACGGTATCTGGACAGCAACTACCTCGTTGAATACGATATATTCAGAGGGCCGGCTCCAAAAAGATCTTAAATATGGCGGTACAGTAATGAATCACGAGCTTGGTCATGTGGTAGATGTTTTATACGGCGGTGGTCAGATCTTTGATAGATGTATATCTGGTCAGAATGAATTTGGAGCATCAAATACAGAGGAGTGGACCCAGTTATACAAAAAGTATAAGACCACTATAGCTGGCTTTGGCGGCCTTTCCAAGTATGAAGTATATAACGCTGCAGAGGCTTTTGCTGAAAGCTATGGTCACTATGCAAAAGATCCTGCAAAGGTTAGAAAAGCAGCGCCAGAGATTGCAGCCTATATAGATATCGTCAATGCAGATGTTATTTACAGATTTGCCCCAGAGTACTATCAGAACTAACTAGAGCAGAGTACTATCATCAGAGCTAATAGGAGATAGGTATGATCTATGTTGTATCAGACCTTCATGGGCAGTACGAGCTGTTCAGAAGGCTTTTAAAGAAAATAGAATTCGCTCAGGACGATGTTTTATTTGTCCTGGGCGATTGTGTTGATCGCGGACCTAAGCCGGTACAGGTCCTTAAAGAAATTAAGGATTCAGCTAATATAGAACTTCTGATTGGAAATCATGAATGCATGATGCTAAGAGCGCTGAATCCGGATGGCAGTATCAGGGATATGGGAGATTTTTCACTCTGGGCAAATTATAACGGTGGCGATATAACGCACAGGCAATTTTTAGAACTCCCTGAAGCGGAAAGGACAGAGCTCTACAATTGGCTGCTGGACAGGAAGCTTACAACAGCCATCGAGCTGGGCGGACAGAAATACTATCTGACACACGCAATGGTGGATGAAAGATATATCGATATACCTGTAAAAGAAGTCCCGTTTAATGACGTATGGAAGATCGTCTGGAACTCGCCATACAGGGATGATGATGACGGCACAAAATGCAGCTTCCTTGACTATCCTCAGGACGGGATAACAGTCATGGGCCATGTACCGGTAGTCAGGTGCCATCACAAGGATCTTACGCCTTATGAGCAGATGAACACCATAAACATAGACGGGGGATGCTCAATGGAAGGCTGGAGTGAGTCACAGTATACCGGAGTAATGATCCTGCGGCTGGATGATATGAAGTCTTTTGGCTATAGCTTCTCAGATCTTACAGACAATCTTCTTGAAGAAAATGCTACAGACCAGCAGATTATAGATGCTCTGGGCGTATATGTCGCCGCACCGATCATCAATATGAGGAGTAACTATTCCAAGTTTATAAACTGACACAAAACCTCGTCAAAAAGGCGGGCTTTCAGCGTTTATGCGGGTTTAGAAATTTTTATGCGGTTTTAGAGATTTTTCTTGACTTTGCCTGATGTGTAGTGTAGAATTCACCTCAACAAGCGTTAGGCTTCCGCGATAAAGGCGGGCGTTTGTGTTAATGATTTTATAAGCATACTAATGAAAGGAACGCTTGGAAATAAAGCGTAAGTTGTAGTTCCACATATAATGATGTTCGCTGGGCTTGTCAGTCTGGCATAAGAAGGATCTTTGATATTAAGTCTATTTGGACTGGGCATTAGAGCTGATGTCGCAGTACTATTTTAAGAAGAAAAATCCCCAATTTGAAATCGTTCGGGCGGGGTATAAGAGTATGATGTTGTTATTTTTGGTTTGATGATGGTCTGAACGATGTGATTAAGAAGAATTTTAGCGCGCGCTATCTTAAGAAGTGCCTGTCTTGATGGCACATATGTTTTTTGCACCCCTTTTCTTGGACTGGGGTAATTGAATATAACAAACTAGGAGGCTAAATTATGTTGACAGGGCTGATTACGCTTGTCGCAACTGCTGTAGGTGGCGGTGTTGGTGCGGCAGTAGGGTCCAGTATCGGCATATGTGGAGCTTTTGGTGCAGTGAACGGAGCAGCGGCTTCTGCTATTGCGGGCGGAACAATTGCCGGGCTTGCTGCACATGATGCAGCTTCACACCTGCTGGACGATTAAGAAAACAAAGGGTTCCCAGGGGTACTGGGCTTATTCAGTGTTGTTCTGGGAGCCCATTTCATAGAGAGGGCAAAATGAATATTTTAAACTTAGACAAGATTGGGATTGGCTATGGCAAAGGTGAAAGCATGGCTGTTTCAGCAGTGAACGAAGCTTTTAATGCCTGTACTGATATGGCGTGTTTACAAAAAGTGGCAGTTGTTGTTTCAGGTGGCATGAGCCTTGAAGATGCCACTAATGCTGCAAAGTATGCTCAGGACCAGGTAGGAGATAATGTCAAGCTGTCGGTGAACTTATCATACAAAGAAGGATCTGATGAGTGCATGGCCTATGTATTGACCTTTGCAAAGGAAAACGAGGACATCTGCGAAAAGGACGTACGTGAAAAGTATGATCCTGACGAGATTGTTGATAACATCATAACAACGGTATGTACAAATTTTGGAGTTGATTTCCGTGACCTGGTATCAGACCATGATACGTCAGAACTGCAAATGCCGCGGGAACTTATCATGTATTTCTGCAGGGAACTTACGGACATGGATCTTGATGCAATAGGATCTGTGACTAAGGATGAGTATGTTGCCGTAATGGCGGCAATCAGCAAGATAACTCAGCTGATAAAGACAAAAGAGAACCTGCTTCCATTTATCAAGTATCTGGAACAGGAAATACTGGATACGTACAACAATGCAGGAGCACTCAACGAGAAAAGACACTAATTAAAGATCAAGATAGGAGAAACCTTTGTAATGAAGATACTAAAAACTTTCTGTTAACAATAATACTGGCTGAGATTGTGATATATCTCATGATATTCGACATGTACGGGCTGGCCATGATAACGCTGGTTTTAGCTTACATCTTTTTAAATATTACAGTGATCACAGCAACAAGGAGGTTATTTGGTATCTGTGATGTTTAGATGAAAAAAGGAGATAAATTATGTATTTGGATAAAAAAACAGGAAAGCTTTGCTATTCGCGTAAAGAAGTAGATAGAATGAAAGAAGAGGATGCATTTATTAGGCTGATGGATAAGAAAACTCTGGCCGAAATGAACGGAAAGAAATTTGACTGGGACAAAGAGGTCTTGGTTTACGATGAAGATCCTATTGATAATGATAATACTGGTGGAAAAATAGGAGAATCAAAAGTAGATTACGAGCTAAAGTGGCTGGGTAGCGACTTTATTTCGATTCCTAAAGATTGTGCAGATCCTTATGGGAATGAAACAATTCTGCTTGAAAACAAAGATTTTATCGATGAAGAGCAGGAATATGATCACATTGTTATCAGCAAGCGCTGTGTCTATATCATTGAAACCAAGAACTACAAAGGCAAGTTGACCATTGCCAAAAACGGGAACTGGATCAGGACAGATGAAAATGGCAGGGAACGTGGCGAGCGCAGTCCTGTTTCCCAGATTGACAGACACCACAAACTGTTATTAAGCATCCTGGGCAATCAGGTGAGACAGTCTGATATAATCGACATTCTGTGTATTGCTCATGACTCGGCAATAATTGTGGGATATGAGAACTCCCCAATCCCTATAGTAAAGGTTGATATGCTTAATAGGTTTATCCAGAGAATTGAAAAAAAGAAGAAAGATAAGTATGATCCTGAAGTAATAGCAGATTTGATAAATGATTTTAAAGTATGGTATGAAGACTAAGTTTTTATGATAATCCCCTTTCATTAACTCTCTCTCAGTATGGCGGTCTAGCTAACTGCCATAAGCAAAGATGAAGCGCCCGCAAGGGCGCTTTTTCTATTTCAAGGATGTCGTTTAACTGAACAGATGCTTCAATATATTCTTTACGTACTGGGAGCCTTCGCTCTGAACCATAGGCGAAATCTCAAAGTCAAAATCATCTGTGATATGTTCCCAGAACTTATCAATAGCCTCCGGGTCATCAGATGTCCTGAGGCTTCCATAGAACTGGATCACTCCGGGCATTTCTACACCAAGAGTGTAACCATCTATTTCCTCAGACAAAGTAGCATTAAGCACATGGCCGTTATATGAAAAACTTACGTCATAAAAGCCTGGCATTTCCCAGGGCCGCCTGATCCACCTGACGTATTTCGTATCCTTAAACTTTACTTTTTCCTTAAGTGGTAGTTTTTCAAGCTGTTCTATTGTGATCATTGTTTTTACCTTCTTCCATTAAGATTTTTTCAGATCCATCAGAGCAGAATCTGTAAGGCTTATAACGCCGGTTCTGTTTTGAATGACTTCCTGGTAGATACCATTGTCCTTTTTCAGAAATACGCAGTGGAGATACTTGGATGGAATATTTTGGGCATGCAGGTCTTCATTCCAGTCGATAGGCATGGAAACAATTACCAACACTGGATAGCCGGTATTCTCAAAACTGCCAGAAAATATAGCAGATTTTGCTAATTTGATCTTGGCGAAGGATGCAAGAACTTCTGCATCTTTGGTAAATACCATTTCGTTAGCCCAGTTTATAAAATATATATTTGGAGCGCCTATTAAATAAGCTTTGTACACTGTCTTATCTGAATCCATAATTTTATCCTTTGCCTTTCTATGGGAATAAACAGGCTCGCTGCAACGAGCCTGCTGTATATTATCAATATCCTACGCCGAGGGTATCGAGCATCTGCATAAGAAATCCGTCTACGTTTTTGTATTCTGCCTCATTATCGAGGTTATCAAGATCAGCAAGCTTAAATACAGTAGCAATCTCGTCTTTAAGGCACTTGGATGTTCCGCCAGTGAATACTATAGGGGTAACATTAGGAGACCACTTATGGTGCTGGCAGTCCTCGAAGAGATGTTTTACATGCTCAAGTTTCTTTTCCTTGATAATATCAGCGCTCTCTGGATGACCTTCAAGAACACCATCCTGCATGATCTGGTCATACATATACTCGCCGATCTGATCACCGCCGTTGCAGACTGATTCAAGAGTCTTGATTATATTCTGTGTAAGCATGTTTCCGCCGGATTTTGCTGTAAACATTGTTTCTGTCGGTTGGGGAACAAGCTGTTTATAGATGCAGCAGTTAGCATTTAATCCGCCGATATCAATGACACCCACAGTTTTATTTGCATATTTGGAACTATTCAGATAAATGATGCCGCTGCTTTCAGGATATACATATACCTTGTCGATAACGAACATACGGGGCCTTCCATCCACACGGATATTAACTGTTGTATTGTTTTTGGCAATGTATTCTTTATACAGATTTCTTGCTGTTTTGTTTCCATATACTGAAAGAGGACATCCAATAGCAAGATTTACATGGTCGCCATTGCCAGTATTGAGCGCTATCATGACATAAGTTGCAATCTTATGCATAGGCTGGTCTTTCTTGGTATCAGCACTCATGGTTTCTGCCTGCTCTCCGAGAAGGTATCTTTCGCCTTCAAATTCCACTTCATAGGTAGAACTTTGTTTACTAAAGTCCATCTTTGATACACCTTCATCCATTTTTGTTCGGATGCTCTGGTGGATAATTACCCCATTATTTGCAAGGGCGAGTTTTGTTGCATATTTGCCGCTGTCAACGGCCAGATTAACGATTCTCATAAAGCTTCATCCTCCATTTTGTAACCCTGCTCTGCAAGCCGGGAGTCTATTAATGTTTTCAGGTCTGCGTGATCCGCAGGGAGCAGTGGGCAGTTATTAAAGAAGTATTCAAAAAGATCTTCTTCATCCCACGACTGCCATTGCGCATTAAGGCGGATGCGCTGGTCTTCGTTTTTGACTATCTCATTTAACAGATAGTCACGAGCATCCTGTAATTCCATATTTTTGTATTCCTCAGCGGTCAATGACATTACTGTGGACTCTTGTTCTGACTGGTTGATATCTGTCGCTACCGGAACAGATTGCTGCTCAGCTGTTACTGGTTTAGCTACCTGTTGGACTACTCTGGGAGTTTTTACAGGTGCTATATCTTCCAATTTCTTCTTTGGTTTCTTTTTCGTCTGCTGTACCTGTGTGGGCGGGGCTGATGAATTACTAACTGGCTGCGGTGCAATACCCATCCTGTAGTTAGTAGATAGAGCCGTCAGCAGAGATGCCATTGCTTCTGGAGATGATCCAAATGTAGATAGCAGGTTATGCTCTGCCAGATTCGCCATGATGTTATCAGCAAGAACCGTCGCCCTTTTACCTCTTTTGATATTCTGTAATATCTGGTACAGCTGCATGGAGTTGTTATCGTCTTCTTCAAAATGAAGAACTACACGAATTGTACTCATGTCGCATCACCTTATTAAATTCCTTTCTATAGATTCAATTAAATTCCTCTAATTGATATTACGAGTTATTGGAGCTTTGCTTGAACAAACGCTAAGTGCCTTTACGTGGGTGTTAAGGACAGTACCGATTTCGCAGAGTATAGCTGATAGATATGAACAGCACTTACATGGGCTATACGTGCTTTTACTACGCAGAAAAGGACAGTAAAAACATAGTAACTGCACTTAACTCATGTAAAAGGGACAGTAAAGAAGCATTAACTACACTTAATAGGTATAGCAAGGACAGCAGGAACTGTTAAAAGGACAGCTGGACTAATGCAACGTGATCTATTGCCATGGGTAAGGACAGCAGCGATATTGCAGAGTGCCGTATAGCAATGATTACTGTCCTTAATGTATGTGTTACTGTCCTTTTTGAACTGATTTTGTGGGATTGATCATCTGGGAGATGATTTTTTGCAGGGACCGGATGCAGGTTGATTTACTACATCCGCCTATAAGAGCTGGGCGGTATTTAGCAAGTCTGTTTACCTATATAAGCGCCTGCCAAGCAGTCGCAGAAGGAGTCGTAATATCACTTAGGAGCAGAATAGAGTTCATCACCACGACTCCTTACAAGCACAGATAGTACGTTGTACTATCGCTTGCTCAGGCTCACGCCCGAGACCTTGTCAGGCTACGCCCGAACCCTTTCAGCTGATGCTGAAAATAAGAAATCCCCGCCGGGATTTCAGAAAGGAAAACAGACTAATGCCAAGAACACAATCCCAGCTATGCATCCATATATGCCTTGATGAGAAATCCTATACCATCTTAAAACAGAAAGCGGCATTTAAGGATCTGTCTATGAATGCATACCTAAAAGATTTATCCCTAAATGTAGTTATGTCCACCTATGAGATAGCAGTCCATAATCTTACAGAGATGAACATCAGATTAGACACCCTGACTTTTAAGGCCAGCGGATATTACCATCTTGTCATTTCCCGAGATCGTGATCACCCAGAAGTAGGTCTTGATGATGGCGAGAGTATGATTAAGCTTTTCAAGGAACTGTCAGCATATCTTGACAAGTGTTACAGAAAACTGGTTGATATCAGAGAATCAGATATTGCCAGGGAACGTGAACTCATATCACAGGCTATCTCAAAAGCGCCGCGCAGTTCATATAGAAAGACTGATATAGAAGTGTCCGTTCCTAAGCCAAGTGATGTTCTTCTGACAGTAACACAGGAAGAGAAGGACAGGATTATCCTTAATATAGATAGTTCTCAAAATAGCTCAAGAGATGTATCAGGCTATTTCAGAAATCTTATCCTGTCCAGTAGGTACATCAAGCTTACGCGCAAGACAGATGACCTAAATCTCATGGCAGAAAGATTGTACTCAGCGCTTCGGTATGCAAAGCCGTTTATTACCATGATGTATTTCCAAGGATATGAGTGTGCCGACCAGGGCAGGGAACTTGAAAAGCTATATAAAAAGGTCCAGCAGTATGAAAAGGAAATATGGAAGATTGTTGAGAACGACCGCAGATCTTTATTTGAAGAATATGATTTAAAGATTCATGAAAGAACAAGAAGCAAAGCAGAAAGACGTAAGACCAGAAAGGAGAAGTCACTATGTCAGTAGTACGAATAAAAGCTTATCATGGAACACAGAATGCGATCAGTAATCCCATAGACTATATTGCTAATGATGAAAAAACAGATATGTCAAAGCATCAGGAATGGTTTGATCAGGATAGCGGTATTGCTCCATCCGGCTCCGGTATCCAGATGGATGCCAATGCAGAGAACGCATTTGATTATGCTGCCAATCCTGAAAAAACAACATATCAAGGTGATATGGGAACGGTACAGGAACTTGTTTCCGGATATATGTGCGACCCGGATATGGCTGTAGAACAGTTTCAGGCGACCATGGATCTTTATTATCAGAACCATGACGAGCATCTGACCACCCATACAGCAAGGCGGATATTCAGGGCAAAGCTTGATGAGGATGGTCAGCCCGTACTTGATACAAATGGGAATATGATCTATGACGAGAAAGCACCTGTATGGCATGATGCAGATGGCAAGTGCAGGTATGAGACCTATGAAAAGGAGATGCAGGCGCGTACAGCTTATATGTGGGTACTCAGCTTTCCGCCGGAATCTGTCTGCGGATATAAGATTGATCCTCGTATCTGTCATCAGATCGGTCTTGAATTTATCAAACAGGTGGGTGGCGGTCAGTATCAGGCTGTTATATCTACCCATATGGATAAAGCCCATCCACATGACCATATTGTAATGAGTGCTTATGCTAAGGACGGTTCACATAAATATCATGACAATCTGGACAGTCTTATGTATGCCCGTCAGGTGTGCGATGATCTTTCAAGAAAATTTGGACTGCCTGTCCTGCCGTCGCTTTCGCAGGAACAGGGCAAGGCTATTGACTGGGCTGAGTGGAAGAGCAAGCAGGAAGGTCAGAGCTGGAAAGAGCAGATGAAGCAGGATATCAGGGGTGCTGTCAGAATTGCACGTTCTTATGACCAGTTTATTGAGATCATGAAAGATTCTGGTTATGGGATCCGCGAAACCGAGAGGCATATCACCTATATTATGCCGGGCGAGGATGAATACCGCTGCCGTGACAAGAGGCTTGGATCTGAGTTTGAGAAGACTGCAATTATGGAACATTTTGCCGGCCTTAAAGAATCAAAAGACCTTGCTAAGAATATGGCAGACGAAGCTGTTAAGCAGAATATTGATGATCCGTCTGTTAAAAAGTCCCATAATCCAATCCATATCTTTGTATCAAGATATACTCTGTCCGGTAGGAGAAGAAGCGACCTTGAAATGATATTCCTTGTAGCCATAAAGATCATAAGAGCTCTTAAGGACAGATTTCGTGATATGACAGCATCCAAAGCTCAGCCCATGAACCCCATACACAGAGACTGGGCATGGAAAGAGCGTCAGATGATAGACTCTCTTAAGATGTGTCAGGAGCTTGATATCCATACTAAGGTAGAGCTGGAAGACCTTGTTAAGGAGATAGGAACAAAACTTTCTATTGCCAGGAAAGAAGTTAAGGATCTTGAACTGGATGCAGAGTATTCTGAGAAAGTGTTATCTCTTCTTAATGATATTGAAAGCTATAGAGAGCAGCTTTTAGGTTCTGGCTTTAATGAATCAAGTTTGTTTCTAAATGCTCTGGATGATACACAGGTAAGGCTGAATAAAGCCCGTGAAAACCCTGCAACGCCTTCCCAGAGGAGAGAACTATACATCCAGCTTCAGAAATACAACAATATTTATAAGCTTACCTGTAAGTATGATGAGCTTAACGCCCGCGAGGCGGCAGAAGTTATCTCATATCTGCAGGGAAAGAGCAGTAAGAAGCCGGCAGTTCTTGTTGAGGGAAGGGATAAGGAAGATAAGGAACTTTTTGACAAGTACAGCTATATCCTCAAAAAGCGCCTTGCAGGAGAAAAAGAAAAATACCAGGAACCGGCTACAGATGCTCAGAAGAATAAGGTTACAGAAATCCTTGAAGGCAGGGCATTGGACGCAGATAAGGAAAGACTCCGTATGTTTGAGAATATGGAGATGGATACTGATACTCTGACAAAATATGATGCCATGCAGCTCATCCATTTCTTTACAGCAAAGACCAGTCTAACCGCTCCTCTGGCAGATGTCATGAGCCGGGATAAGATAGTAATGATGCTTGAAGCTGATGCAGATAAGAGTCTGGCATTATCAAGACCGGTCGAGACATTAACTCTTGAGGATGTAAAAGAGGTTGAGAGCTATCTTAAGCTCCTTCCAGATAGGAGAAAATATGTTCAAAAGCCAAATGTCCTTAAGCCATATGAAGCGCCAGCATCATCGTATGTCCAACAGGCACAGGATCTTCTCAGAATAAGGGGCATTGAAATAACTGTCCCGCTTGATGCTTTGTCAAAGAGCGAGATATACAGCCTGACTGATTATCTGTTAAAGAAAGATGCGATACCGGACTGCCTGCAGAGCGATGTAGACACTGCTCAGAATAGGAACGACACATTATTTGAACAGCACCTTCTTGATTATGAGCCACATATCCAGAAAATCATAATGCAGCTTCGTGATGCCGAGCAGCAACTAATGGATCTTGGTATCAAACCGGAAGATTATGATAAGGAGAAAAAGATTGTCCGTGGCGATATTGATAAGCTGGAAGGCAGGCTGCAGGATATAGAAGCATTGAAGCGCGAGTATAAGAATCTGCAGAGGCTCAAATATAACTACGGCCTTGCTACCAGTGAAGTCTTTACCCGTGGCGGTAAGTTTGGGAAGCAGGACGAGAAGCTTGAAATAGAAGAACAGACAGAAAGTACAAGGCGTTCCGATGAAGAAAAACGCCAGGATGAGGATATCGAAAGGCAGGAACAGAAGAAATATAAGGCATCAGATCCAAGAGCATTCAGTTTTACAGACGTATATTTTGATCAGACGCATCCGCTTTAAGCTGATTTTAGACGCTGGGGATGTAGCTTTAACGATTATTTATAGGATGTTATGATAGATATACGCGAATGACTCGGTACAGGTTTTAACAATAATGACAGAAAGAATTTCTTTTGGGATCAACTTCATAATATTTGTTGTGACGCTTATCCTGACCGCCAGATATTTCTGGGAGAACGGAAAATGGTGCCCGGCCAAAGCTAGAAAAGCATTTAGGTTTTTCACGGTTCAAAGCAATGTCCTTTGTGCAGTGGCTGCCATATGCATGTGTTTCTTTCCGGATTCAGAATGGGCATATTACCTTAAGATTATTGGTACAGCAGCTGTCACAGTAACACTGCTTACAGTTGTCATTTTCCTGGGGCGTATCTATGGATATGCAGTTCTTTTCAAGGGCTCAGATCTGTTCATGCATCTAATCACCCCGCTGCTTGCCATTGCTTCATTGTGCATCTTTGAGAGAAGAGGAATAAGCCTTGGAGCAGCATTTATAGGCATGATACCGGTTGTGCTGTATGCCCCACTGTACCTGTATAAGATTCTTCATGCTCCTGTGGAAAAGAGATGGGAGGATTTTTATGGTTTTAACACTGCCGGGAGATGGAAAATATCCTATGTGATGATGCATGTAGGGACTGCAATCATGTGTATTGCGTTTTATTTCCTGCTGAATATATGATTGATGAGCGGTTTAATGAGAGGATAAAGACTATGGTTTTAAAGAAAATGCGCATCTTTTTAACGGGGATATCGATTTTGTGCGTTGCGCTGTCTTCGGCAGGCTGTTCTGCAAAGGAAGCAATACAGACCAACCCAGAAGTGGAACAGACAGTTGATAGTAGTTCATCAGATACTTCTACGGAAGAAAAACTGGATGTCGAAGCAGTTGCTGGGGAGTCTGCCTTGGCCGAAGAAAACAGCAATATCTTTTCTGAAATGCCTGATTCGTTTGACTTTTCAAGCGGTGCGGGCGCTTGGGCTACTTACGTTGAGATTTCTGAAGACGGCTCGTTTACTGGACAGTACCATGACTCTGACATGGGGGATATTGGAGAAGGATACCCGAATGGAACAGTATATATATGTAATTTTTCTGGCAGGTTTTCTGAGCCGGAGCCTACAGATAGTCAGTACATATATACCATGAAGCTGCTGGACTTGCAGATTGAGAATGAGGAGAAGGTTGGTACCAGTGAGATTGTTGACGAGATTTTATATGTCTACACAACCCCATACGGATTTGAAAATGCGGATGAGTTTTTGATATATATGCCCGGAGCGCCGCTGTCAGAAATGACAGAGGAATGCCGCTCATGGATATTCTTAAGCGATTCAATCTTTTCGGAGGTTCCAGATTGTTATTACGTAATCTACAATGTTGGCGGTCAAGAGGCATTTGTTGGGATGGAAGAAGGTTCCATCTGGAGCCGGAACTTCAAATATGAGAATGGGAACGCATATGTTAGTTTTAGCCCGTCATATTACATGGGGAGCTACTTAAGCTTCTTTCCAGAAAATGACTCACCTGCGTTTCTTGCGATAAGTGTACCTTGGGATGGGAATAGCACTGAGCAGATGGAGTGTAAGAGAAACTGGGAGGATGATGGAAGCAGATATAAAGTGACTGTAGAACCTGATGAAGGATCAATTGACGATATGCTGAAATATGCCATTACTGTGGAATGCATTACTGATCCCCAGCTTGATTTTTCTCCTTGGGGAAGCAGCGAGCTTGGCAGAATCCGCGTGGTAGTTACAGAGGAGAAAGCAGATTATTGATAGAGAAGGTGGGCAATTCTGTCCGCCTTTTTCGGTGTAATATCGATCATTTGAAAACTAAATTTTGCTGTACACGCTATGCTAATAGGGATTATAATGATAAGTGAGACGGGGATGGTACTTGCCATTAACCTGTCCCGCCGATAATAATGGCAAGAAGGGCAATCGCTCCGCATGGCCTAACAAAACGATGCGGGCTGCTGCGAGGATGCGTATGAACTTGGCGACGCAGTCCAACGCCAAGCTCACTAAAAGCTAAGTTGCACGGGCTGGGTGGTGACATGCAGTTCCGGTTGGCAAGATGTACAGCCAGATGCAGCTGATATGCTGTACACGTCCCTGAAGGACGAAATGTTCCGCCGACTTCAGGCTATCGCGGATAATTAAACCAACTAACTTAGGGCAACTATGCCCTTTTGTTAGAGAAAATTGTTTACATTCCGAGTTTTAGGGGATGGATAAAAGGAGGAAAAGGAGTTGTGATGATAGCGGACAATGCAGTTTATTAGGCATTCCCTACATCAATAATTCTTTTTAATGCGGCACGATACCGTGAAAACTGTAATGTAAAACTAAAGAGATTATCGTGCTGGAATAATGAAAAGACAAATGAAAAGCTGAAAGAAGACTTTATTGGTTTTCTGTAAGTGAAAAAAGGAGAACAAGGACGAATGTTACTTGAATTGTTTGTGGAGTGGCATTCGACCCAGGAAGTGCTTTAAGAAGATTGGATCTAAGATATGGTGGTTCCAGACTTGAGGCATGTATAATGGATGTTTTTACTCAGGGTGTGATAATCTAGCATCGCTATCCTGTGGTAAAGACTAAAAAGAACAAGGAGTTGTGCTGTCGAAGGAATATTGTCTGAAGAGAAATTGTCTCTATTAGGCAATAGAAGAACCTTAGTCGAGCACAGACGCAGTAAAAGTGAGAGCGAAGCTAATTTAGCATGCTCTCTTTTTTGTGTATTTATGTTTTTGATGTAACTGTTAAGTGGATTTTACAAAGGAGTTAGGTGATATGTCTAAGATTTGTAAACAAGATCAGATTCACCAGCTGCCACATGGGAACTGCTCCAACCCGGATTATGTATATTCAGAAACAAGTGCAGATGAGAATGGGATCTTGATTTATGGAATTCATGAAGGTAGATACATATTCTGGTTGCATGAAGATGGCAGTGCTCATTCAGTTGAGTATAATCCCTGTGCCGATCATCATAGGACTGATGATGATGGACGAGAGTGGGAAGGCTTTGATAATTCTGATGGGACAACCTGCTGGATTGAGTCCGTCAAATAACTGAATACTGATTACCAATAAGGAGTAGCGGATAATGCCCGTTACTCCTTATTTTTAGAGGGTTATTATCTTATAAATCGGTATTATTATTGATCCGACAAACCTACCTGCTGTAAATGCCCATATTATCTGTGGCGTTGAAAAACTCTCAAAGTGCAATGGTAGGCAGGTTTATAGACGTTTTATCAATTTTTCAGAAAAATAAGATTGAACAGCTTTGTTGAGGATGATAATATCATCATAAGCTCAAGAAGAGCTTATGAATCAAGGAAAACGACTAAATCAAAAAAATTCATTATTGGCACAAACGTCATTGTGGCGTAGGTAGCTCAATAACTGAGAAATCGAATGTTGATACTGATGTATTTGAAAAGCCCCATATTGTATAGGGCTTGGGTTTGATTTTGCGGTTAATTGAGCTTTTTTTGTGCAAAAGACCCTCTTTCACGCAGTCAAGCCCTTTCAACTGAAAGGAGTAATAATGAAAAAACCAGTAAAAGCTAATGCCGGCATTTGTAAACAAGCTGTAGGAGCAGATGCGCCTATGTTTGTGTGTGATTATATATATCCACAACAGCCCGTAATCCACCATGATGAGCCCGAATTTGACTATTCAGAGACTGGTACTGATGAAAATGGTCGAACGATATATGGAGTACACGAGGGCAGATACATCTTATGGTTTTACGAGGATGGCAGTTCGTACTCGGCTGAGTTTAATCCTTGTCCAGTACGCCAAGCTACCGATGCAGTAGGGCGGGTCTGGTCTGGTTATGAAAATACAGATGGAACATACTGCTGGATAGAAGAACGCTGAGGTGAAGTTAAGATGTATGATGTTTGAATTTGCAGAAGTATCACATATTTCTTGCGTAAATAATATCTGTATAATGAATGACAACAGGAGCAACTGTTTAAGAAGTGAAACAGTTGTTCCTGTTTTTGTGTTCAAGCGTTTATGCGGCAATAATGGCAATAATGGGTAATAAATATATTATAATACGTTAACAATTGGTTAATATTCTGATGATAAAATAGTAGTATTAGGGATAATTTGGCAAATGTTAACGAATTTGTAGATATATTAGTGTTTTGGGAAGGAGTAATATGGCTTTAATTCAATGTCCAGATTGTGGAAAAATGATTTCTTCTAGAGCGGCTACTTGTCCAAACTGTGGTTGCCCAGCGGAGTTTTTCAATACTGAAGCCCAGGATAGTACTAATGAGGCTGTTAATGCCCCCTTAGATGAAGCAAATGAAGAACCTATGGGTTTAGTTGATACAAAATATTCAATCGGAGAGTATGAAATATATGCTCCAAGCATTAAGTATCAATCTTTTGCAGGGACACTTGGTGAATTTGTTGCGATTGGAGAGAAAGCCAGAGATCAGCTTATTGACGCTTATTGTGATGCTGGTGATATTCAAACAGCAATTAAAGTTGTTCCAGAAAAAGCATCACAGGTGATTGACCGATTACTGGATAAGATAATGGGACAAATGTTCCAATGCGGCATAAATATGTCAATCGATGATTTCATTAATAAGTACTATAGTTCATACAATATGGACTACAGCATATATTACGAATCTGCAGTTAGCAAAATAACAGATATTTTAGAAGAAAAAAGAGCATTTGAGGAATATAAGGAAATAAGAAATGCCAGTCGTTCAAGATGGTCTGGTGGAGGCTTTGGACTTAAGGGAGCCATTAAAGGTGCGTTTACTGCTTCAATTCTCAATGCAGGAACAGATTTTGTTCGTTCTATTGGAGATGCGTGGAAAGATCCGAGTAACGCGGATTTTAAAAGACGTATTGAAGATCTTTACTATGATGAGGATATGTTTTTTCAGTTAACATATCCGATTTATGATTGTGTGATTAATGCATATTTTGCATTTAAGTCGGAAATGTTGGCGGCTGGAATAATTGAAGGAGATCTATTTAATTTTGATGAGAAGGAAGCGGATCTTCTATTTGAGAACTCTAGCAGATATAGTAAAGATCGTGAGGAACTGATAAGAAATACGCTCAATTGCATTCAGCTCTTTCCAATTAAACGGGAGTACTACCTAAGAATCATGCCTGAGATACAGGCGGCTATTAATGCTGGAAATAAGGGTTTCGTTGAATACTTAGAGTTCTGGGGGCTTTCGTTCTATTATCCTGCGGATAAAGCTGATCGTGATCGCACTAGAGCTGCCAAGGCTGATGATGCTTATGATAATGCAGTAAATCAAATATCAAAACTTGAAGAATATATACAGCTATTCCAGAAGGAATACATAAAAGATATGCCTATTGACAGGCTGTCAAAGCTTTATACCAAGCTTCAGGAACTATATTTGGGTGAAAGAGTGTTATTCGAATATAATGCGCATGGGTTAGATATATTAGGAACTGATCGTATATTGTTCATAAACGGTCAAAAATTTTTCTATGATGAGATTGTAAAACTTTCGTGTAAATATGACTTCAATGATAAGAAGATTGCGACTTCTATAACGTTATACGCATCTGTCAGAGGAGAGAATAAAGACAAGAAATTATTGGAGTCTAATGATTTCAAGGGAAATCATAATGTGAGGGCGTTGTGTGCTCTGGTAAATATAATGATCAATGCTAAAGGTGCTCAGAATTCATGGAATGAATTGCTGAATGATATAGAGTTTAGCATTCTGTACAATTCATTGCCTTCAATTTCGAGTTATAAAGACTGCGCACACCGCATGGAAATAGTTAAAAAGCTTGAAGCAGAGAAAAAACTTCCGAGTGCTGCATCTCCGTTGGTTGGCATTATTGAAGAGGAGATAGGTAAGTTCTATTTGAATAATCTCGGGGAAATGAGGGCAGTTTGTAGAGAAGAAGCTGGTGATAACTATGATAGTCTGTTCTCTTTGATGATTTCAGATATCCCATTCTATAATGGGAAAAACAAAATTCTTTCCAATATATGGTTTTCCGCCCTAGGCAGCGGGCATAAAAAATACCCACAGATAAAGGGGCTTCCGTCAAAAATTGGAATAGAAGAACCAGTAATTATTTCATATTCTAGCAAAGTTGAGACACTTTATGAACCTAAAGATGAGGGTTTTATGGTGTCCGAGTTACACATGGACACCATGAAAAAGGGCGCGCTATTTTCATTGAAAAATATCCAATCTATTACTAAAGAAGATGAAAATCATATTAAAATTGCTGACAATAAGCAGGATGATGTAATCCATATAGCAGGCATTGCCACTGATCAGAAGGACTTGGCGGAGAAGAATATTCAGTTTTTGATCAACCTACTTTCGTTTTTCTGTGTAAAATATGCAGGTAACCCATACTTATGGAATGAACGGATGGGAATTCCTCGTCCAGAGGCAGTTAATGAAGTAGAAACAGCTAGAGATATGAGCAAATTTGGGCTGAAATTTCTAGAGTATGCAAAAAAGGTGGAGCTTAATTATACCTATAATGTAAGGTTTAGAGATATTTCGGATGAGACACTAAAGAGCAAGCTACAGTATTCTATAGAAGCATCGCCGGAATCTTTCCTACTATATTATGATGGAAAAGAGACGCTGTTGGCGGATGACTTTCTGAGTTGGCATAGAACAATTGAGATATCAAATCTTTTAGGAATAGAATTTGATCCAGACAATGTATCTCATCCCGTAGCAATACGACTAAAGGACGGCTCAGGCAACAGAACATTTATGATTTGCGAAGAACCCGCGGTTATATTGGCCATCAATGAAGCGCTTAACTATGAACATGCCCAAACGACTGCTTTAAAGTTTTGTAACAAAAAGTTTGATATAGCAGGAGAACTGACTGACGATGCTGCTTTAGCGTTTGGAAAAGTTTACGTATCTCAGAAAGTTGGGAAAGCTATAGGAAACATGATTCTTACTAAGGAATGCGTAAAATTTATAGCTACAGACCAAGGCGAATCGATGACCTTTGAATTAAGCAATATCAAGAAGTGTGAAGTGCAGGGTGATCATTTTATAATTTGGGAGAAAGGACGCTTCTTACAGAGTGTTATTTATTCCAAGAATGATGCATCCTGGGTACAGGTCATTAATGCTGCTATGCGAGGACAATATCCTACAGAATACGTTTATATTACTGATAATGGATTTGAAAAAGGTAGAATAGCATCAATTAGAAGCGCAGATAAGTTGTACAATATATCCTCAGCCATTAAAGCTATGGCAAACGAAAAAAGCGTAGTTAGTACAAGCATTCAGCCAGCGCAAGGCACTACCAATGTATCTGCTGAAATTAAAAACGTGGCTAATCCTGACACTGTATTTTGTGTCCATTGTGGCAATAAGATTCAGCGGCAGTCAAAGTTCTGTGCGTTCTGTGGCAAAGAGAATAAATATGGAAGGAACAGTTAAATAGTATTTTGCTTGCGAGGAGGGTTATCATGATTTGTCCAAAATGTGGTACTGAATTTGATGAAGGTATCTTTTGTCCAGAATGTGGAACAAAAGTAGAGATTGCTAATGAGCCTGTGGTTGTAGAGGCTCAAAATGTTGCACCGGTTATAGAGCCGGAACCTAAGGTAGAAAGCATGACAGCTGTACCACCAGTCGAACCTTTGATGCCAGAGAACAGTGGTCCTAGTTATTCAGCTACGCCACAGTATACAGAAGCTTCAGTTTCGTATGATCCATCCTGGCCTAAACGAAGCAAACTTGCTGCGGCACTACTGGCTATCTTTCTAGGTGGTCTTGGTATTCACAAGTTTTATCTTGGTAAAATAATTTGGGGTATTGTGTACATATTATTTGCATGGACGTTTATCCCGGAAGTAGTTGGCTTTATTGAAGGGATAATATATCTATGTATGAGTGATGAGCGCTTCCAGGAAAAATATCATGTAAATATCATGTAAGGCTTCAATGATATTTACATATACGAACAAATGTTCTATAATATCATTACCAAAGGAGTATGGTCATGAGCAGACCATAAGTAAGGGGTTATGAGCAAGGTAATTGATAAAGTAGACGTAATATGTGAGCATAAATCAGATGGCAGCGTGATTCCTATGAGATTTCGGATCATGAATGAAGACGGGGTCTACGAAGCATATACTATTAAAGGCTATCGGGAGCTGTACCGGAAGGATTGCTATACAACTCCTGATGGCCTTACTGTATGCAGCAAAGACAAAGTATTTGAGTGCAGGGTTCTGATTCTGGATATGTATCGTACTGTAAGGCTCTACTTCAACACAGACAGATGTGCTTGGAGAATTGCGATCTGACTAGGATTTATCTTTTTCTTTTGTTTGAAATAAGCAAGCTGGTAAGTAACGTTACGGGAACAGCCAGCACTGAGATAAGAGTGGCAGCGCCTGTGCTGATGCGCTTATTTTTGCTTTCGTTATTATTTTCGCTATTATGGCTCATGTATTTTATGCCTCCCTTACTGTAACGATGGATGTATCCAAAGGTCATTTACATATTTATCCAGCTGGTTTGCAGGAATATCACCTTTTTTGAGTTTACTGATAGTGCTTTCTGGCACTGTGAAGCTGATTACTTTTGCTTCCTTGTCATTTGTCATATCAGCCACAGCCCAGTACTGGATTTCTTTGTAAATATCGAGTCCCTGATTCTTAACGAGGTCTTCTACATTGAAGTAATTTTGCTTTATAGTCAGATCGTTTGTGAGATTCGCTTCAATCTTTGCTTTTATCACTATTACAGAACCTGACACATTAGAGTCTAATAATGTTCCATGTTGCAGGGTAAGTGGCTTTGTAACACTTTCCCCAGATGCTACCTTGGCATAGTTTGTAAGCACATAATAATATACCTGATCAGCCTGCTCTGACGTTATTCCATATTTCTTTGCAATCTTGTTTGACTGCGCTTCATCGTACTTGACCTGTTCTTCGGGATCCTCGGGATAATTCTCGAATCCTGCCTGGAAATCATTGTATATATTGAGCATGGTTTCATTTGATAAGCCAAGAGTCATTATTGGTAGATCTGTCTCTGCTGATACATTCTTCGGTTGTTCTTCTGATGATTCAGAGGAAGCTGCATTGATGTCAGCCGTGGGTTCTGATTTTTCAGCTGAGGCTGCAAGAAGCTCTTTTCGCTCTTTCTCTGCAGCAAGGCAGGCTGAAACATCCTGCTCTGTATAGTTATAGTCTATATGGGTTTTAGCTATAACGGATTTTAATAGATGAATGTTGTCTTGAATACTTATATCAGATGCTCCTTTTGATGAATACACTGACATAGTAAATCTTGTTGCATGGGCAGCGGACTGTGGATAATAAAAAACTATATCGCAATAATCTTTTGAGTCCAGCTTTCGAGGGTAGACCATATAATCAAAAATCATTCCAGCATCAGTTGTTCGGATTGTACCCTGTGTAAAGCCTTCACCAGCATTCGCTTTTGCACGTTGAAGTGATTCTTCGGAATTAAACATATCAATAAGAGAACTAAAAGGAGTCCCATATTCAATTGCTTTAACTTCAACTGCAACATCTTCCTCATTTCCATGTGGATAGAGGTTGATTATTCCATCTGAAATAGTCCTGTGTTCTGGATCATTCCATTCGGCTGGGATTGTGATTCGTACATATTTACTCAGTTCTACAGTAACATCTTCGCCTAATATATCCTGACTGTTCTCGTTGATCTGTGAAAATGTTGGCATTTCTGATATGTCTGTTGCGCTTTCAGAAGATTCAATATTTGCTTGTTCTGTGTTATTATTTTGAGCCTGTTCAGGAGTAGATTTACCACATGACATTAACAAAAGTGACACAATCGTGGCTGTCAAAAGATACTTTATTCTCATTTTTTCTACCTTTCATAGATACAACAGCTACTTATATCTTACCACTTAGCATTTACCGCAATTCTGATAATTCTATTAAATGTCATTTTATAATTAGTGGGGAAGTATTAGATGTTTCCAGCTATCATTATTTATCTTTAATTTACAAAATATCGTTCATTGATGTGCTATCATTAATATGTATGGACTTATTTACATTTACAAAAGTTTACCGGCAAAGATGTACTTGTATAAACCGTTTGATGTAATTTATGAGGTTAAAGAATGGGGTTTTATTTTAGAAAAAGCAAATCAGTTGGTCCATTCAGGCTTAATTTTTCAAAATCCGGAATTGGTGTGTCTACTGGGGTAAAAGGCGCAAGACTATCATTTGGCCCAAGAGGAACATATGTTAATGTTGGTAAAAATGGCATCTATTATAGAAAGAAAATTGGTTCATCCAGAAACAAGAGCGTTCGTAATACAAATGTAGATCAAAATAGATTTTCCCATCTGCCTTCTGGACATTCAGCTAATGAGGAGGACGATGCTATAAGATTCAGAAATCCTCATGATAACGAGTCTCTTATAAATGAGACTATCAGAAAAGGGAATAATAGGTATACAATCCTTTTCTTGCTGTGGGTTGTAATATGCGCTACGCTTGCTTTCTATATTAAACTACGGATAATTCCGATAGCTATCATATCCAAAATATTATTAGACTGGCTTTTTACCGTAAAGCTACACTATGGTCTTGACGAAGAAGCGGCTGAAGAATGGGACATTTTCTGCGATGAACTGTTTGAGCTAAAATACAACAAGAAACTCTGGATGGTTGAAAGCAGCTCTTTTATTGGAAATACAAAAACTAATGCCGGCGTATCAAGAAATGTTACTAGAAGTGTTGCAAAAATAAAGAGAAAGCCTGCTTGGAGGAAATCTTTAGATTTTATAGTGGCGGATGTGCCTAAGATAGAGATTCAGGGACTACGGTATAGTATATTGTTTTTGCCCAGCGACATAGTGGTTTCACGCAGGGGAAACGCGATTGCTTATCCGTATAGCCAGATCAAAATTATTGATTCTACAACAAGGTTTGTAGAACATGGCAAGGTGGAAAAGGATGTGTATGTTACTGGTTATACGCACCAATTTGTTAATCGAGATGGATCAGCTGATCTTAGATACAAAAACAACCCAGAGATTCCGGTATGCAGATATGGAACGCTTATTATCTCGGCTGGAAATAATCTGAGAATTGAACTTCAAACATCTAATGATGAGACAGTGAAGGGAATCACCAAGGCTTTTAGGTTCTACCAGGATTATTATACTTCTATTGAAGAAAGGGGTATACGAGAGGTATCAGAACAACAACCCATGAACAATCAAAAAAGCAGCCAAGAGACTAAGATAATCAGGGCAGATGAAGTGGATTCTTATATGCTTGACGCTTTTAATAAACTTAAGAAGATAGTGACAGATACAGGCGAAAGGCATCTGGACTTGATTAAAATGGCTCTTGGTTGTGGAGTAGATATGATAGAGGGCGCGCAGTATAAAGATGGAGGAATTGTGCTTTATGAAGCACAAGAGCGTGTTGATTTTAGATTAGACACCCTGCAGAAGCTATTTGATGAAAAGATTGATAAGAGTTATGGTTACCATTTTATTTTTCAGGCTGTTTCAGAGAATAGATTTATTGCCCAAATAAAGATTGGTAGCTTTAAGAAAATGCCGGCCGAACTAGAACTTTCCGAACAAATGCAGGAGGCACTTTTTGCTTCTGAGAATTATGAAATAGTGCTGGAAAAAGTATATCCTAAGCCACGTCCCGAAGAAGAGACAGATGAAAATGTTGTCTCAACAGAGGAGCTGCATACGGAGACATCTAATGATTCTACGTATGTAGATACAACTATACCAATAGAGGAAACCGTAGCTTCTAAGGATCCTTTCGACGAATTGTTCACGACAGATGAAAGTGATGATGTTAATTCAGATAATATGATTGAGCATGTTAAATCCGAAGATTCAAAAATGGTGGATGATTTAATGGATTTTTTTGAATAGGGCAAAATAATGGAAGAATATCTTAATGAATTAAGAGAAACATACTTGTCGTCTATAGGAGAGTTTGCTGAAAATTTCACACCTTGTGATGAAGAGATGCTTTCTCGGATAGATAAATACTGCCGAGCATGTGCTATTTATCTATGGAACAAATTTGATATTAGTATAGAAGCATGCGTTAAGGCAATCAATGTCATATATTCAAGAGGCATGACACCTCCTGGATATACTGAAGCTCATATCAAAGCTGCTATGTCGAAATTATCGGAGAAAGAGTATTCCATGCCTGTTCCTGGCTTTTTCAGGGATATAGTAAAGTATGATTCTAGGCATAAAACTAATTATAGTAGACGCTTGGCGTACTGCTTTCAGATCTTGGATCTTTGCTTTGCTCTTATTGATGGTGAAATTGTGTCTAAAGAAGCTGGGATTATTAAGACATTGCAAAACGATCTTATTCGTACTTGTGACGAGAGCAGGATTGCTGCATTTAATATGAATCTTAATCCGCATGATTATGTAACCACAAGAAAAGAAGAATTGATAGTCACAGCAGACAGGCCTGGAAATAATACTGATTATATAACAGTGGATAAGGATGATAAGGAAAGAGAAAAGGCTACAATTGACAAAAAAGAACATAAACAGGCGAATATTGTATCGGAGTCAGAAGATCCAATAAAACAACTTAATAATATGATTGGGTTGGCGAGGACAAAAGAAGAAGTTCAAAAGATAGTTGATTTTGCCAAAGTACAAAAAGCAAGAAGTGAAAGCGGATTACCAGTTTCTAAAGTCTCATACCACCTGGTGTTTACCGGCAATCCTGGTACGGGAAAAACAACTGTTGCCAGGCTGATTGCACAAATATATAAGGAGCTTGGCATTATTTCCACGGGCGAATTTGTGGAATGCAGCGCAAAGGACCTTGTAGCAGGATATGTTGGACAGACTGCGATCAAAACAGGAGAAGTAATTGAAAAGGCAATCGGTGGAGTATTGTTTATTGATGAAGCATATACACTGGTTGATAAAGGCGGACAAGGCTATGGGCAGGAAGCGATAGATACATTACTAAAGCAGATGGAAGACCACAGAGATGACTTTGCAGTAATTGTTGCTGGGTATGATGATCTTATGCAGGGATTCATCAATTCGAATCCTGGTCTGAAGTCACGTTTTAATCGTTTTATTCATTTTGATAATTACACGTCAGAAGAAATGTTTGAGATCTTCGAGCAACTTTGCAAGAAGAATGCATATACTTTTGATAATACTACTGGAGATTTACTTAAACAGCATTTTGAAAAGTTGGCACTGACAGCAGATGAAGGGTTTGCTAATGCAAGGACTGTGCGGAATCTGTTTGAAAGTGTCATTTCAAAGCAGGCAAGTAGAATTGCAAAAGAAAAAGACAAGACTACGGAACTGCTCTCAAAAATTACTGAAGAAGATTTACAGGGATGTATTGAAGTTGACGATGATACCGTATCCATAGAACAGCTGCTCGAAGAGCTTAATGCACTTGTTGGGCTGGAGACAGTAAAAGAGGAAATATCAGATTTAATATATATAGTTCAAAACCAGCAAAAACGCAAGCAGCAGGGCTTAAAGATACCATCTCTTTCATTACATCTTGTATTCATGGGTAATCCAGGTACTGGAAAGACTACGGTGGCACGCATCATCGCAAGAATATATAAGTGCCTGGGGTTGCTGTCAAAAGGTCAGCTTATTGAAACTGACAGAAGTGGTCTTGTTGCCGGATATGTTGGACAGACTGCAATAAAGACGCAGGAAGTTATTAATAAGGCACTGGGCGGAGTGCTCTTTATTGATGAAGCATACACTCTTTCTAATGGTGGGAATAATGACTTTGGGCAGGAAGCAATAGACACCCTCCTGAAGACCATGGAAGATAAAAGAGATGATTTGGTGGTGATTGTTGCTGGATATGATGACCTGATGGATGAGTTTATTCATTCTAATCCAGGATTAGAGTCACGTTTTAATAGGTACATTCATTTTAGCGATTATACTTCCACGCAGCTTTTGGAAATACTTGTATCTCTATGTGTTAAAAATCAGTATAAGCTTACAGAAACAGCGAAAGAGCAGTTGAAGATATATTTTGAATCTATAAATCCAGCAGATATTGGAAATGGCCGTGGTGTAAGAAACGTTTTTGAAAAAATTGTTACTCAGCAGGCGAAAAGAACTGAGATGTCCTATGATCCGAAGATTGACCTTAGTATGATAACTGAAGAAGATGTTTGTAACGCAGTAGAAAAAGGATAATAAAATGGCTGAATCGATGCAAATGACATCTGAAGTAGCAAAAAATAACGCAGAGTTAGATGGCAGAAATATATTAAAGAGTACTGAGTACCAAAATGCAGTGGGAGATATTCCCGTACCTTTTGGAAAAAGGCAGGATGGCACACTGATAATATACGATATGCATGATATCCCACATATGTTGGTATGTGGTTTTACAGGAAGTGGAAAAACTGCCTTTATGCAGACTGTTCTTGTTACAATTCTTAATCGAGCAACTGCTGATAAGGTACGACTTATAATTTATGACTCAAAAATGGTTGAATATGCCGCATTTCAGTCGGCGCCATATATGTATCTTCCGATCATTACAGATAGTGAAAAACTTGCAAGCACTATTTCTTTTATTGCACATGAAACAAAGAAACGCTTAATGAGTTTTGCGGCCGCTATGAAAAAGGATCTATATTCATATAATGCGTTGTGTGCGGAAAAAGGCGAACAATGCATGCCAGAGTTGTTCTTTATCATAGATGATTTTTCAGATGCCAATCTTGATAACGATGTGGCTGGCGACATATCTGAGATACTTCGAAATGGTCGGATAGCGGGCATACACCTGATAATTATTTCTGCTGTCACATCTTCAAAAGTATTAAAAAAAGATTATCTTTCAAATATCCCCTGTAAGGTTACATTCTGTCTTGCTAATAAGGCAGAATCAAAACTGATAATAGAGGCTGAAGGGGCGGAGAAGCTCTATGTTCCTGGAGAAATGATTGTTAAGAATCAGAGCATAACGGATAGATGTCAGAGTGCGCATGCTGAAGGTGAAAACATAGATAATACTTTGAGAACAATTACTGCTAAAGAAGGATCAAATCTTAAATCTCTGCAGATGAAAATGGCCGGAATTTTTATGATGGCAAAATTGAAAGAGAAAGATTATTCTTCTGGGAGAGATTATTCACCTGGTCTTGATGAATATATTGCCGATGCAGGCGCGTTGATTATTGAGGAGCAGAAGGCATCAATTGGATTAATACAGAGACGGTTTAAGCTTGGGTTCAACAGAGCATCAAGAATTATGGATCAGCTGTGCGAACTTGGTGTTGTGGGTGATGAGGAGGGAACAAAACCCAGAAGAGTGTTGGTTAATGAGGCGGAATGGGATGCAATCTGCAATGATAATAATTGGGAAAACACATTAAAGGGTAAAATACAGACAGCAACTCATAATCATGAGGTAGATACTGTACCAGATAAGGTTGTTTCAGAAGATTCTGAAGAACCAAAAATGAAGCTTAGAAATTTTATGAAGTTTGAACTTAGTTCAGGAGCATATCTTGGAGTTAGCAACCATAAAATAAAATATGGTGTTCCTATGTTAACAAGAACTGGAATGCAAGGGACACTTCGGGCTGAATTTGACGGACCATCAGTAACTGGAATGATTTTCAAGAGAACCTCTATGTTTTCAAAAGGTTATCTGCAGTTCGAATATAATCAAAATGCATCTTTAAGCAACGAAAATCCAATGTTAATCAGTATTAACAGAGACAATGTTTCAAATCTAACTAAAATAGAGTTTACGAGGGAAGAGGAAGATAAGGTTTGGGCTTTTGCTACACAGATATCAGAGGATATTCAGCTTCCAATTACAGTTATTTGATGGAGTGATAAGCCATGGGCATTTTTATTAGTTTTGAACCAGATAGGCTCAAAGAGGTTGAGCATTCATCGCAGGACTCCTTTGAATTAGAGGCATATAATCGTTTTAATGATGAAAGAATAAGTGAATTCCTGGCTAGGTATGATCTTTCTACTGAAGCCGGGATAGAATCTATACCTGTCGAGGAGGCGCGACGCTATCCTGATGGAGGGCAAAGCGTTGTATATATGCCAGAGCAGATTCTTAATCGCAAGGCAACCGAGTATAAGAAACAGAAGAAATATGATCTTGCTATATCATGCCTGAGGAAAGCTAATGAATTATACCCACATTCGTTCTATGCTTATCAGAGGGATAGTTATGAACGGTTGGTAGACATGCTGGTTTTGGCGGGGCGGTTTCAAGAAGCCAAAGAAACACATTTATCATTAGACAGGACAGTTGGTACATACTTGAATATGCTTGAGTATATGAAAGAACATTCAAATTTAACTGATGAACAGAAGGTAGTGTATCAAAAACTCAACATAGATAAGCATATTGAAGAGTTTCAGGATAGAGAAGAATATTATTATTTGCTGGAACACTTTCCAGCTCTTGCACCTAGATCATTTGGGGGTTATAGAAAAATGAAGAATTCGAACTCTGCAAATTATAAAAAAATCATAGACACCCTAGCTGAGCATAATGTGGATCTTTTTTGCGTCAAGTTTTGGCTATAACGTAGCTGTTATTCATAAAAGACAGCACCATCATTAACAAGTGCTGTTTTGTTGAACGAACTATAGTAAGAAGATTTATGGATTAGACAAGGATTACTCCATAACCTAAGTTCTACTCATACTAATGATAGAAAAACCTTGAAATTACTGAAGAAAACACTTGATTATATGGAGAGAGGATTTCTACTATTTTTATAATTTCGATGTGGAGGTTTTATATGCATAAACTCACAAAATACTTATCTTTATTCTTGTTAATACTACTTGTTGGATGTGGCTCTGCAGATTCTACGCCAAAGGCTGAAGCGCCATTCGACTACAGCGAGCGCATGAATTATAAATATGATGAAGCGTTGGAACTGTTTAAAAGCGCAGAATTTACCAATATAACCACTGAAGAAATATCAACAACCAGCGAAGATAAAGAGAATGTGGTTACAATGGTTTCAGTTGATGGCAGCCAGCTGTTTTCTAAGGGAAAGAAATATAATACAGATGTTCCTGTTGTAATAACCTATTATGCGCTCAAAGATACTGAGGTGAAGGAAGAGACTGCGTCAGAGGATAATGAACCCAAAACCGAAGAGTCTACACAGCCAGTAATGGAAAACTATTCCGCAGATGCGGAGTCATTAAAGAAGTTGGCGGAAGACTTATTCAAGTTCGAATACTCCGATTTGGATGTGACATTTGATGATTTTGATGAAGCTTATGTTGTCTCTTACACAGATGATCAGATCTATAATACCACTTCATTTGTAAATCAGAATCTTAACAGATACATCAATTATTGTCGCTTTGCGTATCAGATTAATGGACTGACACATATTAGGTTTGATGTGACACTTGAGGGCATGGACCAATATGGGAAGGATTACAACATCATTGGTGTCTCAGAGATTATGAGAAAGGACACCTTTGAAAAGTTCGATTGGGATAACCTCTTTCTGCAAAACATCTGGGATGTGATGAATGATGAGAGTGATTACTGTGGTATAGCGCCGGAAATCATATCTGATATAGATACCGGTAAAATTGCTTATGACAACGGCGGCTTTTCTGATGGATGCATTTATTAAAGGAGCGTTATGAGCACAAAAAGATTCTCAAAAATAATCTGTTCTTTTTCCATTACGCTGGCCGCGATACTGATATTATTTGGTTGTGGCACGAAGGCCGTGACTCCGCCGTTTTCTTTTGCAGAGGCCCAGGATATGACCGTGTCACAGGCAACAGCAGTAATGAAAACTGCGGGCTTTGAGGATATCAGCAGCGAAGCTGTGGCCACACATCAACTTGATAATGATGGAAAGATTGCATCAATTAAGATTGGAAATGATTCTCTGGTATCGGTAGATACCGCATATAATCCATCTACTCCGGTTAAAATTACATATTACGAGTATGAAGAGCCTGAGGTTGTAGAAAGCACCCAAACTGAGGATCCGACAGCTGAACCAAATAAGACCCTTTCTGATGCGGATATAGAAGACGCACTCAAAAATCTGAACCTTAACAGTGATGAATTTAGTACTGGTCCAAAGTTTTATTTTGCCAAAGCCCAGTCTAATTCTAGCGGCTATGTTAATACTGATGAGATGTTCCATCTGGTATTACAATTGGATGAGGATAATATTGCCAAGGTATACGCCAGAGTTGATTATCGCGGCAAATACTGGGTATTCTATGACAAAATTCTTTTTAAGGTTGGAGATGACCTTTATACGATCAATGTAAACAGAAATGACAAAGTTGAAGAAACCTATGCGTCTAAAGCCCGGGAGCAATATATCTGGACACCTACAGAAGATGATATGGAAATGTTTGAAAAGATAGTTGAGAACGGCGGCTGCAAAATGAGAGTTGCCAGCGATACAAAACACTATGATTTTGAGTTCACTGAGCGGACAGTTACTGGAACCGCTGATATTTTAGAGGCCTATCGTAAACTCTCTGAATAATTGTTACGGTTCTAATCAGGTATGAGGATCTTACATATGGAACACAAATATACTATTATTTGCCCCAAATGTGGGAATTTAGATAATTACAAAATCATGGGAACTTTTCAGAAATATGTGACATATGATAGAGATGGAAATACTGTGGCCGAATCAAGTTTTGAAAAGCTGGATGAAGGACAACCTGTTTGTCCTGAGTGTGCTTCTAAAGTGCTGATATCTTCAAATATGGATGATATGATGGAACATATTCCAGATATGAGGCTTAGTGAATTGGGGTTGTCGACAAGGGCGTTTAGAGGAATAACCAGAGGGTTACATTATAAACAGTTGGAAAACCCTAGTATTCATCTGGCAAAACCATCTGATCCGACTATACTTGAAATAATTCAGTATGTCACCGAAGATGACATAAAGAAGAGATTTAGAAATGTTGGTCTAGTAACATGTACTGAAATTTTAAATAAATTTACCCTATATGGGATAAGGCTTGCGAAAGAGTTTGAGCTTTCGGGCGATATATAAGGAGTAACAATGATAACCAAGGATGAAGCTGAAGGAATACTAAAGGAACGGCTGGCTGATAATCTTATAATATCTACGTCATGGGAAACAGAGCATGATTATGTATTTGAATTAGCGCTTGTAGGTGAAGATGGTGGGCTGGTATCTTTGTTTGGAGCAAATACTGTAAGAATCGATAAAGAGACCGGGGAAGTGGAGTAACAAAAGCATGGATGGTGATGTCAGGTATAGTATAGGTAACATTAATCGCCAGGAACGCTGGATAACTATTCTTACAGATGACCCTTTTGTTTTTGATGATACGGATTCTTTTGTTCATCTTGTTAAGTCCATAAGAGATGATATTAATGGAGATATACAGGAAGTTGGAGACATGCAATACTCTATAAAAGGAGACCCCTGTAATCTGATATACCAGTGGGACGGTTGCTTTGGAATAAGTATTGTATACCCGAAAGGTGTTACAGAAGATACGGTGCTGAATTTTCTTGGTAGATATATGAATGTTGTCCCCATATAAGACAGGTGTATGGATATTGTCCCAAAATAAACATGCCCCATAGCATATGGCTAAGGGGCACATATCATAAAATGGGAAATACACCTTTCCCATTAGTTCTGGGAGGAGCTGCCCCGGCTAGGCCAGGGCAGTTTAGTTATGAAGAAGAAATTGTGTGTTTGTTATTAGTTTCTATAATATGATTTTATGTGATAGAACTTAATTCGGCTTTAATAAGCTGTAAACAATTTGTGAATTATATCCTGCGTGCGTTACGTGCGTTAACCCTCTGCGCACGTTCTGTTCCTGCGCTGCCGTTCGTTGGAGTTCGTGGAGTTATGGAATTGTGGGAGCGCAGTGCGGGGAAGGAGAAGTTATTTTTGAGAGTTCTGATCACTCTTCTTATTCTTTTCTTCAGTCAAGGCATCGAGATATCTTGCAGTTATTATGCCTGCCGGTAGAGCAACAATGGCGATTCCAAACATGGAGGATATCATTGTTATAACCCGGCCAGCGGTAGTGACAGGATATATGTCCCCATAACCAACCGTTGTTAAAGAAACCGTGGCCCAGTAAATTGCATCAAAAAAAGTATTAAAAGATTCTCCTTCTACGCTGAATATTACAAGAGCAGAAACAATAATATAGCCAATGGCAAGTGTGCAGACTGCCAGTAGAGCTTCCTTTGAACTGCTTATTACTTTAGCTATGATGTTTATGCTTTTAGAGTATCGGAATGCTTTGAATACACGGAATATACGGAATGTTCGAAAAATCCTGAAAAGCCTAAACAGCTTAAAACCGCTATTTATTGGCGCGAGTGTAGGTAGTATCGAAATGAGATCCACGATAGCCCAGGGTGTAAATGGATATTTTACAAAAGCTATTGCAGAGTACTCATTTAATTTATAATCTGCCGTGATAAGGCGTAATGCGTAATCAATAATGAATAGCGCGGTGGTTATTATGTCTGTATAGTGGAATAATGTGTAGCTTTTCTTAAAGGCGAGCGGCAGAATGCTGATAATAATAGCCAGCAGCATCAGTGCATCGTAAAGAGAGCTGACCTTATCATTATCTTCTGAGATTTCTATTATTTCGAACAGTCTTTTTCTCATGGTTTCCAGTCTCATTTTTTATAGGATATTCATTATTGCGTCTATAAATACATGATACTATATTATAAGGGACAATTACATATGCAGCGAGGTAGGTTAATATGAAGATCATAGATATGACATGCCCACATTGTGGAGCAAACCTTAAAATAGATAGTGAAAAGACAGTGGCCTATTGCGAACATTGCGGAGCTAAGCTTGCAATTGATGATGAAACTCGGCACATACAGTATGATAATGCTGAGCAGGCGGGCTATGAATTTGAAAAAGGCCGTCAGCGTGCGCAGGCAGAAGCTAGATTGGCGCAGCCAAAACAGTTTACTTACAATGCCCAGAACAAACCACCGCAGAAAGAGAAGAAAAATACGTGGTTATGGGTGCTCGGGTGGATATTCTTTTTCCCAGCACCTGTTATGGTATTGATTTGGAGAAAAAAGAATACATGGGATATAAAGGTTAAGATTGCTGTTACAGTGGCGTTCTGGCTGTTTTTCTTGATAGCAGCTGCAAATAACGATAAAGAACAAACAACAGCTTCTTCTGAGCAATCAAAGCAGGAGGCCTCCGCGTCAAAAGAGGCTAGTACACCTTCTGAAACAGAAATCGACAGTAAGGAGCCGTTAGACAATTTCTTTAAAGCTTACATCGAAAAAGGCAGGGTTGAGACTATCGAGGATCTTGCCAAGGATTGTGGCGTTTACATGAACAAGAAAAATACCGGCACCAGCGCTTATTATAAGGTTGCGCTTACTAAAAATGATGCTAAAGCAGTAAGTCTTAGTGATTTGACCAAAGGAGATTATTGCATTGTAATAGACGGAAAAGGTGAGAGTCTTACGTATTATAACAATGTTGACATGATCGAGATAGACTATTCTGATGATAATGGATATAGCCTTTATGATAAATCAAGGCTCATGCCATATGATGACGGGACGATGAGACTGGTAGTCAACTCTGCTGAAGAAGCTTTGGCCTATAAGCCCACGCTGGATGATAAGATAAGCCCGATTGAGCAGTTTTATTGTGAGGCAAGGATTGGTATGTCTGGAGATGAACTGCAGGTCCTGCTTGATAAATATGGACTTGAGAAGCATTTTCGAAGAAGCAACAGCGATGACGGCTACATATCCTATGGCGGTGTTGAAAACTATGACTATGGCACATGCATCGGATTTGTGTTGCGGGAGACCTTAACAGATCTGGATTTTTATGATTACTATGTAAAGCAGAAGTATGGCCTTCATGTTGAATATATAATGGACAGCCAGGCAAGTAAACGAAGCGGTGATTATGCGGAGCCGGGGTATTATATTGTTGGTGATGATACAGTGGAGTATTTTGGATCTGCTGACGAGGCCATAAAGAGCCTTCATAGTTATAGAACGAAGTAGTATGCAGAAAGAAGAAAAAAAGCAGGCAAAACTGAATGAATTTGAGACTGCGCAGGGAATGTTTCCTAAGACGGAATTTGATTATTACTGGAAAAAGAATGCAAAGAAGGTTGCAGGCAAAGTATGCGAAGCTCTGAAAGACGCTCTTGCTACCAATAGGTTATATGTCAATGTCTCAACGCAGAAGGGATTTAGCACGCGACAGGAGCTGTGCTTTAAGAATATAAAGAAATTCTGTTCCGAATTTGCAGAAAATGTTAATGACAACATCATCCATGAAGTAATGCCTGATTATGTAGATGTGCTTTATAACATCTTTATGGATACGAATAACCCTGATATTTTGGCCTTTCTTTTGCTTACGCCTAAAAAGACGGCTATGCAGGTCATATTTACTTATCTGTGGGATAACCGTCAGGACGATTTTATAACAGAGTACATACGCACAAATCTGACTGAAATGGATATCCATGAGCGGCTTCTTCAGAATGATTATTACTCAGACGTGGCAGGGAAAATCAATAAGGACATGAGAGCTAAAAAGCTCTTATATAAAAACATCAAAAAGTCTACCCCAACAAATTTTACCAAGATGTTTCCTGAAACCAGGGAGATGACAAGGAAGTTTATACTTCACATTGGTCCGACTAATTCCGGAAAGACCTATAATGCGCTTGAAGATCTTAAAAATGCTAAAAGCGGAGTGTATCTGGCACCGTTAAGACTCCTTGCCTATGAGCAGTATGAGAAAATGAATAAAGAGGGTTGTCCGTGCTCCATGATAACAGGAGAAGAGATGATCATTATGCCAGGTTCATTTCACCAGTCATCTACCATAGAAATGCTGAATCTCCATGAAGAGTATGACGTTGCAGTAATCGATGAAGCCCAGATGATCGCTGATTCTCAGAGGGGCGGTGCCTGGACATCGGCAATACTCGGAGTCAGAGCATCCACGGTTCATTTATGTGCATCTCCGGATGCGGAAAAAGCGCTGATCCGGATGATAACTTCGTGCCAGGATGAGTATAAAGTTGTTTACCATGAACGTAAAACTCAGTTGATGCAAGATCCAGATGCGGCGCATTTTTCTTTCCCGCAGGACGTAAAGGAAGGGGACGCACTCATCGTCTTTTCCAGGAAAGATGTTCACAGCGTTGCGGAGGAGCTAAAAAACCACGGCATCGGTTGCAGTATCATATATGGATCTCTTCCATATGAAGTAAGACACAGGGAAGCAACTAAGTTTGCAGATGGTGTCACCAAAGTTGTTGTGGCTACAGATGCTATCGGAATGGGAATGAATCTGCCAATAAGGCGTGTGGTATTTTTGCAGACATCAAAGTATGATGGTACAAGGGAACGACCACTTAATGTATCAGAGTTGAAACAGATAGCAGGAAGAGCTGGCAGGTACGGGCTTTACGACATTGGTTATTTTACATCTACAGTCGATTACATGATCATCGGCAAGCTGGTCAATTATGATGCCCCGCTGATCCGGAAGGCAATGATAAACATTCCGGAGGACTTTTTAAATAAAGAGGGAAGAGTATCGACCATTCTGGAAATGTGGAACCAGATTCCTCAGACAGGATTTTATGTTAAGGGTGATGTTTCAGATAAAATAAGACTCGCAAGGCTTTTGGAAGAGATCAGTGATGACAAGGAACTGGTAAAGACCTTTGTTAAGATTCCGCTTAGTCTTGATTCGAAAGAGCTGTTCAATGAATTTATGAAATATTTCCGCATAACTGCAAAAGGAGAGACTCCTGATCTCTCGAAAACCTTGCGTAGATACAATCCGATTAGTATTGATGTTGAGAGTGAAGATGCTTTGCAGCAGCTTGAAACATACAGCACTATTTATGATTTTTTGTATTCATATTCCCGTGCGACGGGCAATGATTCTGAGCTTGATATGATACTCATTGCAAAACGAGATATTTCAGAAAAGATATTCCAGATTCTAGATAAGCAGGGTTTTATTGCAAAGACATGTACAAGATGTGGAAAGAAACTAATATGGTCGCACAAGGGAAACCTATGTGATGCATGCTATGAAAATAGAAAAATCCGGAGGTAAATCATAATTGATACAAATCGCCATACTGCGTGACACGGTATGTGTTACTTGAAAAAACGTAAATAATGGCATAACATGTACTTGTTTGTATTTTTTGTGAGAGGAGAATTGAGAATGACACGACCAAAGAAAGCTAAGACAACTATTAAGAAAACAGCTCCTGTTTCAGAAGCCAAAAAGACTTTAGCTGCTAAGACTGAGGAAATTAAGGAAAAGGTAGCAAAGAAAGTTACTAAGAAAACTGCGAATGACGTTTCTGAAGCCAGCAAGGTAAGCATTGTTCTTCAGTATGGGGATAAGAATGTTACTTATGATGATCTTGTCCAGAACGCTAAGAATAAGTTCCAGTATGATATGAACGGTAATGCTGATGCAGTAAAAGAAATCAGTCTTTACGTTAAACCTGAGGAAAACAAGGTCTACTTTGTTTTTGATAATGATATAGAAGGCGTTTACGATCTTTAATCATTGAAGGATTTTACATATAATGAGTGGAACAATTGACATATCAGCTTTATCAGCACCGCCAGAAAAGCATGAATTTGCGGCGGCTAAATTCTTTGCTGATTTAGGTAAGGATGTAAAGTTTATAAAACCGAGCAATATACCTAATATTCATACACCGGATATTTTTATGGAGGGTGTTGAGTGGGAGATAAAGTCGCCACAAGGACAGAGTAAGCGGACTATTGAAAATAACTTGAGACAGGCGTTGTTGCAATCAAGGAACGTTATTTTTGATCTGCGCAGGTCTGGCGTTCCTGAGTCTGATGCTATAGGAAAACTGGAAAAGGAATTTTCATCGAACTCAAAACTGCGAAAGCTCTACATTATAACACGCGATGGCCGGCTAATCGAAAAAAGCAAAAATTGACAATCGAAAAAAGCAAAAATTGACAATTTGACAAAATCGAGTTTTGTGTTATCATATAAGCATAAAAGAGGTTCGACCCACTGCTGGATAGCGGAGGGCCCAGAACCTTTTTTATTAGACAAACACCTATGCGTATAATTATCATTATGTCGTGCGATAACAGGCAAAAACGAAAATGTATGCTGACAACAAGTCCTGTATTACGTTTTAGGGATTGTTCACTGTATATTTCCACTTTGTAGAACTGAAAATTGGAAGCTTTTGCATCAAAACATGTGTGTCACAACGGAGAACCACTATGTCAGATAAGAAACCAGCAAAGACTAACACGGAAAAACTAAATGATATTACAGAATTGCTCCCAGAGTTTACCCAGCAATACTTTTATTCAGGAACATCTGGAAAAGCAATACTGACGCGCCTGTCATATGCGCTGGATCTTAAATACTTCTTTGAATATGCAGTAAACTTTTATCCATATTTCCCGGACAAGCAGATAAAAGATCTTTCCCTTGATGATCTGAAACAGATCAAGGCTACAGATATTAACTATTTTCTCACATGGATGGACGAAAACCAGAAATTATCCGAGAGGACACGCGCAAGGCGCAGATCATCAATATCCGGCCTATATGAATATCTCATAAACACAGAAAGGAAGCTTGAATATAATCCCGTATCTGGGGCTCAGACTGTCGAGATTCCTGAAACAGAATATGTTACATACCTCAACCTGGATGAACAGGAGCAGCTTTTAAGCTGTATCAAATACGGCACGGGGCTTACCAAGAAACAGCTTGAAGTTCATGATAAGTATATGAAAAGGGATCTGTCCATCATTTTTCTCTTTTTGGATACCGGTCTTAGAATATCCGAGCTGCAGGCGCTCAATATAAATGACGTGATCATTTATGAAGATACTTTTGACCCTGAAAAGAATGAATGTTACGTAATGGCGCTCAGGAAAGGCAAAAAGAAGGCTAAAACTCCTTCAAAGGTCTTTTTCTCTGATGAATCCAAAGAATACATCATGGATTATCTGCAATCTAGGGAAATTCAAGGTGAGAAGTTCACCGAGAATACCCCACTATTTACTACTGCGACTGGCGAGCGGTTGTCTATCCGTGAGATTCAGCAGATGCTTAAAAAATACGTGAAAGCGTCATTAAAGCGCAGTGATATAAGTGTCCACAAACTTCGCTCCAGCTTTGCAATGGAGTTTTACAAGCATGAGAAGAATATACTTGTGCTTCAGCAGCGTATGGGGCATAAATCCATCAATGCCACCAACATTTATGCCCGGGCCAGCGACAAAGAGGAAGCGGTTAAAAACTCCCGTAACTGGCGGCAGAAATGATCATTCACGCCAGACTTTCCATCTGGTACATCCTGCGCAGATCTCTGGCTGTAGGAAATTTATGCAAACATCGTTATCAGGATCCGGTGAATCGTATTTATCTTGCAGGGGTTCTCTTAAGCCTCTGCGGTATAGATTGTATTCCCAGCCTTCTTCCTCGGTATGTGCCCTACCAATCATTGCCTGGAACTTTCCATATGCATCCAGTAATATGTTTTCAAGATTCTTTTCATAGGATGATGGCTTGTGTTCTGTTAATGTATCCTTGTATTTCTGGTAATACTCTTCTGATATTATATAGCTCTGATCAGGGCAGTCATAACCAAACATAAAATAGTATGCCATGACTAATAACGACTCTGGATCGTTATTAGCAGCTTTAAGTCTATGTTTGTCGTAATCCATGTTTTCGTTTATGTCACAGCAACTTGAGGGTAAAGCCTGTCTTTCAATATTCATGATGTTCCTGCCTGATGTATAATTAGCAACACGGTTTTACTGTAACTAATGGGTTAATAGCCTAATCTTATTTTCTTTTCCGTCTTACCTAAATCGTATCTAAAATTCCACTCATTAACGAAATCGTCTTTGCCTACACCCCAGTATCTGTCGGCATAATACATATTATAATCCGATTCGTTTAATTGTAAGTACGCTCCTTTGTTTTTCCCTGTTTCATCGAGCACTTTGCCGCAGGCATAACTCGTTTTATCACCTTGTTGCGATTGAGTAAAATTAGATTGACCCTTTGTAAAGGTACATGTTATTTTATTATTTCCTCTATATTTACTCTCTTCATTTTCATGCCATTTCCCATTACGCAATCCGTTTGTGATATTTCCAGCCACATAACCATGACTAGAAAGGGTTTGATACTGGCCTGTAATTATGCCATTAAATGTTCCATTTTTACATTCGCCATAATAAAACTCATATACGGGATCAAAGTCAGATGAAGATGGTTCGTCATATCCATAAATATAACCTTCTCCATCTTTTAAGGGAGTGATAACTATCAAGTAATCCTCTGCCTGATTGTATGTATAGTACTGATATTGAATCCTTATCTTGTAATTATTCCAATACAGATAGTAAACATGATTTTTGGCTTTTCGATCTTTGTTCCACAATATTTACAATATTGTGAAGAATCAGTGATTTCCTTACCACAGTCTGGGCATTTCATATATAATAAGCCTCCATTTTATACTACAATGTAGATAATCTGCTCACTTTACGCACGTATCATCGCATTACTTCTACATCAGCGATCATAACAGGACAAAATGCTAAAGGGCCACATCCGCCTTCAGCCTGAATGGTAATAACATCAACTCCAGTTACGTCTATTGTAAAATGATCTGTTTCTGTGTCCCCATCAATTCCAGTTAATTCATATAATAATTCACCATCACCATATATCTGAATAATTCCATTCACATCTGTTGCATTGTCTCCTGCAGGGGTTCCAGCATAACCAGATAATGTAGAATATTCTCTTCCTAATTTCCAGTCAGCATTCCAATTATATATAGCCCCACATGTGTACATTAAATCATAAGTATTTCCATGATTGTCTAAAGCGTCTTTTTCTGGTGAATAAGGAAAATATGTACTGTCCTGGAAAGGCTTATCTTCAAATAGGATCCAGGGTTTGTTAGGGTCAATGATAACAGATAATTCTTCAATTATAACAACTGGGTTGTTATCCTGATCAAACAGAAGGTATCCGGTGCAGTTTATTTTATCTTCTATCTTAAATTCCCTGACTATCTTGTATGGTTCAGATGAAGAATCGGTACAAGCAGTGTCAATAATAAACGAACACTCACTGCCATTCACAAGAGCTTTAAAACCCAGATCATCGCCAAGCATTCTGTTGCTGGTATCAACAAGGCCGCCAGATCTGTTAAAATCTGCGATATAATAAGGCTCGTTTGAATAATTGTTAGGCTCAATTATTGCTTCTGTGATACAGATCCTGTGATTTTTATAATCTGATATTGAAGATAATTTGAGCATATTAGTCACATCTGTAGGGGCAGGACTATATCGGGAATCGTCAACGATTGTGAACATGCAGTCATTTATCTGATAATCACCGTTTTTGTCGACTTTTGTGCCAGTAATACTTATATGCATTCCAGGCGATTTAAACTGTTCAAATTCAGATTCGGTACAGTGTAATCCGCTTACATAATAAGCATCGTTCCCATTGGCAACATATAAAGAACATCCATTGCTTGACCAGCTAAAAGCATCCTGTACAAAGGCATCTACTGTAACAGTGGAACCAACAGCTGCATTATCAAAATCATCATAAGAGTGGATCTGTAGTGGCAACTGAATATCTGATAAGTTATCAATACTGGTGGATGCAGAACTTTCTGAAGTAGTATTTATCGGCACTTGGGAAGTGCTCTGCTGTTTTCTGACTTGATGGCTGTCAGTAATCTTATACATCTCATAATTGAACGGCGCAAAATATTCCCTCGCGCAATCTTCACAAAAGATAGTATCGTCATCATAGGGGTCATAGTATGCGGTTTTGACTGTTTTACCACATACTGTACATGTATATTTTGGTTTATTAGCCCCTGAAATGGCAATGAATATAATAAGGAGTACTATTGCTACTACTCCTATGGCAATTAAAAAGCTTTTGTCGATCGCAGGTTTTGACGGCGGGGGCGGAGTCCTTTTATCATTGTCATCATCTGGTTCATGATACTGATAGGAACTTGTTTCTTTTTTCTCAATCTTGGTACCGCAATACTTACAAAACTGCGAAGTATCTGATATTTCCTTACCACAGCCAGGACATTTCATGGTTTTATTCTCCTTGAACTTTATTTACAAATCCAACACGGGCAAACACCCACTATAAATTATACAACATAAACGATAATCCGCTTATTAAAATACAGTAAAATCTCGCCTAGCAGTGAATGTTGCAGGATTTATGCCAGGGACAAATCTTTTGTGTAAAAACGCAAAAACATTGATATAATTATTATCAAGTAAAGCATCATCATAAGGAGGTCATCATGGAAATTAACAACGTTGCCAAACAGGAACTGGAGAACAAGCTTAATAAACTATATACTGAGCTAGGAGAGGTCTTCTATAGGGACAATAAGGGTAATACTGGTTTTAACAACAAATATAGCGAGCAGTTTTCCAAGATATCATCAGTATTTGACGAACTTAACAGCATGGATGCAAAGGAGCTTGAAGCTAAAGGCCTTAAGCGTTGTCCTGACTGTGGAAAAGAAGTAACACTTGAGAGCCTGTTTTGCAATATGTGCGGGCATAAATTTGGACAGGAGCCGGAAGCTCAGGAAGAAAAGAAACAAAACGTCTGTCCTCACTGTGGGGCGCCTCTTGAAGAAGATTCAATGTTCTGCTCAACATGTGGCAAGCATATCTGATATTGTTTGCTGTTGTTTTGTTATCTTGGGAGGTTTGCTATGAAATGCCCTAATACGGCATGTGGAAAAGAAATAACGGATACTTCTCAATATTGCAAATACTGTGGAACTAAAATTGAAAACCCCAAAGCTACTATTAATGCGAATTATCAATACCATGAACCAATGACTCCTGATGATTCTCATATCAGTTTGCCTACAAGAACGCTGGCCCAAAACGGTTCTAAATCCTTTGGAGCAGCGATTGTAGTTGTATTAGTATTGGCAGTAATAGCGGTTATTTGGTTTGCCAGCAGACCAACGTATACATGCTCTGTATGTGGCAAAACTGTCAAAACTGCTTACTATGATCCTTATGATTATAACTCGGTATTCTGTGCTGATTGTGCCAGGAGTTATTTTGCACCATTCCCATATGAGGCGTACAAGATAACAAATCATTAATATGATATAGATGGAGGAATAAAATGTACTGCAATAAATGCGGAGCAGAAGTAAAAGAGACTGCTGAGTATTGTCATAAATGTGGTAATCATTTAAAAGAAGATCCACCAGCAGAAAACAACTCCCAGAAGAATAACGATAGTGGGGCTGAAAACAATAAAAAAACAATCAATATTAATATTCAAAATATTGATATTTCTAAATCATTTAGCGGGCAGTTAAGCAAGAGGACAACTTATTTGGTTGTTATGCTACTTGCCAATGCCTTTGTAACAGCAGGTATTCTGTTTAAGTCGTCAAAGGGTATCATTATGGACAGAACTGTAAAAAGTACTCTTTTTGATTTCTTTAAGCTTGTGGACAGGCTGGACGAATGGGGATTTGATGTAGAATCTTACACGGCTATAAAGGCCTGGGGTGTGATTGCTATAGGTGTTTCCATCTTTTCAGCACTGTTTCTGCTTAATGCGGTTCTTAATGTCCGGAACAAGGAAATCAGTAAAGTGGCAAAATCATCAAAGATTTCGGTATTTCTGGGTCTGGTTTCGATGCTCATTCAATGCCTTACCATATTACTTTTTGATTCATCACTGGTAGAAAGCTACAGCGAAATAGAAACATTCGGCCCGACACTGATAGCCTGGCTTGTGATGATCGTGGCGGTAGTACATATCTGTTACATTTCCAAAAAGTTTGTAGAAATATTATCTTCTGAAGGCATCTGGTCACACTAATTAAATGCTTTTACAAAAACAACCGCTATCACGGGATGGCGGTTGTTCTGCGTTAGATAATTATAATTTATAAAAGGTTTTATGGCATTTCTGGATAATAGATCTTTTTGAGAGGTATTTTCTTATCTCCCTTCTCATAATACTCATAGTGAATATCGACTGAATTATTTTTGTGTTCTATGCAGTTACCAAACTCATCATATGTAAATTCATCTACTTCAGTTGCTCCATTTTGATAAACACTTGTATAACTGATCACCTGGCCATATTCATCAAGGTTATAGATCGTCCCGCTCCTGTATGTGTAGTCTGAATAGGTGACATAATATGCTTTCCCGTTAAAATAGGTGGTGCTCTGTGTAAAACCATATGGTTCTGAAACTATGATTTTTGCAAGAAGACCATACTGATCGCTATATGCATACACAGTATACTCAATCAGCTCGTTTGGATCTACAGCAGAATAGCGTTCCGTGTATACCAGACGTCCATGCTTGTCATAATAGTACTTTTCCGGACAGCCGCTCGAAACTTCGCCTAAATATATGTGGGATTCTTCCATTTTGGTTTTAAGTCCATCAGAATTGTACTGATATGCATATGAGTAATCAATCGAGGACATATCTGCTTCATACTCTGACGGACCATAAGGACTGACTTGGTTGGAATCTTGATATATAAGGCTTCCGTTATCATCATAAGTCAGTTCATAAATAAGATCACCCTTTTGGTTATAAATATAACCCTTGGCGGGCAGCCCGTTACTGCCATAGTCGTATTTATATGTTTCCTCATATGTGTCGCTGTCAGATATCATAACGCGGTTGGTATTGTTGTCATTATCAAAATACATTGCACTGCCGCCGCCAAAAAATAGTTTGTCGGTTCGTTTGATTGATTTAAGTAAAGATTTGTTGTGGTTATCGTAATCTACATATGTAAAGTCAAGATCGTAGGGCTGGTATGACCTCAGGTCAACATGTTCATATTTGTAACTGACATCCCTATATTCATATTCATTCCACCCCCGGAGATAGTTGTCGTTTTCGCCAAGGTCGAGTTCTATTGCTACTCTTCCATCCTCGTCATAACCATATGTATATCCGAATTTTTTAGCAATCCTGCCGTTGGCGGCATAGGTGGTCTCATGTGTTGTGGTGCTGCCAGAGTATGTCTCTACTGTATGGGTATTGATGTTATCTGGCTCGTCGGGATTATATATATTAGATTCTACAAATGTCCCATCGGCCTTATATCTCGATCTGCTGAGCGTTTCACCCTTTTCATTTTTCTCAATGACCACATACTCGGTTAATTCACCATTTGTATATCGGAGCTCTTTGTCTGTTGTGGAATCAATATGTTCAATCTCCGTGGTGTGCTCTTTCACGATACCATCCGAGCTGGTTGAGATACTTTTTATTACGTTTCCGTTTTCGTAGTAAATTTCATAGGAACTCCCATCGTGATATGTAAAATTGGAATAAACTACATCATCACCATCATATTGTAGGTGATTTTCTTCCGTACATGTCCCATCCGCGTCATATCTTTTCTTGGTCGTAATATTACCACTGTCAAATTCAACAGCTTCTTCCCATTCATACACAGTATTATCAGGGCTATAATATGCTATCCTGAGCAGAACGTCTTTGCTGTTGTACTCAGATACCGTTGTTCCGGTGAGCATGTTATATGACAGTCTGTAAGAGCTGCTGTTGGGATTATCATAGATCCTGTAGTTCTTCTCAATGGTGATTTTTGAAACCTTTCTGCTGGCATCAAACAGGCCGTCGTATTCAATTTTTGTTTCCTTCTGATCTATTGCGTTATCTGCTTGGTCAGAATCTGTTTTGTCAGTAGTTGTAGCTTTGGGAGTTGACGAACCAAGAGCGCTTTCTATCTCATCCAGAGTCTTATCGTTTCCGCAGGATGCTAGAAACAGCAAGCTACTCAATAAGATGCAACTGATGACACTTTTTTTCATTATTTGTATTCCTCTTTAGTTAAACTTAATATCATTAATACTTTTTGCTCTGATACCGTGCCCAATACCAACGCTCTGGGCGGTTGTGATATCTATGTTCTTGTAAATATCCTTCAGTGTAGAAGCATAACCCTGCAGACCTAGATGCTTCTCTTCAGACCTGTTTGTGGAATCTGATAATAGATCAGAATCAATAACTATGTACCCGTATTGTGAAATATCTTCATAGTAATAGGAAAAATTGTGAATATGAACTACATTTCCTCTGAGTTGGGTCAGATCCTCTGATATCCATCCTTGATACATGGTATATGATCTGATAAGATTCTGCATCGGGTAGTATGTAAAATCGCCGCCAAAGGAACCAAATGTTCCCAAACAGCAGACCTTCCCATAATCATATGAATAAATTGCAGCCGTACTGGCGTGAGACATTTCAGGGTCAAATACAACCAGTTCGGGAGTCGAATTATTATTAATATAGACCAAATTATAGGCAATCTCCCTGTCTTTTAATAAGTCTGACAGAAGACTTTTATATTCAGCAGGGACGACAACATTGTCCTTTGGCAGGTCATTCTGGATAAATGTCATCGAATCCAAGCTTATCAGCGGCTGCCCCTGGGGTGTATAATTAGCTGATGTGATTTTACCGGTAACATACTGACCTTCGCTTAAGTCAAGGCCTATATCACTTTCGTAATTCGTGTTAAGAGCGATCTCACTGAGTTCATCGAGTACTGTCTGACCTTCTATATCTTCAAGGTAGATTTTGACCGGCGTATCAAAGTACATTACATAGTACTTATAATCATAGCCTCCAACATTGGGATCCGCATAGTTGTAGCGCACGCCAAGCCTTCCCGTGATCTGCATGCCGGTCTTATACTCAGTATTCTGCTGAGCTGACACCACTGTTTTGTTTGCAATCCACCAGGTTTTGCCGCCCAGGCTTGTATGTACTTGATTATAAGCGACATAGTTTATTCCGGATATTTTAACCGCTTCCCAGACAACGCCAGCAGTGCGGTCAATCTCACATACTTCCATCCGCCCGTCAGGATAGAATATATATATTCTTACGTTACTGCCCGCCAGGTTTTGCTCACCATACAGCCCAGCAAAGATATCAGTATAGTCAGAAACGTATATTTTATAGTCTCCCGCTTTGCCCAGATCTATATAGCCCACCTCGCATCCACGCGAATTATCTGCGGCAATGTAATTGCCGTGAGTATCTTGCAGTGAGTAACCGCCTATGTGCTCCATGTTACCAAAAGTTCCCTGATAGGGAGTGAAAATCGTCAGATCCAGATCAATATCCCCGTCCCAGGTTATGAGAACCTTTGCTTTATTCTGTTCGGGAGCCTTCACTAAATACAATGACTTTTCTAAATTGCTGTTTATTACAGTAATGTTGATATAGACGGTCGAATAACCATTGCATGTAGCTTCTACCGTGTAATTGTCCTGGTCAAGTGATGCTTCGAGTCTTCCGTTGGCATCTGTGTCCCCATCAAACACACAGGCGCCCTCTTTTGTGTTAAAACCTCTTCTGATACGCAGATGGCATGGAATGCCTGGTGTTTTTGCATTCGATGTGTCATACAGATCGCCATCATATACATTCAAAACAACATTACAGGTGCTCTCGCCCTGTGGAGTGAGAATGACTACGCCAATATCGTAAAACACTGTATTCTCATTTGGTGTAATGGCATTGATGTAGCTATCCCTAAAAGTATTTCCGCCGGTCACATAAATGCGGTACTCTTTTGGGTCACGGTTGATCATCACGGAGAAAGAGCCATCTCTATCAGTCTTGCAGTGATATATGATCTGTTCCGCCGCGGTATCCTGAACGTATATTTCTGCAGAATCTATGGGGTTGCCCTGCAAATCCACAACTGTTCCGGATATCTGCCCTGCATGAGAACTGTTCTGTACAGCTTCGAGGATGTTATATGCTTTGTTAAGCCATTCTGATTCGAAAGCATCATATTGTTGTTTTACTGCAGCAGGAGCCTTGAAATAGTCAAATTCCTCATATTGTTTTTTGTTTTGCATAACAAGGCTTGTCTGGCTGACTTTCAGAGTTCCTTCGACTACCATGCGCGACCGCACAAGCACATCATTCATGAAATAATATCGCATGCCGGGCTTATCAAGCGTTGCATAGGTCGGGGTATAAAGTGAATCCTTTCTGTCAAAGATAAAATAAGGCTTACCATCTTGATAATAGTAATCCGTGATGTCCAATAAACCATCTGAATCTGGGCCTGCTATGGATACAATCTTGTATATTTCTGAAGTTACTGGATCTGAATATACTTCACACAGCAGCCTGCCGCTGTCTGTTTCAAAACAGTATTCAGTGATCTTGGTCTTTGCAATATAATTATCATTATCATCACTGGTTATATCCACATCTTCAAATCTGTAAAAGAATGTATCGTCCCAGTCAAGACCTTGTACCTTCTGACCAGGTGTATGTTTTTGCAAAGAAAGGTCAACGCGGTCAAACTGTATTCCTTCTATCACATGCGAAAGATCTGAGGTGTCAACACTTATAGGCTCATCTTCTGCGATTGGATCACTACTATTGCTCTGGGGCTCGGACGTGCTCTCAGCAGCGTTCTCTGTAGCAATATCTGTAGTTTTCTTGGGCTTAAGGAGCACAGGAACGCTAAGGATAAGGAGTATAAGAATCACAAGCCCGATACAAGCTCCTATAAATATGCTTTTATTTTCGCGAATGATATCTAAAAAAGAAGATTCATCATTTGGTTTAAAGGGATCTATTGGGTCGGGATTAATATCGTCAGGCTCTTGGGGGATTGTCTCTGATTTGGGCAATATCTTTGTGCCACAGTACTTGCAATACTGGGAAGTATCAGTTATTTCTTTTCCGCATTCGGGATTCGGACATCTCATGAACTGCTCTCCTTCGTGACATAATTGACGGAATTATATAAATATATTATCTGCCCAGAAAGTATATTATGCAAGATAAAAGCCCTGCATAAGCAAGGCTTTTATGGTAATGTTTCCATCAGAAATCTTTGTGGATTGTGATATGTTTGCACTATTTATGAAAATCATGCGAGCATTCCAAATGCGGTATTCTCATCAATGTCGTAGAGCATCCCAAGAGCAATCTGGATCTTATCGAATGCTTTCTGCTTCTCTGTCTGGAAACGTCTGCGGTTAATGCCAAGCTTCTTACATGCTGTTGTGATGTTATATTCAGGATCATCAGCGTACTTATCCATGTTAAAGAGGCATGTGACGATCTCTTTCTGCTCTGCTGTGATACAATTGTCTATGATGTAATCCAACTTTGCTTTGATGTCGTTTTGCTCAGCTGTATTTTCGGTCTCTGAGCATTCCGCGCTGCCAACGGTCATGTTAATGGCTTTGCTCTCCAGTGTATTGGCGTCTTCACTCTCATCTGTTGCAACGAGATCTATCCAGGATACGTTGGTGGGAATGGTGAGGTCTGAATCTATGATTGACCTTACTGTGCTTTCAATAAGGCCGACTTTGTCAGCGATATATTCTACATCGGGAGTTTTTCCAGCTTTTCTGGCCTCAAGAGCAAGTCTGATGGCTTTGTTCTCGTTAGCTGAAAGACCGTGGCGATCGATATAATCATCGCTCTTGTTGATAGCATCCTGCAGAGCGCCAATGCCTCTTACAGAAAGATAGCTGATAAGCCTTCCTCCAGTCAAAGGGTTGAACGTTCCGTCTTTGATTGCCTTCCAATAGCCCATATAGACGATGGATGTTAAATCATCATAGTCAAATCCGGGGTTCTGGCGGCTGTATCCGGTAAGGTGCGTCTGCTGAATCTGAAGGTGAGCCATATGTCCCTTGACGAAGTATGCCATTATGACATTCTTAGCCCATTCTCTAGTGTCATTACTGCTTTCTTTGTCGCGGATGAGCCAGTATAATAGTGCTTCCTGCTCGGCTGAAACATTGTCGCCGGGGTTCATCCCAATAATAGGGTCAGTCATTGTAACTGAGATACCAGCATTAAGTGCTACGTGAACGAGATTCATGAATTCGAGCCCGGAGTGTTTTGCAAAGGCTCTGAGATAAGATTCAGACAGCTGCGGATTTTCTTTTCCGGCAACCTTCTGAAGAACTTTAGATACGTTGACAATCTGTTTGCTTGTACATTTTCCTGATTTTCCTGTCTTGATACTTACGATGGTTACTGATAAACTTGATGTATGCATAGTACGATTCTCCTTTTACTAATGCGATGTCGTGCCGGCATCATTGGTTGGCGGGGGATTGTATTAGGACTTATGTCCAGGGAGCAGATGTGCCGGTCATAATCTCTTGGCGGGGGCTATGATCAGTGTTACATCTGCTTCTGTGCTATTAAGCCTAACTTGCTTTTTCTTATATTCACAGTATAACGCACAGTAATAAAGTTTTCAATACGTAGAAATATTAACTTTTTATAAACTAAAATTGTAAGGCGCGTTTCTTACTGCCATGACTACTATACATTATAATACCACATAATTCAAGCACTTTTTGAGGGAATTTTCATATAATTTTCCATGCCTATCAAGTTTCTATTTTGTCAACTGTAATCACTAGACATCAAAAACATAAACGTGCTGGCATGTTGTACAAAACGCAACAAATACAAAATAAATGTTGTCAAAATGACAACTTTGTAGTATACTGGATTTGTGGCGGTGATATAGATGTAGGCATAGTATATTGGAGAATAATTATGGGAAAATTAGAAGTAAGCCCTGGTCAGCGGCTAAGAAGTTGTATCAGAAATGCTGGTATTACAGAGAGCGAGTTTGCGAATCTGGCGGAAATTGACAGACCTACTCTTTCTAAGTATCTGAATGATAAAAGGAAAATGTCAGAAAATTTTCTGTTTAAAGCAGCAAAGCTCCTTGATACCAATCTTGCGTACCTGAATTGTGAGATTGACGATGATTCCCCACAGAGGGTGATCGACTGGCTTGAAGATGATACAGAAGAAGAGATAACCAAAAGTGCCCGGGCCATGAAATGTGGTGCAATTGAAAAAACCTTAGAGGCACTTGGCATTACTACCGAGAAGTATTTTTACGATCATGCAAACAATATAGAGTATCTGCAGCATGATAATCTTATCTGGTATCCGGTTTCTGACGAAAACCACTCTGGGATTGACATCATGGAGCTGGAAGAGATCATAAGAGCACACCCGGGACAGTGTGAGGTCATCATAAGAGTTGAATATAAAAATTATGTTATGGAAATGGACAGCATAGAGTATAACAGATGGCTCACAAGAATGGTAAACAAACTGGAATTAGCTCTGCAAGATACGTTTGAGCTTCCATATAACCTTACTCCTTTGCCTGTACCAGATGAACTGGATAGTTTAATGAAAAAATATGACGAATAATAAAAAAGGCTGTGCAGCCGATGGTAAGCTGCACAGTCTATTATTTTGCCCTTATACTGAATAAAAGGCATGCCCGCCGATGAAACTGTACCACTGGTATTTGCCCCAGTTGACGATGTCATCAGAATCATACCTGCCGCCGGAAGTGATAGTTGGATTTTTGAAGAATAAGACGTTTTCATTATCAAAGACTTTCATACTCCCATTAACTACGCCTCTTGCTATCGCATATTCTTCATCTGATGGCTTCATGTAGGCTATTTCATAATTCTCAGCAAACTGCCCTGGTGCATAGATCACACTCTCAATGGTATTTTCTTTGAACAGGTCTGATTTAACCCTGTTCATCACTACCTCTCCCACAGCTATTTTGCCAGCCTTGGGCTGATTACCAGCTTCATGATGGATCAGACGGGCAAGAAGCTCTATCTCGCCAGATCTTACCTGATAATCTGAAAAAATACTCTCTTCTTCTGCCATTTCGAAAAAAGATACATCATAGTCATCATCGAAGATTGATACCGTATCTTCATATGATACATAGGAATCTTCATAGACAACTGTTTCTTGATCTGCTGGTGCTTCATAGATTACTTCATCTTCATCATAGATAACTGCTGGGCCGTCATCTATCACTTCCTCGTCCATTGTTTCTTCATAAATGATATCTTCTTCTACCGGATCGGTAGTTGCATCAGCATGTACTGCCATAGGCAACATTGCAGCTGCAAAACCTGCCAGCGCAAGTGCCTGAATAAAATGTTTCTTAAGCATGATTACCTCGCTTTCCTTAGTACAAGATGACCTTGTATGTTATCTGATCAGGATTTACTGGCGCATCATAAAAGTCATTATTATCGCCTTTAAAGATATATTGCCCGTTCTGCTCTTCTACTATCCTGTGGATTACAGTGTAGTGAGTAAGCTTTCCGGATTCATCCGCCTTCCTGTAAGTGACGATATCGCCGAGCTGAACATCCTGGGCATCTACAGTCTTGGTTAAGACAAAATCACCGGTCATTATTGTTGGTTCCATACTTGCAGAGACCACATGCATGACCCTGTATCCGAAAAACGAAGGTTTGCCAGTAAGCAGCCAGGTTGATATAAATGATGCAACCAGGACCAGAGCGATAACACCTACGACATCCAGTATCCTGTTAGATAATAAGATCATCTTCTGTTTCATGTTTCTAAGCCTTTCTGGGACTTTCCCTAAGGATATTACGAACTCTGAGCGGCTTTCTTGCACAAAATAAGAGCCCTTCCGCTATTGGAAAGGCTCCTCTTATTATCTCGCCGCTCTCAGCTCATCAAGCCAGACATCAGTTCTTGCCTGGATATTCATTAACCGCAGATATGGGTTTACAACTGATTTTCTCTTCATCTTATCAAGTTCCTGGATCCGGTCTTTAGAGTATACCGGTTCACTCAGCCTGTCCTCTGCCATTCTTTTTAAAATGGCGCTGGCCTTGGATGTATCTTCCTGTCTTATTCCCACAATAGGATTCCTGATTGTTTCGGGGGTGTTATGTCCAAAAAGCCCATGGTTGATGCAATACTTTACACTGTTTGTAGCGCAGTACGCATCCCACATAGCAACATCCTCGCTTGGCATGGCAAATGATGTAAGCTGTTTACCACCCTCAAGCAGCTGCTCCTGTGTATGGCAGTATGTAAGATTCCTGTGCTGGTAATCAAGGAGCCAAGTATAAAAAAAGTCCTGCTGGCCCTGGGCAAAGGAAACGTTAAATTCTTTGTAGCCTTTCTGCTTGCTCCAGATATTGATACCCATAATTCCTTTTGCATCAGAATTATCCTTAAGAACAAGGCTCGGTTTCTTATCTTTCCATATATGGAAGCCCGGACTCTCAGGCATTCTTTCCTTGAGATATTCCCAGAAATCCTCGCTGACAACTTCATTTACCTGGATTATGTGGTTCTTTTCAAAGTAGTCATGCTCAACCAGATTATCCTGCCACTTTGGAGCAGGTCTCATAAGCTGTTCATACTGAGATCTTTCTTTATTATAGATACTGTCCGCATATGTAACAGCATCTTTCATAACCTGCTCGTACTGGGATCTTACTTCAGGTCTTAGATCCTGTGCCCGGCGGATATTATCATACCTGGAAAACTTGTCTATGGTTATCTGCTGCAGTGTGCGGGGCAGATCATAGCCAAACTCCTGAAAAGCGTACTTTGCGCAGGAGATATTTCTGATAGCTTTTTCAATCTGTCTGGTCTTTTCATACATATTCTGAGGGCTTATGTCGCCGAGATATGTACTGTTGTAATAGCATGGAATTTCATTGGGATGGCGCTCAGCATTATCAAGAAGGACTCCTCTGAGATCCACTGTTCCGTCCATGAGCACACCTAAAGTATGTACGTCAGGCACGACAACGGCATATAACCCGGACTTTGGCTCAGTGCCCGGGAAGTTATTCTGGTAATCAAAGAATCCAAGATCAACACCGTATTCAGTCTGGGCAATTCGCTTTAAGGATGCTATAAGCGGCAAGGTTTTCTTGACTTCTGTTGATGGAGTAAATTCTTTTATATTTTCTTTCATAAGCAATAATCTCCTAATCTTATGGGATATTACGCAGCAAAAGGCTCCTGTCTGTACTGACAGAAGCCATGAATTTAACGTTTTTTCTTCTTTTTATCTTTTCTGGGCTTATCCTCAGTGTTTTTAGTAGAATTATTAGTTTTTACAGGCACATACTCATGTATCTGGTATACGCCTTGCGATATGATCTGCTTTTTGAAGTAGTACCAGACTGCCATTGCTCCGGCAGCAAAAAGTGCGCTGATAGTCAGCAAGATTCCAATAAAGCTCTTCTTATCCTCTTTAAAGGGCTCAACAGTGTATTCGTCGTCAGTATTAAAGTGAATCTGTCCGACCTTTGTATAGAAGTTGAGCGTCAATGAGGTTTCATTTATTGGCCATGAAGCTGATTCAGGCACGATCATCTCATCTGAAAAGGTATCTCCGTCAAGAGAATACTGCACTACCGCTTCTCCGGGAGCGCCGCCCTTGATTACTTTTACTACTACTTTCGGTATATTATAGGCGGTCATCTGATCATATATAGAAACATCGGGATCCTCATCAACAAGCTCAAGGCGGGTATTACCTTTATATTCACCGCCGTAAGTTACTCCTGTTGTCGGATCGTGAACAACGCATCTGAAGGTATCGCCCGCATCAAATACCCCATACTTAAGCTCGCCAAGCACTGACTTTTTTGATGTTTCAAAAACAAGTGTAAGTCCTGTGCCGGATAGCTTTACCATACCAGAGTATGGAATCTTTACATCGGTCATATTAAAGGTCATGCCATCATCAAGTGAGATGTCAACTGTCGCATCTCCAGGCAGCCCGCCTTCTTTTATCTTAGCTACGATTGTCATAGCCTGCGACTGAGTGCCCGTGACAGCCATTTTCCCAGAGCCTGTTCCTGTAAATGTTACGTCAAAGTCAGAAACGGTAAATTCTGAAAGATCCTTAGTACCTTCTTCTGCTTCTTGATGAAGCCTTTCAGCTATAGCTTCTACAGCTGCCGCTTCATCCCGAAGACCTACTGTTAGTGTCTTTACTTCGCCATATTTTAATGTAAAATCTTCCGGGATGTTCATTGGAAATGTTGAATTTATGTCATCATATACACTGCATTCAATGACGCGGTATTCCCCATCAGGGATATATCCACGCTCTGTAAAGCTGTTGATTGCATACAGGGTATACTGATAAATATTACCGGTATCATAGTTTTTGAGCTGGACGAAAATATTTGCATCAAAATTGTCCGGCATATCTGCTTTTATTGTTACCTGACAGTTATTTTCTTCAGATGAAGGGATGTTCATGACATCAAAAAGCTGCCCCTCAAGGCCGTCGCCTTCAGGAAGATTCTTAACCCTTTCTGATGCTTTGCCGGCCGATTCAAAAACGCTTTCTTCTTCAAAATAAACATCTGATACCACGCCGTCTTCATCAATGCTAAGTCCTTCATCTGCTTCAGCTGTCGTTTCATCTTCGGACGCAATTTCTGTTTTCTCGTCTTCAGCTGCATACACAGGAACAACATTTCCCAGTAAAATTGTCGCGATAAGCAGTGTACTAATAAGTTTGTGCTTCATTAAGTTTCCTCGCTTTCTGGCAGGGATTTCTTTATCCCAAAAGATTCATGATAATCATGGGTATTAACAAATTTCTCGATGACAGGAATGTCCCTGCGCATATCTACAGACAGGACAGTAGGGACTCCATTCATCATCACAGCCCTAAAGCCCGCCTGTCTAAGTTCGTCCAAAAATTCTGTTTTGTCCATTTAGTTTTTCCTCTCATGGATATTACGAAACAAAAGGCATTTTCCTGTACAAAAATAAGGGCTACGCGAGCCCTTATCTTGTTACCGTCCCAGACTGTAGTAATATCTGAAGCAGTTCGTATTATTGTAGACAACGGTATTTGTTGGACTTCCTGAGCAGTGAATCCACATTCCATTACCGGCATATATGCCGATATGGTTACTGGAAGCCCCAGGCAGGTTCTCCATTCCTATATCACCAGGCTGCAGGTCTGAATAGCTGCACCTCTGCAAGCCAAGTGATGGAACAAAAGAGCTGGTTGAACTTCCCACGCTGTCTAGATCAGCCCCAGATGCAATACAGAACATGAGCTGGACGAAGCCACTGCAATCAAGTCCTTTCTTTGTTCGCCCCATATAATCAGCTTTTACAGTCGTTCCAAAGCGGTTAGCATAAATGTTGGTACTTTCTGCTTTTCCGCCCCAGTAATATGGGATCCTGCCCACCTGGTTATAGGCTGTTCGTACCATTGTGCTTCTGATCTCCGACACATCACCAAGGATAGTATAATTGAGCCTGTTTGTTGTTGCTTCTCTTGAAAGAGTGTCAGGTATAGCAGCTCCGGTGTAGACATTAATGCCATACAGCTCGTACCAGTCCTCATCATAGATATTATTGATGATTTCTACTTCTTCCTCAGAATTGAAGCCGCCTTTTTCAAAGAAAGTCTTTGTGAGATACTGGAGATTGCTGTTAGTTCTGGTGTAGGTATATACGCTGGTGGTTCTCTTTGTTGTCCATTCTGTAACCTGACCTGTCTCATGTGAAAAATGAACCGGCACCTTATATGTTATCTGCCCGCCGTTTGCTTCAATAAGATCCTCTTTAGTCAGGACTGTGATATAGACATTAAGGTCTTTATGACCATAGCAGGCTTTGATTGCTGTATGTGGGATATTTGCATCATAGTCCCTTGAGTAATGTCCATAAAATCCCAGATCATGAAGTGCACTAAGACACTCCGGCTTTTCTTCATAATAACTGCCTACATAGGCGTAAGTTGCCGGGGTTGTGTATCCATTTTTAAAATAGTGCCCCTCAGGGTCATACTTGTATCCGTATGTTGTGCCTTCACATTTATTCTCATAGGTTGTCTCTGTAAGCCTGTACTCATATACCGCTGGAACCCAGGAACTGTAATCAGGAACTCTTAATCCGCTAGGATAAACAGTGTAGCTGCTATAATATCCGTCCTGTATCTTGGTATATGTGAATCTGAACTTAGCTGTTTTATTACAACCGTCCGCAGTCTGTCTTACCAGCTTCTCATAAAATGTTTTGCCACCATATTCATATGTATCAGATTCAAAGAACTTTACGCCCGCTGCTTTAAGTCTTGAATATTCAGAGTAGATACTTGAATTGTCGCATTCATAGGCTCTGTATGGAGAGCTTTGATACCAGTTGAGCCCGTTTGATTCATCGCCGTCTACGTGCTTTTGAGGATATGTGTCACAGCCCTGTGAGCAGGCATATATCTCACTTTCAACATAAGAAGCATCTGGATTGAGTACCATATAGACCATATCCTGAAGATCTTCCGCCTCTGCTGTATACGACTCCCAGTCGTTACCTATCATGGTCGTGGTAACAGAAAGAACATCTTTTACATTAGTCGTGTTAGAACCTATCGTGTTTCCGTCCTTATCAATATAGATAATATGGAAACCATTGGTCGCTCCGCGCTTTTCAGTCTTTCCTTTTTCATGATAAAAACAGTTAGTGTTGCTTCTATTAAAATAGGCTGTATAAGTTGGTTCATAGACACCGTAGTGATATAATCTCACGCCGCCCCACACATAGGGATTAATCGGATCATCCTCTGCATGGGAGACAGCTTCGTTGTATTTTTCATCATCAAGATCAAGATACTTCTGAACCCACTCTTCTATCTTTTCCTGCTCAGCCATGATCACATGATGACCGGTGATATCTATGCTCTTACCAAAGCTCATCAGATATCCTGAAATTGCAAGAAGGATGAGCCAGGTGATAAAAATAACACCAAGAGCAAGCAGGATCCACTTTCCAACTGTCGCAAAGAACATCTTTATCTTGTTAAATGCCTTTGCTAAAAGCCCAATGCCCTTAACCGGAGACAGTATAAGCCTCATAAAAGGATTGTTATTAGCCCAGTTGCGGATCTTTCTGATTCTCCTGGATACCTTCTTTGTAACAGACTTCTTGAGACCTTTTACTGACTCGACCTTATTTTTTACTCCTACTACGGGCTTTGATGTACTGAGTTTTGCTTTTACAGTGCTAAGACCTTTGCCGGGCTTAGAACTGACAACCGCTTTTTTAAGATCTATTTTCTTGGCATTGATAACAGCTGCCAGCGCATCTTTTTTTCTGTCAACAAATGCAGTGATAGCCTGATTTATTCCCAGCTTTCTGCCCACAAATCTTATCGGAGCTGTACTAGCTTTAAATACAAGACCGCCGCTCTGCCCCAGAAGTTTTATACCGGAATATGTTGCGTCTATGCCGTGCTTTACAGCAACCACCTGAGACAGTCCTTTGGCAGAGTCCGTATCCAGCTTCTGATAGAAATGCAGGATTGTATGGATATTATTCTTTATTGAACGCTTATTCTTATCAAAGATCTTTTTGCGCTCATTATCCCGCCCATGCTTTTCAACTTTCTTTTGGTATAACAACATGGATCTCTGAGCGGAGGTAAACGCATCTGAATCTTTTTTAAGCGCCCTGTCCAGTTTCTTATCAGTCTTGTTTGTCAAAACATCTCTGGTAAGATTTACCTGAAAATTATAGGAGTGCAGGTCGATAACAGCATCCGCTTTCCCAAGGACACCTCTTCGGCTCATTATTTCCGGCCCCAAATGCCTGCCAGACTCTCTTGAATGCAGTGCGTTAAGGTAACTTTGTGCCGGGTTAAATTCTTTAAGATACTGATTGCCGCTCTTATTAAAGTATTTACTTGTAATTGTAGATATCTGGACAGAGTGCTTTGCGGTATTAAAGAAGCCGTCTGATTTTAAGAACTCAAGCTCTTTATCCGTAAAAGCTGATGGATTCTTTTCAGCAAATTTAAGCAGCTCTGTCTGCGCTGCAACAGCTGAAGATAGGTTCTGCGCTGCACTTGTGCCACCGAGTCCTCTTTTTAATAGGGCTTTTGCTTCGGTTTTGGTAAGCCCTTTTTCCTGGAGATCCTTGAGAAGGTCGGCCTTAGCTTCTTTATAGGCTTTGAGGGCTGCAGTTTTTGCCTCACGGTTATTCATGCCGGCATTTTTCATTGCATCCTTAAAGCCCTGAACCTGTTCCTGCTTATTAAGAAAAGAATCAATTTTACTAACATCGACACCCTTTTCCTTAGCAAGAGCCATAAGATCAGCTTGCCTGATACCCATTGCAGCATCGAGACTTGCCGAGGCCATGATCCCGCTTGTGCCAAAAAGAACATCCAGATCACGGATTGTAGTCTTAACTTGGTTTATACCCTGTTTAACGTCGTTTTCTTCTGAATTATCAGCATTTAAGATATGGGAGGCCACCATAGAACCGACTGCCTCAATACCATCTCTTACCTGCTGATGATCTTTTATCTTGATCTTAGCTCCGGCCTCAGATGATCTTGACTGGATATCCGTGAGATCTTCTTTCTTGGTCGGTGTATCGCTGTCAGGCATCTGTTCTTTATTAAAACGTGCACCTTCCACAACTCCTTTGACCATTTCCTTTTCTGTATGGTCATCATAGGTACGGGCTGTAGATTCCTTTGCCTGCTCTTCTTTATAATTGGTCTGCTCGTTTTTAACAGCTTCTTCTACAGAATGAACCTTTAAAACCTGCTCTTCTTTTGAGTGGTTGACAACTTCATAAGTTATACCGGCCTCTGATCCTATGGCATCATTAAAGTTGCTTTGAGCGCCAAGCATATCAGTCATGCTGCTTTTCTCAGCGCCATATGTTCCCTGGGTATCACCATCAAGGGCTGTAGCATTAGTCATTACGACCGAGCCCGCCTGTGCAGCAACCGTATCACTAAGCTGACTCTTTACCTCGGCATTTCTATGCACAGACACGTCAGAGAACCCATCGTTGTATTCATCGGGCATCTGGTACGCGTTAGAAGTATCTATCTTATTAAGCTTATCAAGAGTGGACTCTTCATCGGGCTTGGACAGTTTTTCTGTTACGATATTGCTTTTGCCGTGGTCAGAGAAATTATCATCCACGCGCGTCTCCTGCGCAGGAGCCTCTGTTACAGTTTTTGGAGTTTCTGCTGCACCATTTTCTGCCGGGCGATCCGTGATCTTTGAATACAGGGCATCATCCTGTTGCTGGTTATAGGACTCATCTGCGCGCGCGGTTTCTTCATGCGTCTGTTCAGGCTTTGGAGTAACCGACGAGTGCGCGTGCTCTTCGGAAGGTGGCGTACTATCGCTTGTTGCTACATTCTGTTTGAACGCAGGCGATTCAGATGACATATCTTTTTTATCAGAAGGTTCCGGCACGCCGGCGGAAATATAATTGTCATTTGCTGGCTGTTCATATACCGGATCTTCTGTAGCGACCGATACTTCCGGCTCAGTCGATGTTTCTACAGACTGTTCGGATGTGATATCCTGCGCGGGTATTTCCTCGGGCGAGGTATCGGGAACAGTATTTTCACTGGCGGGCTGTTCGGTACTGATAACCTGTTCTGAAATGTCGTCAGGTACGGCAGCTTCTTTAGATGGCTGTCCTGATGCGGACTCTTCCGGTATTTCAGATTGGTCAGAAAATGTTTCTTCCTGTTCAGAGATATCATAATCTTCTGCTGGCACTTCGGTAGTCGCTTCGTGCTGCTGATAGTCTTCCTTAGATTCCCAGGTGGGTGTTTCTGTATCTGCAGCTTCTGTCTGCTGAGTTACAGACTCTTCGTGTTTTGGGGCTTCGCCAAATGACTGCTCGGGCACGGCTTCATAGCTTTCTGAATATTCCTGATAATCAAGCCCCGTCGTATTCTGGAAAAAATCAGAGAAGTTTTCCTCGGGGATGTCTACTGAAACGCCGACATAAGATACGTTTTCAGGTTCAAATATCTGCTCTCCAGTTGAAAGGAGCACGTTATACGAATTGCCTTCCTCATCAAAGGCAACAGAAGGAACGGTGACGATCTCATTCTCGCCGTTATAATGTTCAAGTGTTATCGTATTTGTTTTTTTATCAACTGAATAAGAGAATTCATCCTGCCATCTCTCCGGCACAGGACTGTCCTCAAATGGATTTATCTCTGAAACGATATTGTCATAGGCGGATGTCTCAGGCGTATCAAGAATATCGCCCTCGGTAAAGTTATCCGCACCGTTTCCTGCCAGCGAATCCTGCATGGAAAGGTCGTTCTGGGCAGCTTCATATCCTTCCTGTTGGCGCTGTACATAATCCGCTTCAGCATCAAGCTGCGCCTGTCTTTGCTGCTCAGCTTCAAAAGCCTTACGTTCTTTCTCGATACGGGCTTTTATTTCTTCCTGTTTACGTGCTACAGCAGCTTTCCTCTTCTCCCAGTCCTTCATAGTATAGCCATTTGGGATACGCTCTCCTGTCTCAGGATCATAAAGCGGATTCTCGGGAGTTGATCTCAATTCACCTTCGGGAGTGGGCGCGATATTTTCTTCGCCGGATGGGTCAAACGTATCCTGCCCGGCACTGTCAGCATCAGCTTCAATACCTTCTATATCATTAAACTCGTTCTGCTCTGATTCAGATATTCTTTCTATGGACATACCATCATCAGAATCATAGTAAAAATCGTCATTATACATGGCTTAATCCTTTCAAAGAAACTATTCTTCTTAGGGATATTACGAACTGAAACCAGGATATTTGGGCAAAAAGATACCGCCCTGATGTTCTCAGAGCGGCATAGCTTATTTCAGATTTTCATTTATAATGATCTGTTCAATTTCTTTAGCAAACAGCTTGTGATATTCGCTGTCCTTATCAATATAACTGTCATCAAATGCCAGGTTAGATGAAGATGTGATGATGATTCCCTTTCCAGGTTCTGTATTAGTGATATATGGAACCAGCGCCTGCGGAATGCCTAAAAGGTCTATGTATTTATGCCTTTCAATAGGTCCTTGGTTTAAGAGCTTAAAATACCCGCTGTTTCTGATAATATCCTCAAACGCCATCAGAGAAGTAGGTGAATTTATAAGCTTGATGGAATCCTGCAGGACAAGTGTAAGTACAGCCTGCATCATATTAGCCTTGTACATGTATTCTGACAGGTAATCGCTGCTTGCACTGCCATTAAGGAGTACGTCTACAGGGTCAATGAAGATCCAGTTGGATTTCTCCTGCTCAATTACATCTGTGACAGTCTTATTTCGGAGCATATCCATAACAATGAGCATATCGGTACTCGTTTTTACCTTATATATAGTAAGTCTGTTACTGCCACTCTGACCTTCATGTCCAATAAATGAACTGTTCAAGTGCAGAAGGAGCTCCCTGATGATAGCATATTTATCTTTGCTTGAGTCTATATAGTTTTTCAGACTGCTGTAATGATTTATACTATGATCAGCCAGATCCATATTGCTTTCTCCCAGATAATGGATGAGATCTGCAACCTCAGCTTCCACAGCAGCCTGTATTTTATCATCTCCCGGATACGCGGTATCTTTTTCATACAGGCTGGCAATCACGTTATTCTGCTTAAGACTCAGGAAGAAAGCATCAAGGAAATATGATTTGAACATAAGGTTATTTTCTTCGTTACCGTCTTTATCCTGAAAAGCATATCCCTGGACTGCCCTTAAGATATCAAAATCCCCACCAGTAACAATCTGACCACCCAGCTTGCCGGCAAACTCATCATATTCATCATTGTCAGTAATGACAGAGATATTATCATCTGTAGATATAAGGGCATTAAATATCTCTTTTTTTATCTGATAGGTCTTACCGGAATGCCCTACGCCCGCGATCACGCCACAGAGATTCTTATTGTTTTTCCTGTTTAAAAGCACAAGGTTATCATTTATAGCGTTAAGCCCGTTATATACACCGCCCTGTCTTATAACATCCTGGATAGATACCGGGCACATGGTAACAAGCCTGTCAAGATCAATGATACGTTTAAGATCAATGCGCGGGCTGCAGAGTGGAAGAGCTGTCTGGAAGCCCTGAAGCTGCTGAAGATCCAGAGACTTAAGCTTAAAGCCGAATTTATCAGCTGAAATCTTAAGAAGTGCGCTGTCACGGTCAATATCTTCTATAGATGCCCCAAATATTGATATAACAAATGTCACAGCAAAGGTCTTCTGCGTTGAAGCAACATTTTTCTGGAACAGAGAGAGAGCTGCATTGTTAAAATAATCTTTTTCTGTATGAGATATCTGCTGCGTCTGTTGTACTCTTGTGTGATTCTTCCTGTCAGCAATGGAATCCCGTTTAAGGACATCTTTGGTAACAGTGTTGTTTACTACAGCTTCCTTGGCGGTTTCATAACCCAGATCCGTGTCTATCGGTTCATAGATAGATGAAAAAATCATGGATGATGATACATTGGTCAGGTCAGAGATCACGTTGTCAGATACAATACTTGGCACGTTTGTTATTGCAAAGGATCTTACATAAATCTCTTCATCTGTGCCAGGGTTTAAGATTATATGGTTCTTTAAAGCCGGTGAATGATTGATCTTCTTTGGTGCTACGAGATCTTTTGTTGTTACTTTCATGTAGCGCATGTTGTCAAGATTAACCTCACCTGTGCCATCAAGGTCTATGATCTTACCAAACTCATTCTGCCCTGGATTAAACATTGTATATAGAACTCTGAGGCGGGCTACCAGTGATAATCCTTTTACCTCAACACCATAGTACTGAGAAAAACGTTCTTTGATCATGCCGTCAATATCGCGAAAAATATTGATAGCATCATCTACATAAGTAGTGTTTACGGACACTGTAAAATATGTAGTCTTCTTGATATTGTTATGTCCGATTCCAACATTATCAACCAGCACCTTGTCATATGCCTCAATATATGGGTTTAGTACATCGTCCTTGTCTGGCATGATAAGAATCTGTTTAAGATAAGTTTCTTGCTCAATAAGCCTGTTATGAGTTGTGAACTGATAACTGACATTTGATGGAAATGAGTTCATAAGCACCTGCAGGATCTGCCTTGCAGACGCAGTACTTGTTTTAGGAATCTGTTCAGTATCAATCTCTCCGACAAGATATGTCTTTGTAAAGTGCCCGGGCTTCGTTTCAATAGCCCCCTCTTCGTCATAACATGTGATATAAGGGATTTTCCCGGCAAGGTTTGAATCGATAGCGATGCCTGTATTCTTTTTCTGAGGCAGAAATGCCTGTAAAAGCTTTCCCATAGCAATTATCCTTTCTGAAATAGTTTTACTTACAAGGGATATTACGAATTGACAGGGCTTTGCCTGCACAAAAATAAGGACCTGCGAGGCTGCAAGTCCTTAGTGGCTTTACATGTTCACTGTTATGTCCTGTGCATTGTTTACCGGACACTTAAGATAATCTCCATCCACTTCAAGGTAAGGATTCATAGTGATCGTAAGACTATGCTCACCGGATGAAAGAAGCTGTGTAAAATCTACATCGATGCCCTTCCCAGCTGCAATAAGCTCTGAGGAATAAACTGTCGCATCACCCTCAGCTACTACAAATTCCATATAGACATCCGAATCATTATCAGCTGGATTTATGAGGTATGTAACATCCCCCGTTTCAATATTAGTAATTCCCTGATAAGTAACATATCTTCCTGCAAAAGGATTACTGGTGGGAAGATCCGGGATCTCCTTAGCGTTAATTGAAACAGCCGGAGCTTCATTAGTTATGATCTCAGCAGTAATTTCTGCGGTACTTACAGGTGTCTGCTGAGTCTCTTCCTGCGGCATCACGCGAAGAACAAAAGCCATTATAACTACTGCTAAAATAGTAGGTATCAATGTTTTTAAGATATTCTTTTTCTTTTCACTCATGATTTTTCTCCTTGGAATTACCCTGTTATCGTTACTATCTGAAAGCCAATAAGCTCTTCATTCATATATGGGGGGGAAAGGTAGCTGGCCTCTCCCCGTAAAACCCTGCCGCGTCAGCTTTCGCCTAGATATCCATATAACAATATGCATATCACGATCCCTGCACACTATGAGGGCTGACCGCCCTGGCAAAGAGATGGGGTTCTTGTCAATAGGAGGTTACCATGCAAGCTTGAATGTTGGCACATACATGATATGATGCACAGAAGGTAATACACATATGCCAGCTCTTACAAAACCTTCTGCTGTATGAAACAAATAACGAAAATGCCCGGGGTATCAAATTCCCCTATGGTATATTACGACTTATTATCAAGCAGCCTGATCAAAATTCTCGATAGTTTCCGAAAAAATCTCATAAAGTGTTGGTGCCTGATCCTGCATCTCCCTTGGATACCAGATATAGTCATAAAAGCTGTCTGCCACCTGCTCCGTAGGATTAAGGTAGATATAAACAGATCCAAGCGCGCTGTGATTGTAGAGTACGGAAAGCTCTGTTGTGCCAGTAAAATCATAGAGCCCTGCATCATAGAGTTCTTCTTCACAGTAAGCTGCAAGGATATGTCCAAACTCGTGATAAACTGTGTAAAGTGATGTAGAAGGAAGAGATAATGTCTTCTTCTCATGGTCTGTCTGGCCATTAACTGAGATAGATGCGTAACCATCTGCATAAGCTGACTCAAGGTTGTTTACTGAAAAGATCTGTACTTTCCAGCCATCAGCTGCGGCCTGCTTAACAAAGTTCTCGGGGATATATGAAATACTCTGGATAACATAGTTAAGATCGTCCTGTGTAACACCATCATCCATTGCTATTACAGGAATATCACATGACGCCTCTTTATATTCGCCGTAGATTGGCATATTCTCATCTCTCCAGTCAATGTAGTCCTGATCATCTATAAGATAAGATGGGCGCTGGTCGTAATATCCGCGATCCATCAGCTCTATGCTCGTTTTATAAACAGTGTCAGCTGTTTTTGCATTTATAATTCTATCCAATAGCTTCTGATTATCTTCGCTCAGCTCCATCTCGGGTGCTGTTGTTGAAGATAGGATTGCGCTGTTATCGGTAGTTATGGTAACTGCCAGAAGATACAGTACATATCCCAAAAGTCCTAATGCTATTCCAAGAACAACAGTTAAAAGTCTTGTGATTATTACATCGTTCTTATGTGTACTCATATGTCAACCTCCTATGGATATCCGTTAATTAGTTCTTTTCTTAACTTTATTATATCCCTCTATATAGGGATATTTCTACGGTCATAGTTCACAAAATAACTAAAAGTAGGGATATTATTTTTGGGCATATTACCACTTTTAGGGATATTATTTGGGTGCTATAATATGCTTAGAAAGATTATGTCCATTTTTCCCAATTACAAGGAGAATAAAAGCTATGGGTTACTTATATAAAAAAGATGTATACGCCATGCTTGAAGAAAATGGCTATACACCCTACTGGTCCAAAAAGAATGGTTCCGTCTTTGGCGGGAAAACTTTAGATAAGATCAGGAATCAGGAAAACATCAATCTTAAAACAATGGCTCTGTGTGCAGGTCTTCTAGGCTGCCATATCGGTGACTTGTGGGATGTAGACCCGGCAGATGAAGAACTTAAGCAGATAATGACTCTTGATCATCCTGTAAGTGAAAATAAACGCACAGGGCGGCCGGTCGGCATCCCTAATGGATCAAAGAGTAAAAAAGTCAAAGAATAATCACTGCACCGCGAAGGTCATGTCGCGGTGCTTTTTATTACTGGTTTCTGTCCATATCATTACCACCCAAGATCTGCTGTTTGGCATAATCAGTCATCTTATGTTCTTTAGCTTCTTTCTGTTCATGTTGCAGAACTCTTTCATACAGGACAGTCTCATCAAACAAAGCAAGGTCATTAAGTGCTACGCCCTTCTCTTTAACTATCGCCCTGACAGTTTCTTTTAAGCTTATCTTGGCTGGTCTTGTATCAGCGCCATTCCTCACAAAATCACTGTCAAATATCATATAATCCCAGCCTGCAGAGGTAAGATGGATGTTAAGGTAATTCTTGCTGCCGTTCTCGGGATTAATGTAAGAGAAAGTGGCTTCTTCCTTATCGAAGGTTTCAGCAGGAATGATATCGCCGGTAATCTTCGCCTGCGGATCCAGCCTGAGGTTTGTATCCTGTATATGCTCAATACCTGACATGATCCCAGCTATCCTGTCTGCAAGATCTTTAGCGCTTCTTTCAAAAGAAAGCTTTTCCCTGTTCCAGCTACCCTTTGTATGGTTGATACCGTTAAGGAGCTTTATGCCCTTAGCCGGTGGCTCCCATAAAGTAAGGTTATTAGTATAGTCGTCCAAAAGATGATCAGTTGGTCTTATGCCGCCCGGAATATACTGGCTCTTATCCTCGCCACAAGGACAGAAAATACGGTGGTCTTCATCAATCTCAGGAAGGTACTCATCAAGCCAGCTTTTCTTTTCATCAAGAGCCGTCTTGGAGTCTGACAACACCGCTGACAGCGTAAACACTTCAATATCAGGATGGTTTGCTATGATATCCTTTACAGCATCCACCACGTTGTACTGAGGTTTCAGATCCTCAAAATAACCAGGCTCATAGAGCTCTTCAAGGGTTGAAATGGGGTTAAATATTGCAAGCGTTCCATCCATATCTACAAATAATCTAAGCTTATCTGGCATAACACTGGTCTCCTATCCGGCAAAGCCTATAATTGTTTTTCTGATGGATATTACGCCTTGTCAGGTCATAACCATACTTGGCAGATACAAAAAGAGGATGCCGTTTTGACATCCTCTAATCTGTTTAAGCCTGCGCGTTGATAAGAGACCTCTTTTTCTCGTTTTTCTGCTCGTGTACACGTTTCCTGCGCTCTTCCTCTTCATACTCCCTGATCTCTTTCATATTTGAAGTCAGGCACCTGTAAATTGAGTTGCCCTTAGGAAATACACTAAAGAACGGAACAACATTGTTTCCGGTATATATAAGTCCCTGTCCTTTTGGAGAAGAAGTAACTGCATCAACCTGGCTCTGTGACAAATTAAGAAGCTCTCTAAGATGCTCTCGGTCGGATGGAGACTGCCTTAAGATCTGAACAAAATTGCAATTTGAAAGCATCTTTCTGGCCGTATTTGACTCAAGCAAGTCCTCTACGTTCTGTGTTATACCAGTCGGGATACCACCATGTTTACGGCTTCTTTTGAACAGTTCATTAAGTGTGGTAGCGCTCTTTTCTGATTTAAACATCAAGTAGATCTCATCAACCCAAATCCATGTAAATTTACCTGCTTTCTTATTCTTGAACATTGTAGTAAACAAAGAGTCCAGAATGATCATCATGGCAAGAGGCATGAGTTCTTCGCCAACATCTCTGATATTGTATGTAATAAAGCGGTTGTGAACATCTACATTACTTCTATATGCAAAAGCATTGAGTGACCCCTCTGTATAGAGCTTTAAGCAGTACTCCAGCTCTCTGGCTTCTGGAACCTTTTTAGCCTGCTTAGCAAACTCTTTCTGAAGATCAACAAGTGTAGGCATCTGTTCCGGCGGGATAGGATCAAGGCCACCGTCCTCTCTCATCCATGGCTCATACAATGCTCTGACAGATTCATCAACAATAGTCTTTTGTACAGCGCTGATCCCAAGCGGAGAGTCAAGCATTGTCTCGATAAGCCTAATGATGAAGGTACACTTTGCATATACCGGGTTTGTTTCGCTGTTTTCATCATCATCAGACTCCCACTCGTAACCGGAATCAATTTCCATAGGATTGATATGCCATTTTCCGCCAGGCTCAATCTTTATTTCCTGTCCATGGATAAGCCTCGTTAGAGCTCCATATTCCCCTTCCGGGTCTATTACAATGCAGTCCGAATTGCTACGGAGCATGACGGAAAGCATTTCCACCTTGGATGCAAAGCTCTTGCCCGCGCCGGGAGTACCCAGTACAAACCCATTAAAATTCTGCGTTTTAGTCCTGTCATATACGATAAGATTTCTGGAATACAGGTTACAGCTATAGTTGATTCCGCCTTTATCCATAAGCTCAAGATTAGAGAATGGGAAAAATATGGCAGCTGATGAGCTTTTAAGAGTTCTCATAAAATCATACGGCAGCTCATTGTCACAAAGAGGAAGGTTATAATTAAAGCCCTCTTCCTGCATCTTGGTCATGATCTGTATGCCCACGCCCTCAGTCTGACATGCTGTGATAATGGTTTCAGTATGTTCCCTTAGCTCTTCTATTGAATCAGCCCAGAATGTGACTGTATAACAGGTCTTAAAGAGTCTTTCATCATTCTTTGTCATCTCATCACGGAGCTCTTCTGCATGCTCGATGTTGTCTTTGGTTTCATCAGATACCATCTCCTCCAGAAGATTACTCTTGATAAGTGCCTTTCTCTGTTCCAACATTTCTGACCTTGCAAGAGCAAGATTCTTTCCTACGATCTTTCTCGCTTCCATAGATGGGATTGGCTTGATGTTGGCTGTTGTCAGGATATTAAAATCAACATCTGTAAGCTTACAGAAGAAATCATCGCCCATCGTGGCCGGCATATTTACGACACGCATTGTTCTTACATATTTAGAGCCCATCTCTATATAACTGTCTGATACAGCAAAAGATGACGGCCCGATGATATCTTTAACAGAACAGCCCTGCGCACGCATATTTTCAAGATCAAACTCGGCCACGTCCTCAATAAAGCCCGTCTTGGGATTCTGAATCTTTTTATGGGTAAGAAAAGTTCCCTGATCATCCGGATTATAAATATCATGAAGAATTTCCAGCTTTTTCTCGATAGGGATAGGTATCGCATCAGACTCAAGCTTTTTAAACTTTTCTGACATCCTGCGGTCAATGGACTTATTAAACACATCCGCCGCCTTTTTGAGATCATCACAGTGGAGTCCAATAGTGATGTACTTAAGCTTTTCCAGTCCGTTCTGTCCCTGCTTAATACGGTCTACTGTGATATCATTCATTTCATTTCTAAGATAATCAAGTTCATCACCGGTTTCCTTACACAGGACATTTTCCTCTATCTCATGCATATCGACGTTTCTATTCATGATATGGACAGCGTACTCTTCATTTTTGCCCAGCGAATTAAGCACCTTTCTGTAATCGATATACATTTCCTCTTCACGTTCCTCAGTTTCTGACTGGTAATTGTTTTCCTTGAGCCAGTAACTTCTTGTGAACAAGCCCGGATATGTTTCAATAAGATTCTCTTTCTCATGAACTGCATAAATCGGTATCGAGTCCTGCACCGTCTTTTTATAAAGCGTTTTTGGAGCTTTTCTGTAATCAGAATGAGTAAACTCACCGGCAATCTTATCAAGACCAAAGCTGCCGAGAACCCCTTTTTTCTTTGTCTGTTGTTTATTACCTGTAATAGCCATAGACTTATCCTCTCAAACAAAAGATTTCTGTTACAAGGGATATTACGAGTTAAAATTGTCTTTCCTATGCAAAAATAGAGCTCTTCCGCATGGGAAGAGCCCTGAACCAATAAGGAAAACAACAGAGAAAAGCTTATTCTGTTACCATACATGTTAAATTACCGGTAAATACACCGTCAGATGTCGGGATGCCAGATACCTCACAGTCAAATGAGTAATCGCCCGCCGCCTGAACTGTTCCTGCAGGAGCTGTCTGGCTAAGATCAAGATTCCAGTCCACATTATCAGCGTTTTTAAATGCTCCCATTGCAAGGTTTACAGTTATCGGAGATGTAAGGTCTTCATTTACAATAATGCCAACCGGCAGGTCATTTATGAACATACCATCGCCGTGATCAGTAAGTTCCAAGTTGGCTGGAAGTGTTACTGTATATCCAACAGATATCGCATTTCCTACATATCTGTTAGCTCCTTTTAGCCATTTATAAGTCCTGGCTGTCATATTGTCATCGCTACAGATAAGAGATGTAGTAAGGGCATCGTTTACACCATCACTATCCCTGTCATAATCTGCATTATCATATGCCTGAATGCCAGATGTATTGGAATAAACTGTGTCAACATAGAATGCACTGTTCTTTGGGCTATCCATCAGATAATCGTCCTGACCAGCTGCTTTTCTACTTGAGTAATAATTTGCTGGTTCCATGCCGGCAATACTCGTAATGCTGTCTGGAAGTGTAATTGTAGTAAGTACTTTACAATTTGAGAATGCATTCTGTTCAATCGTTGTTATTCCTTCAGGAAATTCAACAGCTGCAAGGTATTTCAGCTCTGTAAATGAATCCCTTGGAATGATAGTAATACCATTTCCCTCGAATACAAGCTCTGTGATATATAGCTCGCTAAATCCTTCAGGAATTGTTTCTACATTAGCACCAATATAAAGCTTCATATCTGCCCCAGAAGTATCTGCTGGGTTGAACAAGGCTATATTCCCATAAGTATATGTTTGGCGTACTCTTGATGTATCATAATAATATTTATAGCTGCTTCTATCATATGATGGGACTGTTGCGTTTATTGCATTGTAATGTAATTCTGATAAATTCGTTCTTGATGATACGAGACCACCGGCCCAGGTTGTAACTGACTCAGGAACAGTAATACTTGTTATTGACTGGTTACAGTAATCAGCCCATGCAGTGCGGCCACTTCTATTTGAGGAATTAACACCCTGAAATGCGCCGCCACCAAGAATCTCTAGCCCTTCTGGAAGAACCACTTCGCCCTGAACAGGTACTTTTGCAAAAGCATTTTCCTTGATCTCTTTTAAAGCACCTGACGTAGGCCATGTGATATGTGTGAAGTCCGACTCCGCAAAGATACCGCTGTCTATAACCTCAACATCTTCGCCTATAATCAGTGTACAATCATGATCCGGAATATATGCTCCGTGGTAGTTGCTTGAAGAACCATTGCTTAGTGTCGTACTGGTTATGTACAGTACATTTGGATGATTCCATACATAATAATTATTTTGCAGCTGTGGATCTGAAGAATAACCAAGAGCTTCAGCTGCTTCGCAGTTAAATGTCAGTAATTCAAGTGCTGTATCCTGATAAAACGTGCCATATATTGATAAAGTAGTAATATTCTTTCCTAATGTGACTGTTGTAAGCGCACTGCACGCCGAGAAGGCTCTTGCTCCGATCTCTTCTACAGAATCAGGAATCTCAATTGATACAAGACCTGACTGTAAAAATGCTGCACATCCTATGCTTCTAAGTGCTGGGTACTGCGTAAGATCGATATCCGCCAGTGATGAGCATCTATAGAATGCTGCCGGCTCAAATTTAGTAACATTACTATTAGTAGCTGTAACGGTCGCTAAATTCTCATTATAGTAAAAGAGTCCTGATACATATTTAGTAAGTTTGTCGCTGTTATCCGTTACAGAAACAAGTCCGCTCTGGTAAAAGCCATTAGCTGGAAGAGCTTCAACGTTATTGCCGATCACCAGATTTACATGTGCATTTGAACAGCTGTATATCGGATGATTAGTTTTTACTGCATTGCCTAACTCTGATACATCTCCACTGAGGTCTGTAACTGTTGTATCCTCTAAATAGTTTATACAAGCTACTGCGTTATGATTGATTGTTGTAAGATTTGAGCAGCCTGAAAGGATGCTACCACCATATGTAGTCACGGACTCAGGAAGGGTAAACTCTGTCAGTAATGAATTGGTTGAAAAAGCATTTTTACCAACTGTAGTCCAGTTATTGGCAGATGTGACATCTACTTCTGCAATATTGGTATTGCTGAACATAGACTCGCCGACTACTTCAACATTATTTCCGAGTCTTAACGTAATAGGTGTAGTATTGCTAAAACTCTGTGTGCGGAATGGGCTACCTGAATTATTAAGTTTGGAACCATTTACTATATTATAATCTATTTCCTCCAATACACTGGGGTGACCCGACAGACCATCAAAAATCTGACTGCCCAATATAGTATTTGATCCATTTAATTCAACCTTTTGTATGGAAACTCCAGCAAATGCTGAAGTGCCTAGATATTCAAGGTCATCAAAACTGAGGGTATCATCTATAGCCGCATAGCAATACTGAAAAGCATAATCTCCAACATATCTGATATTATTCCAATCAGCCTCGATTGATGAAGCTTGATTAGAATATGTATATTGGAACATACATGCCCCGATCCCGGTAATCGTATTGTCCACAGTGACACTGGTATAAAATCCATTTGGTCGGTTAGTCCATATGCTACTTGCATTCAGATATTTCCTATAAGGAACATATTCACCAACAGGAGTATAATAACCGCGCCCTTCTGCAAATTTACCGCTGCCATCCTGGTTCCAGCAATCTCCATACCCTGTTATATGAAGGACCTTTGCATCATCGATATAGGCATAAGCATTATCCCCCACCTGCCAGAGTTCAGAATCAATATTTGAAATATCTGCAGGGTTTACTGGTGCTTTTCCAAGGAGCGTTACAAATCTCTGCTTTGTAGGATCTCTATTATATGAGGTATCGCCCGCAGTATAGTCCTTTGCTGGATCCCATGCATAAAATGTACCGTAAGTTGATATTCCTTCAATAGTTGCTACTGCCGTGGCATTAGTTGTCTCGTCATGATCTCCTACTGCCTGCATGATCTGTACATAATCAAGTGTACCGTCTGAATCAGAATCATCTGAGGTAGTCTTTCCCGCCATAGCTGCCCAGAGAAGAACCTGTGCTTCTGAATATGAAAGCTGATAACCAGTCCCATTCTCATCAGCAAAATATGCTGTCAGGATCTTCTTTACTTCATCTGATCCGGCGTACTGACCATTTTGAACAAATGTATCACCGCTGCTTGCTGCAAGACCATGATCAAGACAGAACGCTTCTTTTGTGGAGCCTCCATATGTAAGGCTCATATGATAGATTTTTCTTGTAGTTGTTCCGTAGTAATCATCAATAAATGGAACACTGCCTTGGTCTGTACCGCCTTCAACAGAAAGGCTTGATGTCGCAAGAACAAGAGCATAGGGTGAGAAAGAACCCGTCTCAAACTCAATTGTATCTGTTGAAACGAGGGTATCTACAGTTACACCCTTCTGTTCCACATCACCGGTCTCTTCATCGATATGTACAACACTCATCTTACCTTCGTTCACCATATCAAGGCCTGAGAACGATACGCTTAGTGTCTTACCATATTCTGAAGGCTGGTACTCATTTTCTCCATCAGTGATCTTGATATCATAAACTGCAGCTGCAACACCGTCTGTTGCTTCTGTGATCATATCAGCATAGTCATATGGGTTAAGCGCTTCTACTGATAAGAAATATCCATCAGGAACATCGCCAGACACACTGATAATTACATCATCCACGGTCTCGATAAACTCCTGATAGGAAAACGTATCAAGGATATCTTTTTTCTCTGTATCAAGCTTTACAACACCGACAGGTGAAAGGCTGTTAAATGTTGCGGTTACCTCGCCGTCAGAGACCTCATCAGGAATAATCTCTTCCCAGCCACCAGCTGCCTTATCAAAGTGATAAATAAGAACTTCATCGCCGGCAAGAACGTCAGCTTCCATGGTGATAGTCACAGGAAACTCAGTATCTTCGGGAACTTCGATATCATATGAAGAAACAAGCATCTCATATGCGCTGTCCAGCTTGTCGTAAAGTTCCATCTCCCTGTCTGCGTCCATCATCTCGAATACAGGCTCTACTGTAACCTCTTCTTCATTTTCAAATATGGTCACAGCTTCTTCGGAGTCTTCTGTAAGAAGCTCCTCGGCTTCTGTTTCCTCTTCTATAATTTCTTCATCCACAGCATCAAAAACAGAGTCGGCATCCTCATAGACAACGTTCGGATCTTCCGCAGTATCCTCTGCCGCCTCTTCTACTACGGCAGGATCTGCTCTGTTTTCAAGGGCTGATACATCCTCAGCAGCATAAGCTACATTAGAGAATGTAATAATCCCTGTAAGTGTAAGTGCTAAAAATCTTTTTAAATTCATAATCAACACCTCGTTTAAGAGTTAAAAATTGTTGTTTTCCTGTTAGGATATTACGAACTAAAAGCAGTTTTCCTATACAAAAGCAAAAGCGGAGCCCGTAAGCTCCGCCTAAAATTTACTTATAAGCCTTGTATTTTGAGACTTTCTTTTTTGCCTGCTCTCTTTTCTTCTGGTTTTCAATCATCCTGGCTGTCTTTTTATCAGCCATGTCATGGTTTTTCATCTTATTATAAGCACCGTTCATAAGGTCAACATATCCGTTTCTGGTATGATATGATCTTTTCTCGTTCTTATACATACTCTTTTGTATGTACTTAACAAGCAGGTCTTCTATTTTAAGCCCGGCTTCTTCCTTCCATCCGATCAGATATGCCAGTACCGCGAATGGTACAGCTACTATGGTAATTCCATAGATATCAAGCTTACCAAAGTACCAGAACAGAGCCACAATGATAACTACAGCAAGGACGCATATGGTCTGCCTTAAGTCCCAGCCCCGGCTTCTGATTACTACGTGTTTTGTTTCAACTTCTTTTTCTATTCTCAGATTCAGCATATGATCACCGCCTATCCTATCGCCAGCACTGACTTTGCAATGCCCTGGCTTCTTACAATAAGTGAAACTTCTGCAAAGATTATCATTATTATCTGAATGCTCTGTTCCATAAACTCTCCCATTGAGGACGAGCTTGCATTTACTATGGATCCCATCATGCTGGATGCTATTGCAATGGTTCCTGTGATAACCGCTCCCTGAATTGATATAGCAAGGATATTCTTAAGAAATCTCCATGCCGGTGAATTTGTAAGGCTGTCCATGGTATTAGAATCCATAAACGCCAACGGCGAAAATGCGCTCATAAGAAAAAGCTCTATCGCTCTGGAGAAGCACACAACAGATGCAATTACCCATGCCAGCTTCATAGCAAGTGACGGGAATATGAGCTGGACAATGAAGCCCATCTTAGTTCCAAAATCTCCGACAGAATTTCCAAGTTTTTCATACCATTTGACCCTCTGACCGGAAGCTTCAAGAGTCTCTGTAGTATGACTCTCTGTCCACATATTTTCTTTGATCTCATCTGCCGAATTATTTACATCCATTGTCACGCTTGCTGTTACATGCTGTGTTACCCATGTTCCTGTGTCTGCAATAGCTATACAGATCTTCATGGAATTAGCTATAAGAAGATATCCAACAACGAACATAAACAATTTTCTTATGACGTTTTCTTCTGTGATATCATTCTGCCTCATCATAGCAAGGTCAGTAAGAAACGATATACAAAGAACTATTACAGCCACAACACAGGATACTTTAAATATGGAGTCAAGTATCGCGCCCGCGCCTGAAGAAGTATACGGCCCTACTGATATCTCACTTCCATCGTAGCCTATTTCAAGAAGCTCTCCCGTTTCAGTCAGTACTTTGGGATTTAAGATATCATTTATAAATCCATAAGAAATAGACAATAAAGTTTCGCCCTCTGCTTCTGCCTTATCATCCCAGGTATCTGCAAACGCTATGCCCCCAAATAGAACAAGCACCATCATAAGAGCTATAAGTATTCTCTTCCAGTAATATCTGATGAAATACCCTGTATTACCATGAGTATGTTTTAATGCACTTCCCATAACTGGTCTCCTTTACTGCAAAACAGCCGGGAACTTTATATTAAAGCCCCGGCCACGTTGCACTTTCTGGTCATCATCCCATCTGAGCGATAACTGAACTTGGTGTGATGCCAAGAAGCGTGAGGATTGATACAGCTCCGACTCCAATGAAACCGGAAATGATCTGGCCCTTTCCCTTGGCAATCTTCTGCTGATCCTGGCCTCCACCATCATCATTAAGTCCTGCTGCAAGAGCTCTTGCTCCAAGGATTACATTGATGATACCGCCGACACCAACAAAGGTGTAAACGAGGTTAAGAAGTGACTCTAAGGCTGTAGGGATATCGAACCCTGTATCAGCATGTGCAGGCATCATCATGATTGCGATTGATGCTGCTGTTGCGGCCATTGTGGCCTTGTTTTTAAGTGCTAACATCTTCTGTCTCATAATTTTGATTTCCTTTCTTTAAAATCGTACTATCGGGAATGTTGTTTTCCTATTGGTATATTACGACTTGAAAAGCATCTACTTGTACACATCAGTTGAACAGCTCCCAATCAGGTGGATTTTCTGAAGCATTAGCTGGCTCTTCCTGCGCATCTGTCTGCTCTGCGGGTACAGATTCACCTGCCTCTTCGTCTGACTCCTGCTCATCATTCATGATCTCATCAAAGCTCTCCATGGGGTCAGTATGCTCTTCTCCAAGATCAGGCAGGTCTTCATCCGTATATTCAAAGTCCGATGCAAACTGACTTTCCAGTGTAAAACGTTCACGTATCTCGCCATCCGACATATGCTGGCCCATATATACCATTAACTGCTCTTCCGTAAGTACTGCATCAGGAGAAATGCTCTTAATTATCTCCTCGATATGCTTTCTCTCTTCCTCAGACTTCCCGCCGGCATTCCTGTCAGCCATATCCTGGATATTTTGCTGCTGAACATTTGGATTTGCGAGCGCTGGATCCTTTATCTCCGGGTCATCTTCTATTCCCATAGCTTTTTTCTTTTGTTCACCGGCCTTTTTCTTATCTGCAATCTGCTTTTGCAGGTTATTTGCATCAAGGAACTGTTTTTTATTGGTCTGCTGGTAACGCTTTCCGATAAATACAGGCCCTCTTGAAGGTGTGCCGTCTATATTCAGATCCTTTGACACATCTATGTCTATACCCATATCATGGGCTACCATCTTAAGAACCTGAGGATCACGATACAGGTCATATCTGGGGTCTGATGGCGAACAAACAGATGCCGCCTGGATAACATCATCCGAATATATAGTCTGGAACTTCTTTATAGAGTATTCCCATTTATGGGATTCCTTATCAGCCTTGCTTGCTCCCTCTGGCGTGTATTTATAATTAGGATGGTTTTCATACACGTACTTTTTAGAACAGAATGGTCTTAAACCTCTGATCCAGATAAGACATTCATCATTACGTAGTCTTGCAATTTCGTCCGGTGAAAGTACATCATGAGCTATTTCCTGCCTGTTATCAGATGATGAACCGCTCTTACCATAAGACTGTCCATAAGAGAAGGTCTTGATAGTCTCTTTACCAAGTTTTCCTGAAAGTTCTTTGGTTGTCTTTTCACCAGCACCGCCAAGGAATACCATAGTGTCGCAGTTTTCGATCATGGTCTCTGCCTGCTTGTCGAAGCAGCCATCCAGCTGTGACCTGCTCTGGAAAATTGGCATGGCTGAAATCTTGTATTTACGCATGGTCGCCAGCTTTGTGTTAAAGTTGGGGATGGATCCAATATTCGCCATTTCATCAATAAGAAGGCGCACCGGAATATCAAGTGACACATCGTCATTTCCTCGTTTAACTGAGTTTTCTTCACCTTTCTTATAAAGGAGAGTAAATATCTGCGAATACAAACATGCAGCCAGCCAATTAAAGGTGGTATCACCTTCGGGAGTGATGATGTAGATTACCATTTTCTGCTCGCTGCCCAGTTTTTCAAGCTCCATATCATCTGTATATGTAAGGTTTGTGCAGGCATCAAGGTCAAAATAGTTACCAAGAAGAACCGCTGTAGATACAAGAATCTCACGAGTTGTCTTGCCAGAGGCCAGCTTAAAGGTCTTGTACTGGTTCACAGCATATGACTTGGGATGTGCGGCTTCCCAGTCTGCAAAGAGCTGATCCATGTCATCTACTGCCGCAGGGTCTGACTCATCAACACAGCTCATACGGATCATATTCATGACATTCTTAAAGTTTCTCTTACCCTTCCAATAAGGATTTGGCTCATAAGCAATAACAGGCTCACCATTTTCATCAAGCAACGGATTGCCATCTACATCATGCATAATGACGATCTGGCCATCCTCATTCTTAAGAGGAATCTTGTTTCCGTTCTCATCTCTGAGGAATGGTTCATCATCAGTGAAAGCCTCGTAAAGATAACCCACACATGCACAAAGTAGTGCGATAGTTGAATCATCCCAGAACTTATTTGCACCGGAGTTTTTCTTTTCGCCTGTGCCCGCAGAGTCGATATTATTCTTAAGGCAGGTAACCAGGGATGGTATGTCCTTATCGCTGTTAAGATAATGGAACGGGTTGTATCTATTTGAGAGTTCCATGTCCTTTAAGTTGAACACTTTCACAAGATATCCCTGACTTTCAAGAAATGCTGCCGTTGAAGCAAGGTTCTCACCTGACGGATCGGTAACTACATATGAAGAATTGGCCTGTAAAAGGTTAGGCTTAACTATGAATCTCGACTTACCAGCACCGGAAGCCCCCAGGATTACAGCTGATAGGTTTCTCTGGGTTAGTCTTGTATTCATCGAGAGCATTACTGTATTTGAATACAACTGTGAATTGAGAATACATTCAGCCACCTGCTCGCGCGTGATCATTTTATTCTTCGTAAAGAAAAGCCTTGTATCAAGCTCATAGAGCATCCTGGTTTTAAGATCTTTTTTAGTCACAAGGTCAGTTTTGGCAGATACTTTCTTACCCTCGCCAATGGGGATTACATCACCGCCAATAATAGCAGGGTCATATACGAACTCACGGTAAAATCCTGCATAGTTCTTTTCAAAACCACCGGAGCCGTGAGCATCCTTCCACATGGTATTTTTCTTCTTTATATAATCCATGTAGGAATTAAGCCCCACTATCACAGGGATCGGAACCATTATAAGCAGCCACTGCCATGCAAATGGATATACTGCCAATGGATGCTGGATAATATAATCCTGTATCACCTGCAGTGTGACACCCTCTGTGATCGTCGCATGGTCTGATGAAAGTACATAAACTGCATTACCTATCTTTAAACCAAGAACAATTGCTGCGATAGTGGCAACTATAGTATTTTGCTTGAACTGGTCTTTATAAAACTTCTCGCGGTCATTATTGATATGTGACTGCTTATCAAGAAGCTGGATCTTTGGGCGGAATAATCCTCCGCCGAGTTTATTCTTTTTAAACATAAACATGTCCTTTCATATAGTAAGTTCTTCGTTCCTATAGGAATATTACGAACTGAAAGTTACTTGGCTGGTCAACTTTTACGCGCCGCCCGGCCTGACGATCTGCTACTTCAAAGACAACTGACGCTCGTTCCTGGGTTCAGCCCCTTGCGCGGGCTTCACCCATCTCTCGCAGTAGAGTAGTTTTCCCTGGAACACCCCCCAGCCCCCGCAAGCGGGGGAGCCACCAGTTAAGGAAAGAAACCAAGCTGGCTGCCTGCACTATATCCCACCCCGCCACTTTCCTAAAACCGCCACTGTTTTTAGGAAAGCCAGATTGTGCAGGGAGCCAGTATCCAAGCGGACTGTGCGGTTTTCTATGTTGAGCATAATATATAGGCAGCCCGCGCTAGGATTCTATGAGTAGCATTTTCTGAGCCGGATCAGCTGATATGCAGCCCCGCCCCCGCGAAAGAATGTCAGCCAGAATACCCAACCTGTTAAATATCTCCAACGCAAATAAGCCTGCGCGCCGGCAGGCTGGGATTAACAAGACTATATAGTTGTAAGTTATATGATATTGACTGTTACGCTGCCTGTTCGACTGTCAGAGGCTTTGCAAAAGGCCCCACATAATCACTGCTGCATTCATAATGTCCATTCAATGACTGCCCAAGCAGATAGTTTGTTGTCATCTCAGAGCGAATGAAGTCTTCAAACTCGTCCTCATCCATAACGTAACGGATGACTGTCTTCTGGATTCCGAAGTCTGAATATTCTGCGCCGTCAAAATATCTCATATCTACAGTAAGATCTTCATTTAGTTCTGTGGATAGTACGTTTCCGGACATATCACATTTATGATACCCAATTACCTTACCATCGCCGAGTGTCCCGGTATACACAGCGTAGTACTCTTTTCTGTTCCGGCAGGTCTCATCGTAAAATCTTGCAAGATATCCGTCAGTTGTTGCAAATACATCATTATTTTCAAGTTCATCCAGCTCAGGATTCTTTATGTTCAGCTCTTTCATTGCCTGATCATCCATTTTCTTAAATATCGGATGTGAAATATCAATGCCAGTAGGTTCTGTCTGAAAATTGTAGCTTAATATCTTAGAGAAATCTCTGGGAAGCCTTTTCTTGATCCCCTGGATTGTAAATATCAGCCCCGCTTCACCTTTCCGGGTCTTGATATAAAAAACTGTAGCAAATACCCTAAGCAGTATTCTTGCAAGCCTATCTATATCTACCATGATTCGGTCGCCTGCAAGAACCATCTTGTCACGAAGAAATGAAGCCAACGTCATAAACTTATCTTTTGTAAGAGATTTATTGATCCACGCGCTTATATCACGTCTATCTCTCTTTGAAAAGCCGGTCTCAAAACCGCATACATTATAAGCCTCCGCTGAAAACAGTGAGCTGTACTGTCTTCCAGAAGCTGTAATATTGTCATGAACAGCGCCCGGGTACATTGCCATGTACCAGAACTCATAGCAGAGAACTATCTGATTCAATTTATCCTCGCTGACAATACCGGCAAATTCCACCAGATCTTCCAAACTTATGATCATAAGTCTGCAGACAGCCAGTATCTTACAGATAGCAAAGAATTTATCTGATGAAAAAAGCTGGGTTAATACTCCGCGCGTCCTGTTCTCATCTGCAAAATCAAAGATACCCATAAGCTTCATGACATCTTCTACAAGGATGTCACTATCGTAATCATCACGGCGACCTTTCCTGTATGCAAATCTCCTTATAGCATCTTCTACCCCAGGCACAACAACAATCTGTCCAAGGAATTTCATGTTTACATCATTAAGGATCACGCCGGATGGTTTTTTGTTGGTTGAAACGACAGCTTCTGTTATAAGCTGCTTAAATTCCTGACATCCTTTTTCAGATACATCTATTACTTCGGTATTTATATGTACATTCTTAGCCTTGATAGTACCGCAGGATATGTCCTTCATCAGCGCATTTGCTTCAATGGCTGATTTGATATTGTCTTTGTAAGAACCTCTTGCGGAGTCATTAAGCACACGCATGACTTCGCTTTCGTTGGACTGTCTTACCTTCTTGTCTGTTTCTCCCATGCCATCATAAAGTGTGTTGATAGCCATGGAAATCTCACTGCGGAGCCCGGCATCAATGACTGTGCGGGCCTTTTTAATGTCAATGTCCGGCTCTTCCATAGTAATGAAGGTCACTACTTTGGTAGCAAACCTGTTCCTGATAAAAAGTTCCAGCGCCATGACATTATACATAAGGCTCTTGTAGTATCTCTTAAGAGCCTCATATACGATCTCTGATATTATCTGTGCTGACAGGCTGCTGTTCTTTACTATGCTGTCGTCAAAATCATCATTGTAGGCTGTATCTATGAACTCAAGTCTGTCTTCGCTGATCTTGTTCTCAGTAATAGCCTTGACCTGTTCAAACTTTCTTCCTGAGAGCTTCTTAATATAGAATGAAAGATCAGGTGCATGATACCTGTTTTTTTCATTCTGTTCTACACACGGAAGAAGCAGACATGCCTTAAGGTGATGGCATCTGATACGGCCTGAAAACTGCTCAAATGCCTGCATGTCAAACTCATCTTTTCTTCTTACAATGTGATATGTAGCCACGTTATACTGCTGCTGCGGGCTTGGAAGTGATGAACCTGTATCCGCCTTGATATAACTGATAGACGTACCATTCTCAAGGAGCTTTGTAGTGATAAGTACCTGTATCTTATCCAGGCTGATACGCCCGCTGTTTACAATCTCTTCATAGGATGTATTGTTATAGACACGACAGTTCTTGTCTTCATCGAACTTATAGCCCTTATCATCAGCACTAACAAGCCCGACTTTGTAGCCGAGCCCAGTTAGGATCTTTGTTATAAGCACATTTCCATCCTTATCATTGTTTTCAATTACCGGCAGTATGCCTTTTGCAATATCTTCAAGGATGAGCTTTACTATATATTTCTCGATATTCTGGTTTGATTGGCGGTAGTATACGCATATCTGATCAACAGGAACTGCTGACAGAATTTCAACCCCGCCATACTGGACGGCATCCCAGTAGTCATATTCGGGGTAGGTCTTTCCGCCAACACTCGACTGGTCTGTTACACGGAAAGCTATTGCCATCACATCATAGCCCATAAGCCCGTTGTAGGGCATTGTCGCAGCAACTATCTCAGAAGATGCGGTAAGTGCTACAACGATACCGCCCGCTTCAAGAACTTCGTCAGCCAGCTTTTTGATCCTTGAGAGTGCTCCATTTCTATATGATCTTTCAGTAAGAAGCATATGGGCTTCGTCGATGAACAGGACAATTGGTTTTCCATCTACCTGTATAGGAATTTCCTGTGCCTTATCATAGATAACAGCTGTAAGACAGTCTGATCCCTTCCTATCCTTGCTTGTAGTAGCTCCAAAATTGGTATTTGCTCCATACTGTTCGTGCGCCTGCGCAACCTGTGGTGTTGTAGGCATGAGCATATATATATCTGTATCAAGCATCCTGCCGAGTACAGGAGCCAGCTTACGGATAACGGCATAGGTTTTTCCCACGCCAACACCAGCTTCCAACAGGGTACTGCATCCGCCTTTTCTTCCAAAGTCTGCCATTAGCCGCTGCATGAAAGCATTTATATTGTCTTCCTGGTCAGGATCAGAAATATGTCCCCTGTCCCTTACAGGAAACGTCATATATACAGAACTATCAAGCGGTACTATTCCAAGACTCTTATTAACATCACTGAGGATCCTCAGTGTATTAGGCACAAAACGGGCGTTCAGATCTGTTATGTCAAGCTTATTGATGGGATAAGCCTGCCTTTTCGTTTTTATGCCCATAAGGCGCTGCCTGTCATCTGCAGCCTGGGATGCAAATATATCCTTAAGTATAGACCTGTACTCTGTGACAAGATTCTGAACCCTGTACGGGCTGTTTTTTTCAATCTTCTTCCTGGGGCTGTCATATGTTGGATCCATGCCGGCCATACAAAACTCATCAAGAATAAGCTCAAGACCCATGTGGGTGAGCTTGTGTTCTTTATTAAATCCTTTGACAAAGCCAGTCTCTATCATCTTATTGAAATGATAGTAATAAGACGGAACAAGACCACCCTCAACGCCTTTTTCTTCAAAGTTATAGAGCTTAAGCAAAGCCTCACTAACAAAATCCCTGTTCATCTTCCAGGCTGGATCTTCCTGATGTTTAGTTAATATTTCATTGAGATTTTCCTGCAGCGAAGAGTATGCTACATTAGTGGTTGATGGAAAATCAACCGTGATTGGTTGTAATACATTATTTCTCATTATTGATACCTCATTTGTTAAAATCTTTTACTATACGTAGATTATGTAAAAAAAAGACATACATAGTTTTTAAGAAACAAATACTTATTATTAAAAATGTGCCAGTGATATTTATTCCTATATAGTTATTACGACTTCTCTTGCGTTAACCTATGCAAATTTAAAATAATGTGGTTTTAGCACGAAAAAATAGCCGGCTGGCAACCGACTATCTTTCCCGTAAAAGATTTTATTTTGAGGTAAAAATAATTATTCTCTCTATAATATTATTACGACATCTTCCGCGCTGACCTGTGCAGATTTTGGACCATAAATCAAAAGTCGTTAATTTTTATCAATCGTTTTGATTAAATATATTGTTTTTTAATCCCTTTTTGCACATTTTGATCCGATATGATATTCTCATACCTGTTCCGCTTCAGGAACAAGGTTTCTGTTTCACAGGAATTTGACTTCCAGCTTTGTTAACAGATATTGAAAGGATTTATTATGTGTAAGATTGATACAGTAGATTTAGCATTATTTTCAACCTGCTTTAAGATTGTAGGACTAAAAGACCACTATTTTGAAATTCAGACAAAGACCGGCCAGTTCTACTGCATATACAGAGAAGATGAGGAGACCACCCTGCTTCTCCATAAGCATCACGAGAATGACAAGTACCATACACACCGGGTTACCTCATCAGCTACCGCCGCCCTTAGTGAGGTGCTGAGTCATGAAAAGTACCTGATAAAACGCCGCAAGGAAGAAGAAAAGATCATAAGAGGACGTAAATTTCAGATTGTCCTGTAAACATAAGAAAAAACCCCGCGTGGAGGCTCTTTCTAAATGTCTATAATCAGATTGCTCTTCCCTGCTCGTTTCCAAAGAGCATATCCCTTGCAGCCGGTGTGATCTTAGGCTGTTCCTTTGTCTGCTGAACCTGCTTCTCAGCAGTCTGTGCCTTAACAGGCTTAATCTCATTTACGATATCGTCAAATGACTCATACTTCTGATAACCTGCATCCTTGTTGGCAAACTCTGTAATGCTTGATTTTACACTGTTTGATATATTCTCAGGATCAGCCATTACATGGAGCTTATTATCATGAATGAATGCTACTGGCTCTTCAAAGCACTCAAGGATCTTTGTATCGCCTGAGCGGTATACCCTGTGAGCTGAATAGTCATGATCCTGTAGGAGTTTATGAGATGCATCCCTTATTGCCTGCCATTCAACCATTGAAAGTGCTTCTTTACTGAATCTCTCAGGATCAAATACCGGCTCTCCATAGTAAACTTCCGGCATCTGAATTTCACCAGCTTCAGCATTATAGATATAGATATGGTCACTGAGCTGTTCCATAGGATCAACGACAGACCGGTTCACATCAAGCACCATGGCATCCAGCGCAGTTTTCTCAATCCCATCGGCAGGAAGAACCAAAATTTCATGGATGCTGCTTGGGATTATCACAAAATCGCCATTGCCGCCCATTTTCTCTGACAGCTCTTCTTTGGCTGCATCATTGAGCATCATTGCTGCGCCAAACATCATATTCTGGTTTGTGACTACGAACATCTTCATCTGTGCCGGAAGATCTGCGATCTGCTCGCCGGTCATCTCTGCTATAACATCAAAGAGAGGCTTGACACTTGCTTCCTGGGCATTGATATTCTTGACTGCAATGTCATGAAGCTCTTCCTTTGAAATTCCGTATGCTTCAAGCAGGCTGTTGTTGATTGGCATTGACATTTTACTATTCCTGCCATCATCACCGAGTTCAGCTATGTACATAACTGCCATATCATTAAGTTTTGTATATGGCTTATCCTGTAGGTATGACTTGCTTGTTTCAAGGTTTACAAGCTTGGGAACAATCTTGCCACGGACAGTCTCAAGCTCTGTTAGCTTATCGGCAGTCATATCTTCGCCAGCGGCAAATCTTGCCCTATCATCTGCGATAGCCCTCATTACTTCGGAAAGATCCATTTTGGCTTTTTTATACTCCTCATAGTACTGATCTAATTTAAGTGTTGGAGTTGCTATCTCTCCATCAACGCGGATAATAAGGCCCTCATAATGGGCACCACCTGCTTTCTCAATATCCTTGAAGAGTATTTCAGCGTCTGCGTACTTTGCATCAAGGAAGAACTGAAGATTATCTTTTACATACTCCTTAAATGTATCAATATCCGGAATGTTAATCTTGTTTGTATCCATATCTCTTAACTCATACCCTTTCTCAAATTCTGTTGGTGTCATCTTAAAAATAGTATCTATCAGCCATCTAAGCTGATCTTTGGTTGCCTCTACAGCACTTGTTCCAAAATGGCTGTATGAAAAGTAGTCGTTACCGTTACTGTGTGTCAATTCAATATTCCTGTCAAAGAATGGATATTTGATATCCTTCCCGCTGACCATGTGACCATATACCTTACCATTCATAAGATTGTTGTAGATATTATCAATTGCTTTGTCATTGATGTGTCTGTTCCACTCGTCCTGTCCTGCTTCGAATATCCTCTGTGCGGGCCAGTATTCTTCACCCATTGATATACCGTTCTCAACTCCAGGGCCAGCATATTCAAGTCTGCCTTCCCTCGTCAGTTCAAACTGGTAACCTTTATACTCAAGCGTAATTGTCGAATCTGGCTTATCAAACTCTGGTGACAGCTCCGGATCAAATGATCCGTCAATAACATACTTATCGATGATATCTTCGGTCTTGGCTGTACCAAGTTCAGACATCAGCTCATTCATCAGTTTCAAAACTTTGTCTTTTTCCATAATTAAACCTCACTTCTAAATTGTTATTTATTGCTAAGTAATATTACGCAAGGGCTTAATTATTCTTGTAATCGCAAAGTCTATTACAAACAAATAGGACATCCAACCTATTGGCCAGATGTCCCATTCAGTTTATTTGCACTATTTTGTTATTCCCTGCTTTCTTGCACTATTCAGTTCTCTAAGGCCTGGAAAATCCATGATTTTTTCCTGCCTGTGCTCCAGTTCTTTAATAAATTTCTCTGCAATACACTGGTCTACACCGTCCTCATTTCTAAGAAACTCGATCCCAATGGACAGCGGCCTCTGCTCATGATACGGTCTTTTAGCTGTAAAAGCCTCAAATACGTCTGCTACTGCTATAATCCTCGCGGTCTCCGGTATCTGAAGGTGTGTAAGTCCAAAGGGATATCCTGAGCCATCCAGCCTTTCATGATGATACAGGATCCCATCATAAGCTTCCTGCGAAAGATCAGGGTATAGCTCTTTTGCAAAGGTCGCCCCCAAGATTGGATGCTGTTTCATCCACATCATTTCCGGATCGGTAAGTGGTCCTTTTTTCATAAGAATCTCATTTGATATAAAACGTTTTCCTATATCATGAAGCACCGCTGCCGCTCCAATCTTTACAAGCTCTTCATTCGAGTAGTTCAGAGCCTTGCCGGCTATTATAGACAGGATAGTTACGTTGATAGAATGTGCTATTGTGTAATCTTCTATTTCATTTGACTGAAGAATAGTGTGTATTGGCAATTCTCCAGCATCAAGTATAATATCAACGACCCGCCCAGCATGGTCACGGCTTTCTAAATATGGAACCTCTTTCCTGATATTTTCAATATCTGCATAAAAGACCCCGCTAAGGAGCTTACCTGTCTGTATCTCTGTTTTGACAAGCCGGGGGTCTTTATCAATCCTTATACCCATTGGTCTTTTCCTCCCATGATGACGCAACTTACTTTATTCTCTTGAATGCATCCAACTTTCTCTGTTCTTTAATATATTCATCTGTCTGCTTCTTCATGAATCCGGCAAGGAATGCTCCGGCTTCTTTTCTATGGGTAACATATTTTGAAAAGAAATCATTTAGAGCCTCTTCACCCAGCTCATCCTTGATATATGCCTCAATAGCATTGCTCATCTGATAACTATCAGACAGCATATGATAAGGCTGCTGTATCATGGATATAATGATTTCCCTATCTTCCGCCGATACATGATATTTCTTGAGGATAACCTTACATTCACTGACCTCAGCTTTGCATACATCTTTCGTTGTATATGTTCCAGGATATTTTCCCATTATTCTTTCTCCATATTTACTCTGCGCGTCCAAGACCCTCATGAAGAATCTCATCCGCTCTCATTGCTGCTTTTTTCTTATCCTTTGCATAATCTTCTTTAGTATATTCGCGTGGTGGACCAAGCTTTCTGAACTCACGCACCCTGTTAGCAAACTCAATTTCATCAGAAAGATTGCTTAAGAATCCATTGATCAGGAGCTTTTCTTCCCTTGAAAGGCCTGCGTGATCTGCAGCCTTTCTGATAGAGCTTACCGGGCTGAGCTTGAACTCATCCATGTTGATATCCTGAAACTGGATATATTTCTCTCTATCAGAGCCCGTAACACTTATAAAGATATCTACGCCCTTATCGGGAACGTAACTTACATTTATCCCAGGTGTTCTCAGTGAAGCTGTTCGGATGAACTCCCTGTACTTATTCTCACGCGCCGGTACAATCTCATCCTTGTACATCTCAACATCCATTTTTGAAACTTTTTCGCAATGGAGAAGATAAAATGCCACATCATCAACCATCCTGCGCAAGTTCTTTCCTCTTGCTACATCTTCTGGCATTGCACCACACTTTGTAATGTATTGGTACTGTCCATTCCAATTAAGTACTCCGTAAGGTGGAAATCTGTCAGGATCCAGTCTTGTCATGAGATCATATCTGGCAGAAATGTTATCACATGCCTCACGGATACTCATATCGTTTTCAGGGCTCATGGTTTCAAGTTGCTTCTCGGCATAGTCCTTGAAATCAGCGTCTTTGATGCTTTTTACGAATTTTCTAACAAATTCTGTGATAAAATTGCAGTCATTCTTTGTGTATGTTCCCCTATATGCTGCGGCTCGGATATTGTCGATCGTAAGCTCACCTGATGATGGATCAACATACACATCATAAGGTTTTGCAAATCTTGCCAGCACGTTCTTGATCTCAAGACTGATAGGCTGGGTTGAGGTAACCATATCGGCTATCTCATCTTTGATACTGTTAATTTGTCTGACCATAAAAAATACCTCGTGATATAAAATTGACAATTTATAAAACAAAAACGTTTTCTTCTATGGATATTACGACTTCCCTGGGCTTCACTTAACCAGATCTATCTGGCTAAAGCTTCGCCCTCAATTAGGACCGGGTTCCAGCTCCTTTTAGGGCTTCTTGTTTTTTCAATCGACTGCGTTATCTTGTCTTTACTAACTACCGGCATATAATCGCCCAGATTCCTGACCGCATCAGAGTATGTCCTGAATGCAGTTTCTCTGATTTTGCCGGCTTTATTTATCTCAGTTCTCATGACATAACCTTTATATGGCTTTATCCGTCCTTCCTTATATGTCTTGTCGGGGTGCGGAACAATAACTACAAGATTTCCGTTTCCCAACGTGAGAACCGATTCCTTTGAAGATAGGTTGGATATATGCGCGGTGACGTCAGAGTGGTTTACAACTGCCTCCTGGCATAAAAAGCCATTGGTAAATGTATATGTTTCACCCACCTGCTCCAGAGATTTCTTTATGATGTCTTTCCCAACAAGTGGGAATACTCTTGACAGAACTTCGCACCTGATCTCATCCTTTTTCTTTGCTGGCAACTCGACACCTGTGGGTGATATACTTATCTGCCCGTCATAGAAGTTATAGTTGAATTTATAAGAAATGCCGTTATCAAGCTTCCCAGAGCCCGTTGCAGTCAGCTCCGGCTTATCGATGTAAAAGTTATCAATAGGTACCTCACTTGCGCAGGCAGACTCCTGCACCATTGGAAGCTGTGAGAACATGGCAGCATCAAAATTGTTCTTGCCAACGTACTGATATACAAAGTCCTTTGCATGGCGCATAGCTGTAACAGAAAGCCTGTCTGAATATCTCTGCAGATTATCCGTGGCCGGACTAAGGAGCAGGATATTATCTCCATAGCTCTTAAGAAGCAGATCTCCATTTTCCTGCTCTTCTATCATAGCTTTTCCGTAGAAACTCTTTGCCGGGTCCAGTTCTGGTTTTAGTTCGTATATCTTGTTACTCATAAGACAAAACCTCTCTTTCTTATGAATATTACGAACTATGCGCCTGCTCCTTATATACAGAGCGACAGATTATTCGCACAAAAAAGAAGAACCGTCATTCCTCAAAACTGAGGAAACAGTTCTTCTTTTTTAGAATTAGACAAACATCTGCTGAAGCAGTCCCTTCTTATATTCAGTCATTGCTTTAATCTTCTGCTGATACAAGTCTATAAGATCATCAATCTGTCTTAAAAATCTCCATATCTTTTCTTGCTCTTCCTTTGATGGAAGCATACATTTGACCTTAACAAAAGAGTTCCAGTACAATCGCTTCCTAAAATCAGTTACACCATATGACAGGTTGTTGATCTGGTCAATGGCATCTTTACGTCTCAAAGCATAATCCATGAATAAAGGAAAGACCTCATCATTAGGGATCGCTGAGATATATGCAGGGCTAATCATCCCTTCGCTTTTAGCAACACCAATAGCTCCCTGCCAGGCCCTCATCATATTAAATACCAGATCACCTTCATAAACATGCTTGTATGTTGATTTATCCTCGCTACGCTTTA